>CACWWI010000024.1 GCA_902764575.1 uncultured Coriobacteriaceae bacterium
CACACCACGTGCATGCCGTCGACCTCGGTCGTGCCCTCAGCCTTTGCGGGGTCTGCCGCGAAGCGCTCCGCCGTGGTGCTCGCGACCTCGATGGCGCGGGAGAGGTCCTCACCCTCGCTGGCCCGGGCGATCGACAGGCCGAACACCTGCACGAACACCGCCATGGCCACCGCCAGGAACACGAGCAGCAGCATAGATTCCACCAGGAAGGCAGCCGCGCCCCACGGGGCTGCCTCGGCCTTCCTGCTCAGGAGCGGGAACTTGCCCTTCACGACGCACCCCCCTCCGCTGTGCCGTCCTGCGCGCTGCGCACGTACAGATCGAATGACTTGCCGTCGATGTCCAGCGTCACGAGGCCGCCGTCGATGGTGAATGAGAAGCTCCCTGCATCGAGGAGCTCGTTGGCGTCTCGGGGCTGGTAGGCGCGGTCCGCAAACGAGTACTCCTGCACGAGCTTGCCCTGGTACTGGTAGATGCGGGTCTCGTAGGCCTGCCCGTCAACGTGGTCCACGAGCACGAGGGCGTCCCCTTCGGGCCCCTTGCCCCTGGCGAGCGCGTCGTGCACGTCGTTCAGGTGCACGGCGCTCGACACGATGCCCGCACGCATGTCGAGGTCGTTCGCGCGCTCCTGCGCCGCGGCGATCGAGCGGTACATGCTCACGCCCGCCACGAGCCCGATCATGAGCACGACGAAGAACACGGCCATCAGCAATACCGAGAACGCGCGCAGGGGGTCCTGCCCGCCCGCGCGCTTGCGCACGGTCCCCGCGGTACGCACCGCCTGCTCTATGTTCCCACGCGCCTGAGCCACGCCGAACGCGCCCCTTCCTTACCCGAGCGCCGTCATGATGCCCACGAGCGGCAGCATTACCGCTACGAGCGTTGCGCCCACCGCGATGGTCAGGAACGCCGCCATGAGCGGCTCGATGCGGTCGAGCGCGCTGTCGATCTGCACCACGGCGTCGTCGAAGAACGTCTCCGCCAGCTGCGTGAGAATCTTGTCGACGCTGCCGGCCTGGCTGCCCACGTTGAGCATGCGCACGTACAGCGGGTCGAACACCTCGTGTTCGCTGATCGCCTGCGTCAGGCTGCGCGGGTTGTCGAGGTCGACCATGCTCGCGTGCACCTTCTGCAGCTTGGCTTTGAGCTCCTGGTGCTCGACCGTCTCGATGGCCCGGTGCATTGCGTCCTCGGTCGTGACGCCCGAGGCCACGTACGTCGCCAGGGCCGCCGTGAAGCGCGAGAGCGCCAGCTGGTACATGGCCTTGCGCGTGGGCCCGAACTTCTCGAACATGCGGATGGCGCGCGTGCGGCCCGCCTCGCTGCGCGTCGACAGCGACAGCACGAGCGCGACGATCGCGCAGATGGCGGTCACGACGAGCGCCACGATGCCGATGGTGTTGGAAACGGCGGTGCTCGCGAACAGCCCGGTGTGCAGCGAGCCGGCGATGTTGCGGTACACGCCGGCGAACACGGGCAGGATGACGATCACGGTGAAGGCGAGGATGCCGGTCATGATGCACAGCAGGGCAGCCGGGTAGCCCACGCTGCTGCGCAGCTTGTTGAACACGCGGTCCTCCTCGGAGTAGTACGCCTCCAGGTTGCGCAACGCCGGCTCCAGATGGCCCGACTGCTCGCCCGTGGCGACCATGTTCACCGTGTAATCGGGGAAGCCGCCGCTCTCCCGCATGGCCTGCGAGAGCGTGCTGCCCTCAACCAGGCGCTCGTACACGAAGCGGCACACCTCCTGGAACCGCGAGCGCTCGCGGTTCTCCGACAGCAGGAGCGCGGCCTCCTCGGATTGGATGCCCGCCGCCATCATGGTGGCCATGCTCCCGCAGAATGCGCTCAGCGCGCTGCTCTCCAGCTGTTTATCCGCCATCGAACTTCCTCTTTCGCCTAATACACGTACCTATCGGTGTAGGCACTCCCGTCTCCCACGAAATCGCTTGCTCCCGCAGCGGCGAAGGTCACGTCCACGCGCGACCACGTCTTCGGATCCACTGCGAACATACCCGTATGCCATTGACCGTCCGCATACACCATTATCCACGCGTGGTAGATGCTGTCGCCGCTGCCCACGTATCCGGTGATTATCTTCGTCGGAAATCCCATGGAGCGCAACATCGCCGCGGCGAGCGACGCGTAGTCGAAGCAGATGCCCGTGCCCGTGCGCAGCGTGTCGTCGGGGTTGGGGATGTAGCCGGTCGCGGTGGAGAGCTTCTCGGCCTTGTCGGTGTCGTACGTTATGTTCTCCACCAGGTAGGTGCACACCGCCTTGACGGCCTCGCCCTGGTTGGGCGCGTCCTCCGTTACCTTGCGCGCCATGGTCACGCAGTCGCTCGAGGGAGTGTAGTTACAGTACAGGTTGGGGATGTCGAAGGGCACGAACTCCGACTCGAGGGCCACTTCGGCGGGCTCGCTCATCAGCTCGACGTAGTTCGACCCCTCGGTGTTGCGCATGATGCGGAACTCGTAGGTGCCGCTGCCCATGTTGATGGGGAACACGGCCTCCTCCCCGGTGTTGGGCAGGTCGTAGTTGTAGGTCATGTCGCCGCTCTTCACCTGGAACTTCAGGCGCGCGGCGTCGGTCGCGCGCGCCGACACGTAGCCCTCGTTCACGTGAGACACGTCGATGGCGGGGTCGCCGTCCAGGTTGGGCGAGGGCATGCGCGGTGCCGCAGGCTGGGAGAACTCGCTTCCGGTGGCGGGGGCGTCCCTGTCCATGACGGATCCCGACTTCGCGCCGCCGCCCGATCCGCCGCCCGAGCACGCCGCGAGGCACACCGCCAGGCAGAGGGCGGCCATCGCTACTAAGAGTTTTTGCCAACGGCAAAAACTCATGGCCTACCTTCCTTTGTTCATCTTGGCGGCAATTTCTTCCGCCGACAGCTGGGTCTCCTCGAACACCTCGTCGCTGTCGAGGTCGAAGGCGGTGTGGAGGCAGCGGACGGCATCCGCCACCTGCGCCGCGTCGACGACTACCGACAGGCGGATGGGAGACGTTGATATCGCGAGGATGTTGATGTCGTTCTCGCCGAGCACCGTGAAGGCGCGCGCGGCCACGCCCGGCGTGGAGCGCATGCCCGTACCGACCAGGCTCACCTTGGCCACGTTCTCGTCTATGTCCACCTCGCGCGCGTCGATTTCGGGCACCACGCGGTCGAGCGTCTCCTTGGCGCGGCCCATGTCGGCGGCGGGGCAGGTGAACGATATGTCGGTGAAACCGTCTTCGGAGATGTTCTGGATGATCATGTCGGTGTTCACGGAATTGCCCGCCAGGGCGCTGAACACCTTCGCGGCCACGCCGGTCGCGTCGGGCACGCCACGGATGGTCACCTTCACCTCCGAGGTGTCGTGCGCTATGCCGGTGATGACGGCTTCCTCCATCATGTCGCAGGCCTCCTTGACGTACGTGCCCTCGGCGTCGGAGAACGCCGAGCGCGAATGGATGACGACGTTGAACTTGCGGGCGAACTCGACGGCGCGCATCTGCAGGACGCCCGAGCCGGCGCCCGCCATCTCGAGCATGTCGTCGTAGCTGATCTCGTCGAGCTTGGCCGCGCGCGGGCAGATGCGCGGGTCGGCGGAGTACACGCCGTCGACGTCGGAGTAGATCTCGCAGACGTCCGCATCGATGCCCCAGGCCACGGCCACCGCGGTGGTGTCCGAACCACCACGGCCGAGCGTGGTGATGTCGCCGTTGGCGTCGATGCCCTGGAAGCCCGCCACCACGGGGATGTAGCCCGCGTCGAGGGCCTCGAGGATGCGCTTGCTGTCGACGCTCACGATCTTGGCCTTGTTGTGCGTGTTGTCGGTGACGATGCCCGCCTGGCGGCCGGTGAAGCTCATGGCCTGGTAGCCGCGGGCCTCGATGGCCATGGCGAGCAGCGACATGCTCACCTGCTCGCCCGTGGAGAGCAGGCGATCGAGCTCGCGCGTGGGCGGGTTGGGGTTGACGGCGGCGGCCAGGCCCACGAGCTCGTCGGTCGTCTTGCCCATGGCAGACACGACCGCGACCACGCGGTGCCCTTCCTGCTTGCGCGCGACGAGGCGCTTAGCCACGTTGCGCAGCCGCTCGGGCGAGGCGACCGACGTCCCCCCGAATTTGCAAACGATTAAAGCCATGTGCCTTCTTTCAAACTGCCTTCGGCCCAACCGCTCTCCGCGCTAAACGTTCTTCAGCGCGATGGTGGCCATGGTGTCGGCGACCGCCTTCGTGACGTCGCAGATCGCCTCCAGGCGGTCGAACAGCCGCGACCACACCTCGATGCGCACGGCGTTCTCCGCATCCTCGGTGTACAGCTGGCGGATGGTCTCCATGTACAGGGCGTCGGCGCGCTCCTCGAGCTCGGCCACGTCCTCCACCATGGTGCGGATCTTCTTGAGCTTCTTGAACTCGCGGAACGACCCCATCGACTTGCGCAGCGCCTTGATGCTCTTCTTGATGATCTCGGCGAACTCGATGGCCTGCGGATGCATGAAGTGCACGTCGAACATGTAGAAGCGCTGGAGCACGCCCTCGATCATGTCGGTGACGTCGTCGAGCTCCTGCGCGAGCGCGATGATGTCCTCGCGCTCGAAGGGCGTGATGAAGTCGATGGACACGCTCGTCAGGATCTCGTGGTTTACCATGTCACCGTCGTGCTCGATCGTGTGCGCGCGCTCGAGCAGGTCCTTAAGGTCCTCCGCCGAGGTGAACCCTTCAATTGCATTGATGAGAATGTCCGCCTCCTCGGCGGCAATGTCGAGCTGCTTCTCGAACGCGTCAAAATAATTGAACTTGTCCTTCTTAGCCATCTCGCCTCCAGTTTCCCTTAGCTTTTTCGGGCGAGTAGATTCTATCGCATTACGTTGCCACCGTAACGCGCGGAAGAAACAAATGAGGCGCCCGTCCCCAGGCGCCTCATCGCGTTTGGATTAATCCAGCTCCTCGCCGGGGTCGTCCGACCGCGCGCCTTCGCGCTTGGCCTTGGTCTTGGTGATCGCCACCGCGGTCACCTTGTCCTTCTCGGCCACGCGCATCACGTGCACGCCCTGCGTTGCGCGCCCCTGCTTGGAGATGCCCGACACGGCGGTGCGCACGACCACGCCCTCTTCCGACATGATCATGATCTCCTCGCCCGGGCGGACGATCTTCACGTCCACGAGCTGGCCGTTCTTCTGGGTCATGTTGATGGTGAACACGCCCTGGCCGCCGCGGTGGTGCAGCGGGTACTCGCTCACGTCGGTGCGCTTGCCGTAGCCCTTCTCGGTGATGACGAACAGCTCGGGCTTGTACTTGTCGTTGCACACCTCGAGCCCCAGCGCATGAGCGCCCACCGGCAGCGTGATGCCGCGCACGCCCGTGGTGTCGCGGCCCATGGCGCGGGCCTCCGACTCGTCCCACTTGATGGCCTTGCCGAAGCTCGACGCCATGATGATGTGGTCGCCCTCGGCCACACGCTTCACGGCGATGAGCTGGTCGCCTTCCTTCAGGTTGATGGCGATCAGGCCGTCGCGGCGCGTGCGGTCGTAGGCCTTCATGTTCGTCTTCTTCACCATGCCCTGCTTCGTGCCGAAGATGAGGAACTCGTCCTCGGGGAAGTCCTTGGTGGCGATGACGGCGGCCACGGCCTCGTCCTTGTCGAGCTGCAGCAGGTTGCCGATGTAGGTGCCGCGTGCGTGGCGCGATGCCTCGGGGATCTCGTACACCTTCAGGCGGTACACCTTGCCCTTGCTCGTGAAGAACAGCATGTAGCTGTGGGTGGAGGCCACGAACAGGTGGTCGACGTAGTCGTTGTCCTTGAGGTTGACGCCCTGCGTGCCCTTGCCGCCGCGCTTCTGGGAACGGTACGTGGCCACGGGCAGGCGCTTCACGTAGCCGGCCTTGGTCACGGTGACGACCATGTTCTCGTCGGCGATGAGGTCCTCGACGTTGATCTCGGTTGCCGCCGCGCCGATCTTGGTCTTGCGCGGGGTGCCGAAGCGCTTCTTGATCTCGGCGAGCTCGTCCTTGATGATCTGGTGCAGCAGCTCGCGGTCCTCCAGCACGCGCTGGTAGTAGGCGATGCGCTCGCGCAGCTCGGCCAGCTCGTCCTGGATCTTCTGGCGCTCGAGCCCGACCAGGCGGCGCAGGCGCATCTCGAGGATGGCGGCGGTCTGCTTGTCGCTCAGGCCGAAGCGCTCGGTCAGGCGCGCGGAGGCTTCCTTGTCGGTCTCGGACGAGCGGATGATGGTGATTACCTCGTCGATGTTGTCGAGCGCGACGATGAGGCCCTCCAGGATGTGGGCGCGTTCCTGCGCCTTCGCCAGCTCGTAGCGCGTCCTGCGCTCGATGACGTCTTCCTGGTGCTTGATGTAGTGGTGCAGCACTTCCTTGAGCGACATGACGCGCGGCACGCCGTCGACGAGCGCGAGCATGATCACGCCGAAGCCCACCTGCAGCTGCGTGTGCTTGAACAGCTTGTTCAGCACCACCTGCGGCATGGAGCCCTGCTTGAGCTCGATGATGATGTCGATGCCCTTGCGGTCTGCCGCGTCGTGGATGTTGCTGATCTCGGGCAGCTTCTTGTCGCGCACGAGCTCGCCGAGCTTCTCCAGCAGGCGGTTGCGGTTCACCTGGTAGGGGATCTCGGTGATGACGATCTGCGACTTGCCGCTCTTCAGCTCCTCGATGCGGTACCGCGCGCGGATGGTGAGGCTGCCGCGGCCGGTCTCGTACGCGTCGATGATGCCGGCCTTGCCCATGATCTCGCCGCCTGTGGGGAAGTCGGGGCCGGGGAGCACCTTCATCAGGTCCTCGGTCGTGCAGTCGGGGTTGTCCAGCTGCAGGCACACGGCGTCGATGGTCTCGCCCAGGTTGTGGGGCGGGATGTTGGTGGCCATGCCGACCGCGATGCCCGCCGACCCGTTCACGAGCAGGTTGGGGAACCGGGCGGGAAGCACCGTGGGCTCGGTGAGCGACTCGTCGTAGTTGGGCTGGAAGTCCACCGTCTCCTTGTCGAGGTCCTCCAGCAGCACCTCGGCCGCCTTGTCGAGGCGCGCCTCGGTGTAGCGCATGGCCGCGGCGCCGTCGCCGTCGATGCTGCCGAAGTTGCCGTGGCCGTCGACCAGCGGCACGCGCATGTTGAACGGCTGCGCGAGGCGGACCATCGCGTCGTACACGGCCGAATCGCCGTGGGGGTGGTACTTGCCGATGACGTCGCCGACGGTACGCGCCGACTTCATGTGCGCGCGCCCGGACGTGTAGCCGGACTCCTTCATGGCGTACAGGATGCGGCGGTGCACCGGCTTCAGGCCGTCGCGCACGTCGGGCAGCGCGCGCGACACGATGACCGACATCGAGTACTCGAGGAAGCTCGTCTGCATCTCCTTGCCCAGGTAGGCAGAGCGAACGATGGTGCCCTCGCCGCCGTTGGCGCCCTCGACGATCTCGCCGTGGGCAGAAGGCATCTCCACCATCAGCGACTGGGCCCGCATCTCATCGGAAACGATAGCCCCCGAAAGAGACGCGCCCTCTATTCCCTCATCATCTTCTTCTTCCAGAGCCGCGTCGTCATCTTCGACGTCATCAAGGATGTCGTCGCTCTCTTCCTCTTCCATATCCTCTTCGGCACGGTCAAGGAACTCGTCAAACGCGTCTTTGTTCTCGTTATCAGCCATATCTCTCCTCGTTAAACCCTCCAGGCCTGCGTGCCCGGGAGGGATTAGCCGCTTGCGCAGACTAAATTGCTCTTAATACACAAAACATCGAGCAGCCGTAGGCAAATCCCTCCCGGGCACGCAGGCCCAGGAGGAGCCCCAAAGCAGTTAGATGTCCAGGAACCGAACGTCCCGAGCATGCGACTGGATGAAGTCGCGGCGCGGCTCCACCTTGTCGCCCATCAGGTCCGACACGGCCCGCTCAGCCTCAGCGGCGTCGTCGATGTTCACCTGCAGCAACGTGCGCGACGCCGGCTCCATCGTCGTCTCCCACAGCTGCTCGGGGTCCATCTCGCCGAGGCCCTTGTAGCGCTGCACGTCGAACTTGTCGGGGTTGTCGTACTCCTCGAGCGTGCTCGAGAGCGCCTTCTCGTCGTAGATGTAGCGCTCCACCTTCGGCGACTTCGAGTTCTTCTTCTTCAACCCGAAGATCGGCGGCTGCGCGATGTAGATGTAGCCGCGGTTGATGAGCTCGGGCATGTAGCGGTAGAAGAACGTCAGCAGCAGGCAGCGGATGTGCGCGCCGTCGACGTCGGCGTCGGTCATGATGATGATGCGGTGGTAGCGCGCCTTGTCGGCATCGAAGTCGTCGCTGATGCCGCAGCCGATGGCCGTGATGAGCGACGTGATGGTGTCGCTCGAGAGCGAGCGGTGCAGGCCCGCGCGCTCCACGTTGAGGATCTTGCCGCGCAGGGGCAGGATGGCCTGGTACTTGCGGTCGCGCGCCTGCTTGGCGCTGCCGCCTGCGGAGTCGCCCTCTACGATGAAGATCTCGGACTGGCTGGGGTCCTTCGACGAGCAGTCGGCCAGCTTGCCCGGCAGGCTGAAGCTGTCGAGCACGTTCTTGCGGCGGGCGGTCTCGCGCGCCTTGCGGGCGGCCTCGCGGGCCTTGAGCGCCTGGGACGCCTTGCCCACGATGCGCTTGGCGGGCGCCGGGTTCTCCTCCAGGTACTCGGCCAGGCCCTTGGTCACGGCGGTCTGCACCAGGCCGCGGATCTCGGTGTTGCCCAGCTTCGTCTTGGTCTGGCCCTCGAACTCGGGCTCGTGCAGCTTCACGCTGATGATGGCGGCCAGGCCCTCGCGGCAGTCGTCGCCGCTCAGGTTGGAATCCTTCTCCTTGAGGATGCCCTTGTTGCGCGCGTAGTCGTTGATGGTGCGCGTGACGGCCTGTTTGAAGCCGTCCAGGTGGGTGCCGCCCTCGTGGGTGTTGATGTTGTTGGCGAAGGCCAGCACGCCGTTCGAGCTGTACGAGCTCGTCCACTGCATGGACACCTCAACCGTGCCGTCCTCGTTCTCGGCCTCGAAGTAGATGGGCTTGTTCAGCGTCTCCTTGCCGTCGTTGAGGTACTTCACGAAGTCGACGATGCCGCCGTCGTACTTGAACGACACGCTGAGCGGCTCCTCGGCCATGTCGCTCACCAGCGCGTGCGGGTCGCTGCGCTGGTCGGTGAGCTCGATCTTGAGGCCCTTGTTGAGGAAGGCCATCTCGCGGAAGCGGTTCTGCAGCGTGTTGAAGTCGTAGATGCAGGTGTCGGTGAAGATATCGGGGTCGGGCCAGAACGTGACCGTCGTGCCGGTCTTGCGCGCCTTGCCCACCTCGTGCAGCTTGGTGACGGTCTTGCCGCGCTCGAGCTCGATCTCGTATTCCTTGCCGTCGCGGCGCACGTTCACCACCATGCGGCTGGAGAGCGCGTTCACGACGGAGACGCCGACGCCGTGCAGGCCGCCCGACACCTTGTAGCCGCCGCCGCCGAACTTGCCGCCGGCGTGGAGGATGGTGAGGACCACCTCGACCGTCGACATCTTCTCGGTCTTGTGGCGCTCTACCGGGATGCCGCGCCCGTTGTCGATTACCTGGATGGAGTTGTCGGGTCGGATGAAGACCTGGATGTGGTCGCAGAAGCCGGCCAGCGCCTCGTCGACCGAGTTGTCGACCACCTCGTACACCAGATGGTGCAGGCCGAGCGGGCCCGTTGACCCGATGTACATGCCGGGGCGCTTGCGTACCGCCTCGAGGCCCTTCAGGACCTTGATGTCTTCTTGACCGTAATGTGATTCGGGAGTGTCTGCCACGTGTTCTCCTTCGTGTTGCGTTTACGGCAGCGGGAAATGCGAGCGGGCACGTTACCTCGTTTATGGTCCGTGTCTTCGTCTGTCCCGCTAATCGTTTTTGACTAGGGAGAGTTTACCATATATAGAGTAGTGAGGAATTAGGCCACACAACATGTTCAATTTTGTAATCTAAGGTACTTCAGGCCGTCTGAGCGGGGCGATACTAGACAAATTTAACTCCCGATTCCATTTTCCGCCTTCTTTCGCGCCAAATCGGCCGACATCGCCTTCTCCAGCGCTTTGCGCACCCGTTCGTCATCCACCATGCGCGCCGTCGCCTCCACGGCTTCCCGCTCCTCTTCGCTCAGGGGCGCGAGCGGAAGGTCGGAATCGCCCTCGGGGGCGTGCTCGTCTGCGTACGGATGGTAGTCCTTGTAGTTGCCGCGCGACACGTGGATCTCGAACTGCTCCACCTGCTCCCCGAAGAGCTGGAGCAGCTTCAGCTTGATGAGCTCGCGCTGGGCGTTCAGTTCCGCCGCGAAAATGGACTCGTCCACGTACACGATGAGGGTCAGAACGCCGTCTTTCTTCAGTATGTACACGTTGTTGGTATGGGCCAGGAACAGCTCGGCGTTCTCGCGGTACACGGACTCTATGGCCAGCCTATATCGGTTGCGCACCTGCTGGGCGCGGTAGTTGATCCGCGCCTGCTCGTCGTCGCCCATGAGCGATGCGACGTAGCCCTCTATGTTGTCGCCTATGCGCCTCATGGTCCTAGCGTTCCCCTTCTTCCCGCTCGAGGTCCACGACGCGCGCCCGCGCGAGCAGCTCCCCGTTGAAGGGAGAGAGGTCCGTCGCGGTGATGAAGGTCTGGGTGGCGGACGTCACGTTCTCCACCAGCTTGTCGCGGCGGTCCGCGTCGAGCTCGCTCATCACGTCGTCGAGGAGCAGCACCGGCTCGGTGCCCAGCGTGCGCCTCACCATCTCCACCTCTGCGAGCTTCCATGCCAGCACGATGCTGCGCTGCTGCCCCTGGCTTGCGAACTGCGATGCATCGCGCCCGCTCACCAGGAAGACCAGCTTGTCGTTATGGGGCCCCACGAGCGCGCGGCGCCTCTGCCTCTCCTCTGCGCCGAACACGGCGAGCGCGGCGTGCATGGTCTCGCGCACCTCGTCGGGCCGCGCGTAGGCCCCCTCCTCCAACCAGGGCCCTTCCTCTGGCGCATCGCCTTTCCCCCTCAGGTAGTCCCACGAGGGGAGGTAGCTCATGGACAGGCTCTCCGAGGAACGCGCTATGTCGCGGTAGCCATCTGCCACGAGCGCGGCCATCTTCCTGTAGAGGGCGTGGCGGTAGCAGAAGAGCTGGGCGCCGCAGGTGACGAGCGTCTCGTCGATGGCCCCGACCAGGTCTGGCGCGGCTTCTTCCTTCAACAGCCGGTTCTTGTACCTCAGCGCCTTCTCGAAGTCCCTCTGTATGACGTAGTAGTTGCGGTTGAGCTGCATGCCCACTTCGTCCAGGGCGCGCCTCCTTACGCTCGAGGAGCCCTTTGCGAGGTCCAGGTCGTCGGGTGCGAAGGTGACCGCCGGCAGCACTCCCCTCACGTCCGCCGCCGTCTTGCCCTTCCCGTTCACCGAGTAGCGGCGCTTCCCCGCTTCGAGGTGCAGCTCCGTCGTAAGGTCGCGGTTGCCGTCCGTGGCGTTCACCACCACGCGCCCCTCGTCGTTGCCGTCGCGGATGACCTGCGCTATCTGGGGATGGCGAAACGACGTGGCGGACGTCACGAGCTGGATCCCCTCGAGGATGTTGGTCTTGCCGATGGCGTTACGGCCGATAAATATGGTGAGGTCGCCGATGCCGTCGAGCCTGAACCGCTCGTAGCTCCTGAAGTCGCGAAACTCGATCGACCTTATCTTGAGGCCCATGGCGCTACGGTCCGGTGGCTCGCTAGATGCGGACGGGCATGACGAGGTACAGGTAGCGCTCCTCGTCCGACCCCCTCATGATGCCCGGCTTGAGCGGGCCCTGTATCTCGAGGGATACCTGGGAAGATTCCATGGCCGCGAGCCCCTCGTTCATGTAGTGGCTGTTGAAGCCTATCTCCACGTCGGAGCCTTCGATGGTCGCCTTCACGATTTCCTGGGTGGAACCGGCCTCCTGGCTGGTGGTGAGCTGGATGGTCTGGCTCGCCACGTTTATGCTCAGCCTCACCTGCGAGCCCGAATGCTCGAGGAGCGATGCCCTCTTAACGGCGGAGGAAAGGTCGCTGCGCTCCACCAGGCAGCGCGTCTCGTAGCTCGGCGGGATGAGCTGCTTGTAGTTGGGATACTTTCCCTCTATGCGCCTGTTGATGAACACCGTACCCGCATACGACACGATGATCTGGTTCTCGGCGAGCGCCAACGTGATGGAGTCGCCCGTCTTGGGAAGCCCCGCCAGGTCGGAAACGAACGAGCCGGCGATGACCGCGCTGAAGTCCGATACGGTGCCCTCGAGGGGCATGTCCGTCATGGCCAGGCGGTACGAGTCGGTGGCCACCATCTTGAGGGTGGAGTCCTCCACCGCGATGTACACGCCCGTCAGGATCATGCGGCTCTCGTCGCGCGACACGACGCGGCACACCTTCCTCGCCATGGACGAGAACACCTCGAACGGCACCGATATCTGCTGTTCGGGCTGAACCTTGGGAAAGCCGGGGAAATCGGCGGGGTTGAGGCACCTGATGGAGAACGACGACGATTCGCACGACACGATGGCGCTGTCGTCGGTGGATTCCACATGCACTGCCGCATCGGGGAGGTTTTTCACAATGTCCACGATGAGCTTTCCGGGAAGGACCGTCTCGCCTTCCTCCTCCACGAGGGCCGTGGTGGTGTATTGGATGGAAAGCTCGAGATCGGTGGTCTGGAACGTCACCTCGTCGCCGCGGGCTTGCACGAACACACCCGAAAGCACGGGGAGCGTCGACCTGCTCGTTATACCTTTTTGCACGATGACCAGGGCGTTAAGGAACTCGCTTTGATTGATGCTCAACTTCATGCAACCATCTCCTCACAATCGAGGAAATTATAGCAGTCACATGTCGATTGGTGAGCCGATGGGCAAGCGAATGAATCATGGATATTCATTCTAGAAAGAAGGTTGGAAAAAGCGGCGGGGAAGGATAGTTTGTCGGTTGAGAAATGTGGAAAAGGTGGAAAACCACCGTTTACCCCGTTTTTTGATGTGGAAACCGGAATTTGGCCCTCTTCTTAACCCTTTTGTTAGTGCTATCGCAGACCCCCTCCCCATCTGCGATTACGTTGTTACCATATTGAAAACTAACCTTATGACCTGCTGATTTACAGCAATTGACAGGGTTATTACCAGTGGTTTTAATCCATAATTGCAGGTGGTGCGAAAATCGGATTTTCCCTACGTTGAACAACGGGAGGTCTCTCATCAGGGCTTTAGGTTTATTCGCCCAGTTGAACGAGTTATCAACATTTTCCCCAAAGACGCGCTGTTTTTCTTTCAATTTCTTTCACGTTTTTCCACTCTTTTTGAACTTTTTGGGGATAACTATGAAAAGTCCCTGTCAATCAACCTTTCCGTTTCCATCGAATTCTTCCAGCCACGAAAAACCCGTATAATGCTCTGCACGATGAACGAGGAGCAACGAAAGAACGGCGCAGATTCCGAAGAGACGTACGATTACTCGTATGTCGATGCCACTGCGCGCATAGCACTTTACGATGACATGAAATCGGCTCCCCGCATTACCGAGATAGGGCCCGCACCCACGGCAGAGTTCATCGAAAACCTCACCACCACCGTGTGGGAACAGGCCAAGCTCGTGGGCGGAAACCTCCCCTATACGCTCATCCGCGAAGTATCCGAGAACTTTATCCATGCCCAATTCAGGGAGATTGTGGTGTCGATCCTCGATGGGGGCAACACCATCAGGTTCGCAGACCAGGGGCCGGGCATCAAGGAAAAGGACAACGCAAGGAAACCGGGTTTCTCGTCGGCCATAGAACCCATGAAAAAATACATCAGGGGAGTTGGATCGGGGCTTCCGATAGTGCAGGACTACCTGGATAGCAGCGAGGGCACCATCGTCATGGAAGACAACCTCACCACCGGGTCGGTCATAACCATAACGCTCGAATCCAAGTACTCCCGCAAAGAGGAGAGGAAAGTTACCTCCCAGCCCGTCCCCCTCAACATTCCCCTTTCCGATAGGGAGAAGCTCTTCCTCACCATACTCATGAGGGAGGGGGACCTCGGCATAACCGATATAGGGAAGATAGCGGAAACGGCTTCTTCTACCACATTCAATACGCTCAAGAAGCTCGAAGAGGCAGGGCTCGTTCAGAAAATAGGGAAGAAAAGGTCGCTCACACCGCTCGGCGAGAGCGTCGCTTCATCTCTATAACCCCAGTTCAAACATATAATTGAATAGTTTTCCACATTAGGGGGTCAAAGTTTTCCACAATTGGGATATACTTCGGCCTACCATTTTCACGAATCGGGGTACCGTATGAATAGCACCGAACTACAAGAGCAGTGGGAACTGATCTGCAACAAGATAAGGGAATACGACACTATCAACTCCTCCCAGATGAACGCGTTCTTCTCAAGGCTGCAACCGCAGGCCATGAGCGAGGACTTCATCATGCTCACCGCAGACAACGATTTCATCAAGACATGGATAGAGCTGCATTACAGCCGCTACATCCAACAAGCATTGAAGGATATGTACGGGGTGGACTTCACCGTCGCCATCGAGGTGGATATCAACCAGACCGTGCCCGAAACAGACGAAAAACCCCTCGTAGAGGACAAACCGCAGAAGAAGGAAGAGAAGAAGGAGTCCACGAGCTCCCTCCCCCAGAAAATCGAGAAGAATAACGATAGGAACGATGTGAGGGAAGGGCTGGACAAGGGCATCATCTCCTCCATCTCCACGCTCACGTTCGAAAACTTCGTCATCGGCGAATCCAACCGCATGGCCTATTCGATGGCCGTCGCAGTAGCCGAGGAACCGGGAAGGCCGATGCTCAATCCCCTGTTCATCTACGGCAGGTCGGGATTGGGTAAAACCCATCTCATGAGGGCTATTCAGAACTACGTCAACGAGACCAGGCCCGATCTGAGCACCGTGTACGTGGATTCCGCAGACTTCCTCAGCGGCTACGTCGATGCATCGGTAGCCCATGACAAGCAGAAGTCGAGCTACAAGAATTTCAAGCATCGTTACCAGAATGCGGACATCCTGCTCATCGACGATATCCAGTACCTCCAGGGCAAGGAGCAGACGCTCGATATCGTGTTCCAAATCTTCAACAAGATGGTCGACGAGGGAAAGCAAGTGGTCCTCTCGGCCGATCGCGCTCCCAAGAACATCACCATGGACGAGCGCTATCAGAGCCGTTTCAACAGCGGTGGAACATTCGACATCCAACCGCCCGAGGTGGAAACGAAGCTGGGCATCATCAAGAGCTTCGTAGAGGAATACAGGAGAACCGGCGCATACAGCGATTTTTATCTCCCGGAGGAGATCGAACGCTACATCGCAGAGAATTCCAGTTCAAACATCCGCGAGCTCAAGAGCGCAGTGACCAAAGTCATCTACTACATGTCCTCTTCGGGAACCGACGAGATAACCGTGGAGCAGGTATCGAAGCTCCTGGAAGACCATTTCTCAGGTGGAACGATGAAGAAGCTCTCCATCGCAGACATCCAGAAACAGGTGGAACTCTATTACGACGTCCCCCATTCCGATCTCATCAGCGCCAAGAGGGCCCGCAAGATCGTGTACGCCCGACAGATAGCAATCTACCTGACCAGGCAGATGCTCGATTTGCCCTACAACTACATTGCCAAGAGCTTCGGCGGCAGGGATCACACCACCATCATGTACTCGGTTACCAACGTAGAGGAAAAACTAAAGGAGAACAGAGAGCTCCGAGAAGAGATAGAGAATATAAAAAAGAAAATAAGGGAAATGTAAATATCTAATAGATGGTAGTAATAATAAAGACAGTCAGAAAGTGGATAAACAAGAAACTACCAGGTAAACCAGTAAAAATGAAATTCCCAAACCAGTGAAGAAGGTCCTCTGAAATAAACATCCCAAGAGGACCTCTTTCTTCTATCCACCAAAAGCCGCCACTTTCCAACACCATCCTAAACATCCCTACACCCCCTTTTCCACATTCTCATATCGAAAAAACTCTGAACAGCGTAAATGCAGCTTCTCATTTGGCCGATGAGGCGTAGTGAGGTCAAGCCAAAGGAGGAGCGAGATCCACTTTTCCTGCCCGCTTTTGGCGGGAAAAGTTAGCTCGCGACGACGACGCGTCGAACGAAGCCTCATCGGCCAAATGAGAAGCGGACAGGCCCAAAAAATGATAAAGAGAGCAAGTGAAGTCGTTTGTAGTGAGGTTTTGAAGTCAA
>CACWWI010000025.1 GCA_902764575.1 uncultured Coriobacteriaceae bacterium
GGTGGGGCAAATCGTCCATCGCCTCCGGCAGGAGCGTGTTCTTGAATAGGTTCGAGCAGCGCAGTATGCAGACGCACTTCTCGTACAAGGACGCGTAGGAGGCGGTCTCTTCATGCTCGGCGAACTTCGCGTCGCAACCGGGGACGTTGCGGGCGTATTCGGCGCACTGGTAAACGCACTCCGAGACCGTGGCAAGGGCGTCCGCGAAAGAGGCGAATACCTGGTATTTCGCAAGCTGCTGGGCGGCGCTCTCTTCGATGCTGTCGATCGGGGGAGTGGCGACTTCTGCGGGAAAGGCCGCTTCGTCGAGGGGGTTGATCAGGGCGAGGGAGGAAAGGCACTCGACGCGCTTCGACATCTCCTCGATGGGCGAGAGGGACGAGCCGCGCTGCTTGAGCAGCGCATCAAGCGCTTCGTAATCGCCGAGCACCCGGTAAGCGGCCTCGATGTGCTCCATCGACTCGGAATGGAACTCGGAGCCTTCGGGGACCTTCGAGAAATGCTCGAGGGCTGTATCGAGGTGTTCCTTGACGCGCGGGTCGGCGGCAACGTAGCACGCGTCCATCGAGCCCTCCATGAGCTCGAGGGCCATCGCCCGGTACATCATCCCGCAGAAGTAATCGATGTCGGCTTGGCCGACGAACTCGAGCACCCCGATCGCCTTCGCGGCTTCGAAGTAGTCGCTGCCCTTCAGGGCAGCATCGAAAGCCTCCAAGGCCGCGGTGCGCGCGTTGTCGTCTTTCTCGGGAACGTGCGCGCTGCCGTTCGCTGTGGCCGTCTTGTCTGATTTCATGCTGATCTCTCCCTAGTTCTCGTCGATTTGCTGACGCCTGACGGGATCGGCGAAGAAGCCATCATCGTGGCTTTATCTGCTGATTTCGGATTATACACTTGTCTATAATGTCACTACTGGGCCATGTGCGGTTTCAAGCGAGGTGAGGAAATGTTTGGTGAGCATTTCGAGCTGAACGAGCAGACTTTGCACATCGTGCAGGAAATCGGCCGTCATATGCCGGGCGGGTTCTTCATCTACCAGGCCGAAGAGCCCATGGAGCTGCTGTACGCCAACCAGGCCGTGATCGACATCTACGGGTGCGACGACCTGGACGACTTCAAGCGGCTGACCGGCTTCACGTTCGAGGGCATGCTGCACCCCGACGACTACTGCTCCATTTCCAAATCCATCGAGGAGCAGGTCCGCGGGAGCGAAGACAAGAACGACTACGTTGAATATCGCATCATTCGCAAGGACGGCGTCGTGCGCTGGGTGGACGACTACGGCCACTACACGGAAACCGACGCCTACGGGGGCATCTACTACGTGTTCATCTCCGACATCACCGACAAGCGCAAGCAGAAGGAGATGGAGGCGCGCCTGGCGCTGCAGGAGCAGCTGCTGGAAGCGGGGCGGCGGCGCGAGGAGCAGAGCAAGCTGATCACGGCGCTGGCTTCCGACTACCGCGGCGTGTACTACGTGCAGCTCGACGACGACGAGGGCATGTGCTACCAGGAGCACTCCGAGCTGGACCGCGGGCCGAAGGAGGGCGGGCACTTCCCCTATCTGAAGAGCCTCACGCGGTACGGCGAGCTCTACGTTACCGAGCAGTACCGCGACCAGTTCATCCAGTTCATACAGCCCGAGTCCATCCGCGAGGGGCTGCGCAGCGAGCGCGTGATCTCGTTCCGCTACCTGGTGAACCTCGACGGCGAGGAGTCGTTCGAGATGATCAAGTTCGCGGGCGTGCGCCATCCCGAGGACCGCGACGACAACATCGTGCACGCGGTGGGCATGTGCTTCGCCGACGTCGACGGGGAAACGCGGCGCAGCCTGCAGCAGACGAAGGCGCTCGCCGAAGCCCTGGAAGCCGCCGAGGAGGCCAGCAGGGCGAAGACCGTGTTCCTCTCGAACATGAGCCACGAGATCCGCACGCCCATGAATGCCATCATCGGGCTCGACAGCATCGCACTGAGCAACCCGAACATCCCGCAGGAGACGCGCGAAGAGCTGGAGCAGATCGGCGTTTCGGCGAAGCACTTGCTGGGTATCATCAACGACATCCTGGACATGTCGCGCATCGAGTCGGGGCGCCTGGCGCTGACGGACGGGGAGTTCGCGATTGCCAAGACGCTCGAGCAGGTGAACACGATCATCGGCGGGCAGTGCAGCGACAAGGGCATCGACTACGAGTGCCACGTGAAGGGCGAGCTGGCCGACTACTACATCGGCGACGACATGAAGCTGCGCCAGGTGATGATCAACGTGCTGGGCAACGCCGTGAAGTTCACGCCCGCAGGCGGCAAGGTGACGTTCACGGTGGAGGAGGTCGCCCGCGCCGCGGGGATGTCCACCTTGCAGCTCACCGTTGCCGACACGGGCATCGGCATCAGCGAGGACTACCTGCCCAAGATCTTCGAGGCCTTCAGCCAGGAGGACTCCTCGGCTGCCAACAAGTACGGCAGCACGGGCCTGGGGCTCTCCATCACGAAGAACCTGGTGGAGCTGATGGGAGGCACCATCAGCGTGCAGAGCGAGAAGGGCGTGGGCACCACGTTCACGCTGACGGTGACGCTCGCCAATTCCGACAGGCACGACGAGGCGGCCGCGGGCGATGGCTCCGCTGCCGGCGGGCACACGCACCTGGAGGGGCGGCGCGTGCTGCTGGCCGAGGACGTGGAGGTGAACGCCGAGATCATGGTGGTGCTGCTGGACATGCACGGGATGGAGGCCGACATTGCCGAGAACGGCCAGGTGGCGGTGGACAAGTTCGCGAGCCACGAGCCGGGCTACTACAGCGCCGTCCTCATGGACATGCGCATGCCCGTGATGAACGGCCTCGAGGCGACGGAGGCCATCCGGGGAATGGACCGGGCCGATGCCGCGCGCATCCCCATCATCGCGCTCACGGCCAACGCCTTCGACGAGGACGTGCAGCGCAGCATGCAGGCCGGCCTTGACGCGCACCTGAGCAAACCCGTTGAGGCGGACGCGCTGTTCGCCACGCTGGAGGCGCTCATAGAGCAGCGGGAGCAGAAGTGAGCTTTTCCGAAATGGGCAACGTTGCGGGCCCGCTAAACCACTCGACCGGTACCTGACGCCCCTTTCTGCGGCTATGGAGCTTGCTTATTCCTTGCGCCTTCTCCTTGCGACGAGGAGCGCGACAAGCGCTAAAGCCGCCACAACGGCCACCACAACAATTGCGACAACGGGCATTGTGTCGCCGGTCTTCGTCGTAGTGGCTTTCGAGCTTGCAGGCTTGGTCGCGGTGGCCTTCACGGTGACCGTGGTGGTCGCACTGCCGTCTTTGAAGAGCGCCTTCACCTGGTGGTTGCCCACGCTGAGCGTCTCAAGGTAAGACGGCTGCAGCTTCAGGACGAGGCTGCCCGATTCGGCCGCGTAGTTCGCCTTGCCCGTGGAATCTGCCTCGGGCACCGCAACGCCATCGACCTCGATGCCCGCGAACAGCCCGAACGTCTGCTCATCGGCAGACGAGCGCTTGAACGTCAGCGTTAACACGTCGGCGCTACCCTTCGTCCAACTGGGATCCGCCGGCCCCACGTAGTGGTAGGCGATCCCGAAGGGAATGGCGCGGGTCTCGGTTTCGCCGCAACGCTCGCAGGTGCGCGTCTCCACGCCCTCCTCGGCCTCGGTCGCCTCCTTCGTCACGACCCATTCGCCCCATTCGTGGCCCGTGGCCGGGATGATGACGCCGCCCTCGTCCTGCGTCTTATCGGGGTCGACTTCATGGGTCGCGCTCTCGTCGGAGAAGCACCTGTTGCAGCAATCCTCGCCGCGGTCGCAAACCCAGTACTCGATGTGGCCGCTTTCCTCGCATTTGGCAGGCACGGCGTCGACGTGGGTCAAGCCATGCGGATGCGTTGACGGAACCAGCGTGTTCGTTATGGTGTACTCGCCATCGTCATTGATGCTGATCTTGGTCGAATAGCCCCTGACCGGATCCTGCGTGACGAAATAGCTGGTGTTCGGGTCATAATCCTGGAGCCGTGATAGGTTGAAGACCCAGTTCCACGCGCCCGCGAAAGACCCGACTTTCTTGGACCCGACCTGCTCGCCATCGGCAAACAGCCGCAAAGTGACTTGATTCGGGCGTTGATCCGCAGAGTCGTTATCGTCCATCCACTCCACCGTGCCCGACAGGTACGCACCCGCGGCAGGTTCGCGATTGCTCAACGGCGTATGGTACAGGGCGATGTAATTGCCGAAAAGCTCGTTATGAATGACCCGGTAGCGGTATTCCCCGTCCTTGTCCTGGCCCTGAGGCGCCCCTTCGGTCGGGTTGATCCTGCCTTCATCATCCGACACCGACGTGAGCTCCGCTATTTCGCCATCGACGCTCGTCGACCAATTGTCCCCACGCGCGACGTTGCCCGTCCGCTCCTCCGTGCTTCCTTTCAGTTTGTATGTGAACGAAAGGCTGTCCGGCCTGATTCCATCCTCGTTAGCCCCGTCTACCCACACGGCCCAGACTTTAGTCGTTCGCTCTTTGGGCTGCTGCTCCTCGCTGCCCCATTGCGCTGTAAACGTGACATCGCTCGTCACCGTATACGAGTCGCCCTGTTGATACGATGTCGATGCCCCCGTCTCAGAGCCGGACGGAACAGTTGCGACCCATCCTGCCAATTTCTTGCTGTTGCCGTAGATGTCTCCCGGTATCGATAATTGGGTTCCCTTCAGAAGCATATACTCTTGGTCTTCGACACTGCTCGAATCCGATGCCGAAGAAGGCTCGATTCCCGATTTCACGGTGACCTTGCAGTAATGCAGGCTGCTTTTGCCGGGCGTGCTTTCTGGGAAATTGGAGAGCCAGATATACCGGTTCAGCTCGGCATCCACCCCGTCCTGGCGAATCCATCCCACGTACTGCCCCCGTTGATCGAACACGCCCCCGTTGTAGTAAAGGGCATCGTGGAGCGCGGCGGCCGCCTCAAGCGGCGTTTCCGTCGGCGCGCCGAAATTATCCAGAGGGGCCGTGAGCACGCTGGCTCTGTAGATGCGATCGCTTATGTGCTCTGTTACGTCCAGCGGGATGTACCTGAGAATCTCCGTGTTCGTTTTTGCGTAGAACTCTTGGGTGTGGCTTATCTTGTCTTTGGCGCTCTCTCCATGACTTCCGTTGGGCTCCATGCTCTGTACGTCGCCCATGCTGAAATCGCTAATGCCGCCAACACCATTCCCGCAATTGATGATGATCTGACCGCGGCACTCCTTGAGCTGTGGATACCTGGTGAAGTCTTGGAACTCGCCATTCTGCCAATAGATATAGGGCTTGCCCGTAGTTGGGTTGATCTCCCCGTTAAGTTCCTCGAGTATTATTCTCGCCCGCCGATAGGTATTTTCTTTGTCCTTGCCCTCGTCGGTGTATATGGAATTCGGGGGCTCCGCCTGAAGGTCCAGGATGATAACTTCCGTGGGATGCTTCCTCAGGAATTCTTTGGTCCAATCGAGAACTTCGGTGAACTTCAGATACTCGCCATCGTGATTGCCTGCCCAGTACGTGCCGCCAATCCACTCCTTTCCATGGCATAGCCAGAGATTCTTGCCATCGTCGTGAAGCGTGACAGAGGTTCCCAGGTAATGGCTTTCTTCCCGGTAGACCGTCAGGCGGATGTCGAATCTGCGTACGCCGTCATTCATCTGCTCGTCGATATACCTCACCTGGGTTTTGGCGTTTCCCGCATAGCCCAAGAAGCTGCCTATGGAATTGAGCCTGTGGTATTTGACCTTGTTCATTCCCGAATCGTGGGTGCATGGCAGGTTGATCTCGTTGAGATAGCGGTCTCCCGATATGCCCGACATCCAGTTTCTGCTGTTCAGCCTTGATTCGTCCGTGATCTGATTGTTCAGGTCGATGAAGTGCTTTCCGTCATCCGAAATGATCTTCAGCTGCGCTTCTCCGTCTGGCGTCTTGGTCACTGCATAGCCGTAATCGGACCAGAACCACTTGTTTGGATCGCCATTTGGATGACGGTTCTCGAAGTCCTTGGTGAATACGCCGAGGTCGTCTTCCAGCGCCACGCCGATACTCGCCCCGTTCGCAAGGCCGTCCTCGCCCACGACGATCTTCTTTCCCGATGCGAGAAGAACGTTCGTGGAGAAACGGTTGCTCGCGATAACGGTGCTTCCGCTAACCGTGAAGCTTTCGTCCGCCTTAACGCCGGACACGTCTTTGATCGCGGAGTTTCCCGTTATGGTCGTGTCCTTAAGAATGGTATCGCTGTCGCCGACATACATGCCGCCGCCCGTAGCGCTGGCGGTATTATCTTCAATTGTGCAGTTCAGGAGATGGGCTGTTTCATCGTTGAAAACTCCTCCTCCGTGTCCGCCCAAGATTGTCTCATCGTCGTAGAACAGGGACTCCAATTCGTAGTCTTGGCCAACGGCTGCGTTGCCCGCGATTCTCACGCGCTCAAATACAATGGAGCCTTCTTTGCAGTAAACGCCGCCTCCGTTCTCGGCCGTATTACCTTGGACGGATCCGCCAGTCATGTTTATAGTGCCCTTTTTAACGTAGATGCCACCGCCGTTGTTTTCTTCGGGATTATCGGTTTCGTTGGCGCTTTTCTCGTCAAATACGGCGGTGTTGTTGCTGATCTCCGTGTTATTAACAGTCAGCGTCTTGCCATCGGCGTTCAGCCATATGCCGCCGCCATGATCTCTCTCTGACTTGTTCCCGCTGATCTTGCAATTGCTTATATAGGATGAATTATTGTCCAGATGGACATTGAGCCCGCCGCCATATTGGCTTTTGGCAATGTTGTTTGTGATGACAACCCCGTCTAGTTTAATGGTGCCATTGTCTTTGCAATAGATGCCGCCTCCGCTTAGATCTGCCACGTTTCCCGCTATGCCGCCCCCTGTCATTTCGAGGGTTCCGTCAACGCTAATACCTCCGCCGTCTTTTTCGGTTCTGTTCCCTCGTATGGAGCCGCCTTCGATTTTGCAAGTGGCATTGCTGTCGATCACGATGCCGCCGCCACCTGGTCTGTATTTGCCTATATCGACATCTATGATACCGCCGGTAGATTGCTCGTAATTGTAGCCACCCGTGATTGCTCCGGTCCCTACGCTGTCCTTGATCGTAAGGCTGCTTTTCTTGCCGACGTAGAGAACAGGCCCGTATTTCCCGTCTCTGTCCAAGGTGTGGCCGCAAAGGTCGAGGGCTGTAGTGACCCCATCTCCCGTTATAGTGCCGACTTGAAGTATCTCATCATAGCTACCTTCTTCTGGACCTGGCTTAATGTCGCAGCTGAGTCCTATCGTTTTATTGTTATTATCTTTATCGGCAAGCGCTTCCTTCAACTTGGACCAAGTGCTGACCCATATATACCCATCTACGTTTATCGTTTTGCTTAGAACAAGCTCGTTGTCGTTGCTATCGATCGTTAGCTCGGAGCCTTGTTCCCCATATGCTTTCCCGTCGTAGCTGAATTTGCTGGCCGCTTCGATTCCCCCGGAGCTCAGCCCGTTCGTGAGCTTTCTCGTGACTACCAGTTCCCCGGAACCCGGGTTATCGGGAATGGCTATCTCGGCAATTATGTCGAGGAAAGCGCCGTCTTCTCCATTTGCCAGAGCGCCCACCACGTTGACCACGCTGCTTCCAGCCAGCATGATGTTCGGGGCGCATGATGCCGTGTTGTCCTTTACCGAAGCCTTGTCGCTTACGTTCAGGGTGCCGCGGCCGTGGTTGAAGACGCCTCCGCCCTGTCCTGCGGCGATATTGCCGCTAACGGCTACCGTGAGATTCGCGGTGGCATTCGCTGCGTTATACACCCCTCCGCCATTATCGGCCGCCGCATTGCCGCATATCTCTCCGCCGGTGACGTGCAGTTTCCCACGGTTGAAAACTCCGGCGCCACTGCCGTTCTCTTCGATGCTCTCATCACCAGCAGCGCCATCGCCCATTTCCGCGACATTGCCGTTGACGCTGCCGCCCCGTATGGCAACTATTCCCTCGTTGAAGATTCCGCCGCCGTTCCTTGCTTTGTTGCCTGATATGTTTCCGCTTGCAAGTGAGAACATGCCTCCGGACTCGACATGTATGCCGCCTCCGTCTATGCCGTTGCCGCCGGTGATCTTCCCTTTCTTCGCCGTACTACCGTCCGTTACGACCAGGGTGCCTTTCACGTCGAAGGCTTCGCCGCCGGAGACGGTTTCCGAAGATGCACAGTTTCGGTCTACCGTGTATCCGTTCAGATCCAGGGTAATCGTCTTTCCTTCCGGAATCTGAAGCGCTCCATCTTTCGGGGTTGCCTTCCAGTTCTTGTTAAGCGTTACGGTGCCGCCATTTTCCGCCGCATCGATTTCACCTTGGAGGCTCGGCCACTCGGATACGCATACTACGGCCTCGCCGTCTTGCTCCTGCACGGAATATCCGCTGTCAGTCGTGAAGTAAAGGGCAGGGTTCTCGCCAGGATGATATTGGCTGAAATTAGACGTGACCGGCTCGCTGAAATACTCGAGTTCCTGTTCCACCGTTAACCCGATGCTCGATTCTTCGGAAAGCGGGCCGCTGAGCGTCAATGCCTGGTATTTCTCGTTGTGTCTGCTTGTCCTGCAACGCAGATAGACATTCGGGCCACTGAACATTCCGTTGCGCATCACCTTGATCGTGCCTCTGATGCTGACTTCGTCCGCGAATTGTCCTACGAAAAGGCCACCGCCGGCTATTTCTGATGTGTTCTCGGTAATAGTGACCTTGTCAGTCAGGCTTAAGCTTCCGCCGTTGTCGACGTAGATGCCGCCGCCGTTTTCGCCCGCCGCATTGGCTTTAATTTCCGTGTTGCTTATGTTTGCAGTACCGTCCTCTATGCGGATACCGCCTCCGGATTCGTTCGTCTTGTTGTCCTTGATCGTGCAATCCGTAATGTTCGTTGTGATGTCGGCTGCATAGATGCCGCCGCCTTCGCCGGTGGAGCTGTTCCCTTCGATAGTGCAATTCTTGAGCGTTATATTATCGCTCGCGTAAATGCCGCCGCCCCTGTCGTTTCCGATGTTGTTCTTGATCGTGCAGTTTACGAGAGTGGCGTCGTTCTTGTTGTTGACGCCCGCGCCACCTTCTTTGGTGGAGGTATTGCCGCTGACCTCGACACCATCGAGCTCGATGACGCCGTCGTCGTTGTATACGCCGCCACCGTCCTCGGACGTGTTGTTCGAAATAGACCCGCCGGTCATCGCAAGCTTACCGTCATAGATGACGATACCGCCGCCATTGTTCTCTGCGCTGTTGCCGCTGATCTCGGTATCGCTGACCCGCAGCGTTTTCCCGCCAGCCTCCAGGCGGAAGGCGCCTCCGTCTTCCGTCTTTGACTTGTTGTTTATGATGCGGCAATTCTTTATCGAAGCATCGCTCTTTAGATGAACGATCATTCCGCCGCCGTCGTTTTTCGATTCGTTGTTGGATATGGTCACGTTCTCGATATCGAAGGTGCCGCTATCCCTGCAGTAGATGCCACCCGCAGTGTCATCGGCCCAGTTTTCCGTGATGGTGCCGCCTGTCATCTTGAGGGTGCCGCGCACGTATATACCGCCGCCGTCGCTATCCGCCTTGTTGCCTTTGATGGTACCGCCCTCTATGGTGCAGGTGGTGCCATTGCCGACGTGGATGCCGCCGCCATGCGATGCCCAACCGCCCGTGATGACGCCGGTCTTGGCAGTGCTGCTGTCCCTTATCGTCACGTTGGAACTATTTTGCAGCTCGATGACGTGGCCGTCGGAATCGTTATCGCTCCTCTGCCTATCCATTTTATGGCCGGCGAGGTCTATGGTAAGCGTCGTGTTCTTGATGAGAATGCGATCGCCGCCATTGGCATTGATATCGTTGCCGAGCGCGATCACCTTACCATTGTTCGCGGGGTCGTTGACGGCATTCTGTAACGCCTGCCAGCTGTCAACGGTGACGTCGGCTTCGGCCTGGGCGGAAAGCGTGCCATTTTCGCCAGATCCGTCAGCGAGCAGGTCGCTGGAACCCGCGAACAAATCGGTGCTGGCGTTGTCGTCATCTGTCGGCGATGCGCTTGCCGAAGCAGCGGGAATCATGCTGAACGCCAGGGCGAACGAGAAGAACACGCACGCTGGCTTCTTCAGATGCTGCATTAGCTTCTTCACAATGAGCCTCGCTTCCGTTTCCGGAATCGGTCGATTGCGACATGCTCCAACATGACAAAACACCACGAAGACCCAATGGGCCTAATCAATACAAAGATATCCAGCACGCCACACCCGTACAAGGGGGCGTTCCAGAACGTTACGGCTTTGTTGAAAGCTATGCAATCCCATGTCCCATATCGTGTACTCCCAAGGAGTAGCTTCCGATGTAGTCTGCTACTGTGAGGGAAAGGCTGGAGGTGCGAGCTGGGACAGCGGGGGCATGGCCTGTCGTCCTTCTTGCGGTGTCTATTGGATTGATAGAATCTGATGCACGGAGGTGAACGAGATGATTTCTTTCGAGCAAGCTGTCAAGATGGCGCTGGGGTACGATCCGCGGATGCGCAAGTTCGCGGAGTACGAGAACGCGTTCGAGTTCTGCGCGGATTGCGACGACGAGGCGATCGGGCCGCAGCCCTACGTCATCATGAAGGAGACGGGCGAGCGAGTGCCGTTTCCGGATGCGGTCATGAGGCGGCGCGAGCGCGGCGAGCTGGTCCGCGAGGGCGACATCCCCGCGAGCATGCGGCCGGCGTTCTTCACGCTGCGCGATGCCGTGTACGGCGCGGCGGTGGGTGACGCGCTGGGCGTTCCCTACGAGTTTCAGAGCCGCGGGTCGTTCGAGTGCACGGGCATGGCGTCGGGCGGGGCGCACGGGCAGCTGGCCGGCACGTTCTCCGATGACACGTCCCTGATGCTCGCCCTGTGCGACAGCATCCGCGTGCGCGGGCGCGTGGACGTCCGCGACATGCGGCGGCGCTTCGAGTCGTGGCTGCACGAGGGCGCCTACACGCCCGACGGCAACGCGTTCGACGTCGGCAACGCGACGCGGACCGCGCTCGCCGAGGGGCGCGGCTGCGAGGGCGAGCGCTCCAACGGCAACGGCTCGCTCATGCGCATCGCGCCGCTGGCGTACACGACGGCGGACGATGACGAGGTGCGTGCGGCCTCGGCCATCACGCACGCGCACCGCATCTCCACCGAGTCGTGCGTGTGCTTCGTGAAGCTCATCCGCAACCTGGTCGGTGGCAACCCGTTCGAGCTTGCGCTGAAGTACAGCATCCCCGAGGGAGAGCAGTTCGCCTTCCTGGCCGACGTGGCCTCGCGGCCGCGCGAGGAGGTGCGCTCGGGCGGCTACGTGCTGGACACGCTGGGCGCCGCCATCTGGTGCTTCGCCAACACGAGCAGCTACGCCGACTGCGTGCTGGCCGCCGTGAACCTGGGCTCCGACACCGACACGACCGCCTGCGTGGCGGGCGCGCTGGCGGGCGCTGTGTACGGCTACGGCGCCATCCCCGACGAGTGGCTGGACGCCCTGCGCGCCAAGGACATCATCGAGCAGTGCCTGTTCCACGGCTTCGAGAAGGTTCGCAGCTGGCCGGAATAGCGCTTGCTACTTGCGGCTGGTTTGCGGCTGACCTGCGGCGGAGCAGATGTCAATTCGCGGTTTACCTATCGGCGCCCCGCGGACGGTACCTTCTTCTTGGCAACGGCAAACCGAGAGAAGGGAATTGCCATGAAGAAGGGTCTTACCGAGCTGGTGTTCATCGTCGACCGCAGCGGGTCGATGGGCGGGCTGGAAAGCGACACGATCGGCGGCATCAACGCGACGCTCGCGCGCAACCGCGAAGCCGAGGGCGATGCGATCGTTTCCATCGTGCTGTTCGACAACGACTCCAAGGTGCTGGTCGACCGCGTGCCCATCAACCAGGTGCGCGACCTGACGGAGCGCGACTACCAGGTGCGCGGCTGCACGGCGCTGCTCGACTGCCTGGGCGGATCGATCCGCCACATCGAGCGCGTGCAGGGCTACATGCCCGACGACCACAAGGCCGAGCACGTCATCTTCGTCATCACGACCGACGGCTACGAGAACGCGAGCCAGCGCTACACCTACGCCGACGTGAAGCGCGCGATCGAGCAGCGCATCGAGGAGGGCTGGGAGTTCGTGTTTCTCGGCGCCAACATCGACGCGGTGGGCGAGGCGGCGCGCATCGGCATCTCGGCCGATCGGGCGGCGACCTACATCGCCGACGGCGAGGGCAGCGCCGTGATGTTCGAGGGCTTGGCCAAGGCGTGCGTCTCGATGCGCTGCGCGAGCGCCGAAGCGCCGATGGGCGCCGACTGGAAGCGCTCGATCGAGGAGGACGTGGCGGCGCGCGGTTAGCGTACAATGGGCGTGAGGCGCGATAGGACGGAGCGGCGCATGAGCGCAGGTGCGAGCAAGAAGACGATTGCGGGCGGCGGGCTCGATCCCGGGCTGCGCCGCCTCATCGAGGCGTTCCTCGACGAGCGGTACGAAGGCGACGAGCTGGAAGTGCTGGACGAGGCCAGCGTGCTTCATGCGGCCGCTTCGATTCCCACCGTCGGCTCGGCTCCCAGGGGCGCGGCCCGCGCGGCTGCCCCGATGGGCGCGGCTCGCGCGCCGGCGCCGATGGAGCCCCGCAGCATGCCCGTCCGCGAAGAGGCGGCCTTCGATGCGGGTGCGGGCGACCTGGGCTCGTGGCTCGACCAGATCGACGAGCCGTTCTCGACCACGCTGCTCGCGCTCATCGACCGCAAGGGGCTCACCGACGTGGAGGTGTACAAGCGCGCCAACATGAGCCGCCAGCTGTTCTCGCGCATCCGCGGCGACGCGTCGTACCGCCCCGCGAAGAAGACCGTGCTGGCCCTGGCCGTCGCGATGGAGCTCACGCTTCCCGAAATGCGCGACCTGCTGGAGCGCGCCGGCTTCGCGCTCTCGCGCGCGAGCAAGCGCGACATCATCGTGGAGTACTTCGTGACCAACGGCATCTACGACCTGTTCGCCATCAACGAGGCCCTCTTCGAGTTCGACCAGCCTCTGCTTTAGGGGCGAGGCAGCCCGGCCGTGCCTCGCTAGCTGTCGAGGAGGGCGAGGGTCTCCGCCCGCGATTCCTCGATGGCCGCGATTATCTCCTCGCGGTACGTGCCGCGGTTCAGGAGCTCGTCGGCCTTCAGCGTCAGGAAATCGATCGCGATGCCCGCGCCCAGCCCCGTGACGCCGCTCAGCATGAACCTGTCGTGCGCCGCCATGAGCTTCTGCGACGGTTCCAGCGTGGTTTCTTGGAAAGCGTTGTCGAACGAGCCCTTCACGACCATCACCGATTCGGGGACGTCGGTCACCTCGTATTCCGCGAGCTTGGCGGTGAGCTCTTGCTGGAGCGCGTTCGCCTGTTCGGAATAGCTCTCGATGGCGGCCTTCAGCTCGGAATCGTCGATGCCGGCCTCGATCTTCTCCGTGAACATGCCCTTCACGAACTCTTCGGTGGAGCCGTCGGTCATGTGCTTGAAGCGCTCGATGTCGGCGGCGGGGCTGTAGTACCAATCGAGGTAGCTGTCGACGTTCGCGATGCGCGCGTCGTAGGACGCGTTGATGAGCGGCGTGAGCTTCTCCTTGGCCTCCTGGCGCAGGTTCTGCGCCGCCGCCTCCGCCTCGGCCCTGAGGGCCTCGACCGCCTGGGCGTCGTAGTAGTGGCCGTCGATGAGGTAGACCAGGACCTCGGATTGCTGCTGAATGAAGCTCTCGGCTGCCGAGTAGCCTTCGGTCTTTATCACCTCGGACGTCCGGTAGTCGGCCACGCAGAAGGCCACCACCAGGCAAATCGGGAGGATGGCCGCGACTGCCACGAAGCGCCTCACGAGCCGCGGGTTGCGCTTGCGCAGCCTGCTCGCCCAGAGGGGCTGGAAGGCCTTTCTGAGCTCCCGCCAGTTCAGGAAGCACAGGTCCATCAGGCCGGCTACGCTGAACAGGGCCGACGCGGAGAGGACGATCTTCAGGGCCACGTATGTCGGGAACGACGCCTCGCCAGCCTTCCCCAGGCCGTACGCCGTGAGGCCGTCGGAAAACGCCACGTATTGCCCGGCTTCCGACATGAGCGCGGACGGCGAGTTGTCGAACGGCCGCTTCACCGAGCGGAGGGCCTCCTCGAGGCTCGCGTACTCCGGGGCGGGCAGCAGCGCGTTCACGAGGGCGTAGGCGACGCAGAGCAGCAGGGCCACGATGACGCTGCTCATTATGGCGGTGCGCGAGATTTGGTACTCGTCCTTGAGCTCCGCCTTGACGAACTTGCCGACGCCGTGCGACACCAGCAGGTACAGGGGCGCGGACAGCACGATCACGCACCATTCGGCCGCGTCCCACTTCGGCGATTCCATGATGAGGCACCCGACGCAGAAGGCCGAGAGAACGAACCCCACCAGGAAGCCGAGCAGCCTGCCGGAGTTGATCCGGCCGAGCCAGCCGCCCGACTTGTACATGGTCTGCCTGTGCGCCTTCCTGATGGTGAGGTGATACACGGCGGTGACGGTGAGGGCGGCGCTGAGCGCGGCCCAGCACAGGGCGAGGCAGGGCACCGGCATGATCGGGGCCGTGCGGCTCAGGAGGAACAGGATGCCGAGGACGACAGCGGCCTTCGCAAGAAAGGTCAGCCGCTGCTTGCGCAGGTCGCTGTTGGGCTCGTCGGTCATTTCGGTACCCGTGCGCTCTCCCCGTCGAATCTTAGGTGAGGCCATTATAGCCGCTCGCGGGGTGTCTCCTGGCAGGGCGTAACTGAGGCGTCGAAATCGCCTCGCCTGTCCCATAAGCGGAACATGCCGTCGCCCGCTTCCCGCTTCACCCAACCGTTAGTGGCTCAGGTAGGCGATGACGCCCTCGATGATCTCGGGGGACTCGTAGCCGTTCCCGTCCTTGCCCTCCGTGCCGTAGGTCAGCGCGTAGGAGAAGTTGTCTGCCATGCACTCCTCGGGGTCGATGACGTATTCCGTATTGCGGCCGAAGACCTCGTAGAAGTTCTCTGCCTGGTCGGGGGTGTAGTAGAGATCCGAACCATCGACCGGCACCAGGGCTGTGGAGTGTAAGCCGAAGAACGAGTCGCCCTCCTTCTCGAAATGCCGCGTCGTGATGAAGTCTGCGAAGCATTCCACGTCTTTCCCGTTAATCCTGAACACGGCCGAGGAGTCGTGGTGCTCGACGTCGGGGTTGCTGATGTGGTACTCCATCACGCTTGACGGCAGTGTGTAGTCCGTGCCGTGCACGGTGAAGTGGACGAGCTTGTACATGTCGGTCCTGAAGCCGGGGTCGTTCTGGCTGAAGCCCGCATAGTACTTCTCGTTGGAGAACAGCAGGTCCTTGCCCTCGGAGGCCGAGGCATATCGGTGCGGTATCTCGAACTGAGCGGCGGTAGAGCTCGTCGTGCTGGCCGTGCTCGCAGCGCTCGCCACGGCGCTAGATGCGGTGCCAGTGCTGCCCTGGGTTGAAGCGCAGCCGCAAAGGGCAAGCGCAGCAACAACCACGACGCAAGCCAGTATCTTCTTCATCCCGATTCGCCTCCCTGCCTCGTGCTGTCCCCGCATCTGGGAACGACAGCTTCGCAGCATGGTCTAATTCATTTGCCCTGGCCATCGGCGGGCTTTTGCATTGCCCAATGGCGCGGCGGCGCACGACGTATCGTGTGCTCATGGGATTTACCACCTTCGAGAAAGGATTGACTATGGACGATCAGAAACCGAGTTGGGGCAAGACTATCGGGGCGTTCTTCCTGTGCGGCTGCCTTGCCATCGCCGCATGCGTCATAACGAGCTCGATGCTCGTGAGCAGCATGGGCTTCAGCGGGTATTCGAACGGCGGGCTCTTGTCGACGGTGACGGGAGTCGCGTGCGCGGCCTACTACCGCTCCACGGGCAAGCTTGCCGGCCCGGTTGTCGTGTCCATCATCGTCGGCGTAGCGCTCGGCTTCCTGGCGGTACAGATCGCCCTGTCCATGTCTGCACGATGAGTCAAAGGCCCCTGGGGGGTCGGCTCATTCTGCAGAATGAGTCGACCCCCCAGGGGCCTTTGACTCATCGGGGCTTACTTCTTGGCGATTGCTAGGTTTTCGCTGGATAGGAGGGCGGGGATGTTGCGGATGGCGGAGCGGTTCCATTCCCTTGCCCGGTCGGGGAGCTCTTCCCAGGGCACCAGGTAGGGGCTCGTCTTCGCGTTGACGTCG
>CACWWI010000026.1 GCA_902764575.1 uncultured Coriobacteriaceae bacterium
AAGTCCGAGATAGCCCGCTCGTTGTCGTGGATGGTAACGGCCTCGTCGTTCAGCCCGAGGTTGCACGCCGTCTCGCAAGGCGCCGGGCACACGCGGCCCGTGAACTCGGGGAACGGGTTGGTCAACCCGAGCCGCGAGCCCGCCTCGTCCAACCGGCCACGGCAGAAGAGGTCGTTCGTCTCGGGGATGAGGTTATGCAGCGGGCAGCCCGTCGCCCTCAGCGAGCCGTCGAAGGCGAACCCGCTCTGGCAGAACGGCACGCCGCAGTTCATGCATCGGCTCGCCTGTTCGCGCTGCTCCTCGGCGGGCAGGTCGATGACGAAGTTACCGTAGTCGGCCACCGCCTCGCTCGGCGGTCGCACGCCATGCTCTTGGCGCCCGATGTTCAGATATGCCCCTGGCTTTCCCATGCTCTCGCCTTTCCAAAACGCCCGAACGGGTGCTGCTTCCTTCTATGCCTCGCGCAGCTCGAAGGCACGCTCGACGGCCTCGTCGTGCGTGAGGCCCGAGGCCTCGAGCCTCTCGGTGAGCTGCATCATGTGCTCGTATTCGCGCGGAATCACCTTCACGAAGTCGGCCGCTATGTCGCCGAAACGGTACAGCAGCTTCACGCCGAGCGGGCTTCCCGTGCGTCGCACGTGCTCCTCGATGAGCCTGCGCACGAGGTCGAGCTCGTCGCGGTCGGGCTCCTTCAGGTCCACCATGTCGCGGTTGCAGCGCTCGGCGAGCGTGCGCTCAGCGTCGTAGACGTACGCCACGCCGCCGCTCATGCCCGCGGCGAAGTTAAGTCCCACCTCGCCCAGCACGAGCACGGTGCCGCCCGTCATGTACTCGCAGCCGTTGTTGCCCACGCCCTCCACGACGAGCGTCGCGCCCGAGTTGCGCACGGCGAAGCGCTGGCCGGCCAGGCCGTTCACGAACCCGCGCCCGGCCGTGGCCCCGTAGAAGGCCACGTTGCCCGCGACGATGTTCTCCTCGGGGCGGAAGGTCGCCGCGCGATGCGGCGCGACGGCCACGATGCCGCCGGAAAGCCCCTTCCCCAAAAAGTCGTTGGCCTCACCCTCGATGGTGAGCGCGATGCCCGCGGGCAGGAACGCGCCGAAGCTCATGCCGCCCGAACCCGTGCAGTCGATCGTCAGCGTCTCGTCGGGCAGCCCCTCGGCGTGCCGGCCCGTCACCTGCGAGCCGAGCATCGTGCCGACGCAGCGGTTGACGTTGGCGATGTCCACGTGGAAGCGCTGCGGCGTGAGCGTGCCGCGCGCGTCGTTCGTATACGGCACGAGCAGCGTCGCGTCGAGTGTGCCCGGCAGCGTGTCCTCGGGGGCGCACGATGCAACCGAGTGCGGGCTGTTGGCGCCGGGAATCGACTGACCGTACTCGGCATGCGCCACCACGAGCAGGTCGCTCAGGTCGACGAGCTGTGCCTTCCAGCTTGCCGCGCCCTCGCGCTGGCGCAGGCAGTCGGCCCGCCCCACCATGTCCTCCACGGTCGCGAACCCCAGCTCGGCCATGATGCGGCGCAGCTGCTCGGCGACCATCGTCATGAAGTTCACCACGTACTCGGGCTTCGCGCGGAACCGATTGCGCAGCACGCAGTTCTGCGTGGCGATGCCCACCGGACAGGTGTCCTGCTGGCAGTCGCGCTGCATCAGGCAGCCCATCGCCACGAGCGGCATGGTGGCGAAGCCGAACTCCTCGGCGCCGAGCAGGCAGGCGATCGCCACGTCGCGGCCGTCCATGAGCTTGCCGTCGGCCTCGAGCACGACCCGCGAGCGCAGGCCGTTGCGCAGCAGCGTCTGCTGGGCCTCGGCCAGGCCCAGCTCGAGCGGCAGGCCAGCGTGGTAAATGGAATCGCGCGGCGCGGCGCCCGTGCCGCCGTTGCTGCCCGATATCAGGATCTTGTGTGCGCCGCCCTTCGCCACGCCCGTCGCAATGGTGCCCACGCCCGCCTCGGCGACGAGCTTCACCGACACGCGCGCGTGCGGGTTGGCGTTCTTCATGTCGAAGATGACCTCGGCCAGGTCCTCGATGGAGTAGATGTCGTGGTGCGGCGGAGGCGAGATGAGCCCCACGCCCGGCGTGCAGCGGCGCGCCCGCGCGATCCACGGCCACACCTTGCCGCCCGGCAGGTGGCCGCCCTCGCCCGGCTTGGCGCCCTGTGCCATCTTGATCTGTATCTCGTCGGCGCTCATGAGGTAGCGGCTCGTCACCCCGAAACGGCCCGAAGCGATCTGCTTGATGGCCGAGCGCTTGCTGTCACCGTTCGGCAGCGTGGCCTCGCGCGCAGGGTCCTCGCCGCCCTCGCCGCTGTTCGAGCGGCCGTGCAACCGGTTCATGGCGATGGCCAGGCACTCGTGCGCCTCCTGCGAGATGGAGCCGTAGCTCATCGCGCCCGTGTTGAAGCGCTTGACGATCTCGCTCGCGGGCTCCACGTCGTCGAGCGGGATGGGCTGCCCCGCCGGCACGAGGTCCAGCAGGTCGCGCAGCATGATGGTGCGGCCGGGCACGTGCACCGACGCGCTGTACTCGTCGAACAGCCCCGGGTCGTTCTCGCGCACGGCGCGCTGCAGCAGGTTGATCGTCATCGGGTTGATCAGATGCTCCTCGCCGTCGAGCGGGCGCCACGACGTTATGCCCGAGCTGGGCAGCTGATCGGGCGACGGGCTGGTGCGCAGGCGCCGCACGAGCTGCTGGCGCTCGTCGCATTCGCGCTGCACGTCGTCGACGCCCAAGCCGCCGATACGGCTCACCGTGCCCGTGAAGTGCTCGTTCACGAGCTCGTTGGACAGGCCCACCGCCTCGAACACCTGGGCAGCGTGGTAGCCCTGCATGGTCGATATGCCCATCTTCGACATCACCGACACGATGCCGTCCACCACGGCGCGGTTGTAGTTGCGCACGGCCTCGCGCGCATCGAGCTCGATCACGCCGCGCTCGCAGAGCGCCTCGATCGTATCGTGCGCGAGGTACGGGAAGATGCCCGACGCCGAGTAGCCCACGAGGGCCGCGAAGTCATGCGGCGTGATGGCGTCGCCGGTTTCCACGATGATGTCGGCATGCGTGCGCAGGCCCTTCCTCAGCAGGTGGTTGTGGACCGACGCCACCGCCAGCAGCGAGGGCATGGGCACGCGCCCCTCGCCCGCGCGGTCCGAGATCACCACGAGGTCGGCGCCGCCGCGCACGGCGGCCTCCGCCTTCTCGCGCATGTCGCGCAGGGCGCCGTCGAGCGCATGGGCGCCCTCGTCGGCGCCGTACGTGGCGCTCAACGTGACGGGCTTGAACCCGTGGCGCTCGATGTGCGCGAGCGCTTCGAACTGCGCGCGGTCGAGCAGCGGGGCGTCCAGGCGCACCAGCCGGCAGTTCGCGCGCGCGTCCTCCAGCAGGTTGCCGTGGTTGCCCACGTAGAGCAGCGTCGACGTGATGAACGATTCGCGCAGCGCGTCGATCGGCGGGTTGGTGACCTGCGCGAACAGCTGGTTGAAGTAGTCGAAGAAGCTGCGCGGCTTGGCCGACAGGCACGCGAGCGGGGTGTCGGCGCCCATCGACGCCAACGGCGCCGCGCCGTCGCGCGCCATGGGGATGACGGCCTCTTCCACGTCGTCGAAGAAGTAGCCGTGCTGCGCCTGCCGCTCGTGGAGCGGGATCGCGCTATCGCAATGAGCGCCAGGGCGCTCCTGGTCGCCCACGAGCTCGTCGAGCGTGAGCATCTCGGCGTCGATCCAGCTGCGGTAGGGCTTCTCGTTGGCGAAGGAGTCCTTGATCTCGTCGTCGAAGAGCACGCGGCCCTGCGCGGGGTCGGCGAGCAGCATCTGCCCGGGGCCCAGGCTGCCCGCGATGAGCACGGTCGACGGGTCGACGTCGAGCACGCCCACCTCGCTCGAGAGGATCAGGCGGTCGTCGGACGTCACGTAGTACCGCGCGGGGCGCAAGCCGTTGCGGTCGATCGCCGCCCCGGTCACGCGCCCGTCGGAGAACGCAATGGCCGCCGGTCCGTCCCACGCCTCGGTGAGCATGGACTGGTAGGCGTCCCAGGCACGGCGCTTGTCCGACAGGTTGCCGTTCTTGTCCCACGGCTCGGGGAGCACCATCGACACCGCACGCGCAAGGCTGCGGCCGTTCATGGCCACGAACTCGAGCACGTTGTCGAGCATGGCCGAATCGGACCCCTCCCCGTTCAGGATGGGAAGCACGCTTTCCAGGTCGCCGCCCATCACCGGCGAGTACAGGTTCGCCTCGCGCGCCCGCGTCCAGCTCACGTTGCAGCGCAGCGTGTTGATCTCGCCGTTGTGCACGATGTAGCGGTTGGGGTGCGCGCGCTCCCACGACGGGGTCGTGTTCGTGGAATACCGCGAATGGACGAGCGCCACGGCGGTCTCGGTCGAGGCGTCGTCGAGGTCGCGGAAGAAACGGCGCATCTGCGTGGACACGAGCATCCCCTTGTACACCACGGTCCGCGCGCTCATCGAGCACACGTAGAAGATGCGCCCCTCAAGCCCGGGTTCCTTCGCCGCGGCCTTCTCGATCGTACGGCGGCACACGTACAGGCGCCGCTCGTACTCGTCGCCCGCAGGCACCTCGCTCGGACGCCCGAGGAACGCCTGCCTGATGGTGGGCATGCACGAGCGCGCCGTTTCGCCCAGGTCGTGCGGGTCCACCGGCACATCGCGCCAAAACAGCAGCGGGATGCCGCAGCGCGCGCACCCCTCCTCGAACACGCGGACTGCCCGCGCCACGTCCTCGTCGTCGCGCGGCAGAAACAGCATGGCCACGCCGTAGTCCCCCTCGGCCGGCAGCAGGTGCCCGCACTTCTGCGCCTCCTTGCGGAAGAACCGGTGCGGCACTTGGAAGAGGATGCCCGCTCCGTCGCCCGTGTTCTTCTCGAGCCCCACGCCGCCGCGGTGCTCCAGGTTCACGAGCACCGACAGCGCGTCGTCGATCATCTGGTGCGAGCGCTTGCCCTTCAGGTGCGCCAGCGCGCCGATTCCGCACGCGTCGTGTTCGAATTCGGGCCGGTACAAACCCAGGCCTGCTCTCGTCGATGCCATCGAATCCATCACCCTATCCTCCCGGTTCATGACGCTTGGGAATTCCAGAGGTAGCCCACGCCGCGCACCGTTTCCAGGTACTGCGCCAGCTTGGGGCCGAGCTTCGCGCGGATCCTGCGCACGTGCACGTCCACGGTGCGCGAACCCCCGTAGTAATCGAATCCCCACACGCTCTGCAGCAGCGAATCGCGCGAGAACGTGTGGTTGGGATGCTGCACGAGGTACGCCAGGAGCGCGTACTCGAGGTAGGTGAAGTCCACGGGCTCGCCGCCGACCGTCACCTGGTAGGTTGCCAGGTTGATGGCCATGTCCTCAACCGTGATGACCTCCACCTGGTCGATGGCCTCCTGCTCGCCGAGCAGGTGGCGGATGCGCGCCTGGCACTCCGCGCCGCCCGCATCCTGCATCACGAAGTCGCTCGGCACGTTCGCGGGCAGCTGAAGCCGCCCGACGCCCGACTCGTCGACGATGACCAGCAGCGAGCTGCCCCGGCTCTCGACGAGCGATTCGACTTCCCCCAGGTAGTCCCACGCGGACCCGCGCGCCTCGAACACCACCAGGTCGGAATCGGTGCCGGGCCCCAACAGCCTCTTCAACTGCGCGGTCGACCCAGCAGACACCTCCACGTCAAGTTCCGACAGCACCTGTTGGAACTTGTACGCGTTATCGAGCGAATTCGCGATGAAAAGGACGCGCCTGCGCATCACGCTACCACCAGCTGTTCTTGTCCCCGACCCGTACCGCAGCTAGAATGCTGCGATTTTCGTCAGAGTGTAATGGCGCAACATGTCGCATCCGTTTCGACAACATTTCAAGGCGGTTAAACTTGCCGGCAGCCGCTCCCTAGTTCGCCCCGGCGCGTTCGAGAAGGCCGCTGTCGGGCCTCGCACGGTCCACGAAGTAGATGCGGTACCACACCAGGAACGAGTATACGATCCAGATGCGGCGGGAGTTGTCCGCCCCGTCGCGGTGCTCGTCGAGCAGGCGCAACAGCTCGGGCACTTCGAAGAACTGCATGGCCTCCGGGCTCGTGAACACGCGCTTCACCTGCTCGTAGTAGCGCGGCTCGCGCAGCCAGTTCACCACGGGCACGGGGAACCCCAGCTTCTCCTTCTGCGCCCAGTCGCGCGGGATGGTGCGCTCGGCAGCTTCGCGCAGCGTCACCTTCGTCTGGTCGTCGGTCACCTTCTGCACGGTGGGAATGCTCGCGGCGAGGTCGAACACCTCGCGGTCGAGGAACGGCACGCGCGACTCGAGCGAGTGCGCCATCGCCATCTTGTCGGTCTTCAGCAAGATGTCGCCAACGAGCCAGAACCACAGGTCGACGTACTGCATGCGGGTCGGCTCGTCGAGCTCGGCAACCTCCCCGTACACCGGTGCAGTGAGCTGCTGGGGCGCGAACATGCCCGTGCCTTCGCCCGCCCCTTCGCCCTGACCGTCGAGCCCGATCGCGCGCCGAGCCCCGCCGGGGTGCCTCCCCTGCGCCAGCCGTTCGCGCACAGCGCGCGCCAGCACGCGCTCGCGCTCCTCGGGCGTGAAGGCCACGCCGTTTGCGTTCGTGTAGTACCAGTCCTCCACCTGCTCGGATGCGCGCTCGAGGTAGTTCGCCCCCCTCTTGTGCGCCGCCCGCAGCACCTTCGACCCGGCGCGCAACAGGCCCTTCGGGAGCATGCTCACGTGCTCGTTGGCGAGCGGCGCCTGGTAGATGCGGTAGCCGCCGAAGAACTCGTCGGCGCCCTCGCCCGAGAGCACCGCCTTCACGCGCCGCGCCGCAAGCTTGTCGACGAAGAAGAGCGCCACGGCGCTGGGATCGGCCGAGGGCTCGTCCATATGCCACTGCACGAGCGGAATGGATGCCCAGTACTCCTCTTCGGTGATGTGGTGCGCGTCGTTTTCCACGTGCAGAAGCCCCGCCAGCTCTCGGGCCCAGCTGATCTCGTCGCGCTCTCCCGCGTATTCCGAGAAGCCCACGGTGAACGTCTTGATTTCGGGGTTCTCCTTAGTCAGGAGCGCGGCCAGGTAGCTCGAGTCGATGCCGCTCGATAGGAACGAGCCCACCTCGACGTCGGCCACGTTGTGGTAGCGCACCGATTCCGCCATCGCCTGCTCGATGAGGCTCACCGTCTCCTGCTCCGAACGCTCGCCGTCGATGCGGTACTCCGGCTTCCAATAGCGCTCGCGCTCGATGGTCCCATCCGCTTTCACGCGCATGAAGTGGCCTTGCGGCAGCTTGTACACGCCCTCGAAGAAGGTCTCGCACAGCGCCGAGAACTGGAAGCACAGGTACTGTGCGAGTGCGTCCTCGTTCAGCGCGCGCTCGTAGGCGGGGTGCTCCAGGATGCACTTGATCTCGGAGGCGAAGATGAACTGCCCGCCCTGCACCGTGTAGTAGAACGGCTTGATGCCGAAGAAGTCGCGCGCGCAGAACAGCTCGCGCGTCTCGGCGTCGTAGACGGCGAACGCGAACATGCCGCGCAGGCGCTGCAGCACCTGCTCGCCCCAGGCGACGTAGCCGACGAGCAGCACCTCGGTGTCGGAGTCGGTTGCGAATCCGTAGCCCAGCGCCTCGAGCTCCGCGCGCAGCTCGCGGTAGTTGTAGATCTCGCCGTTGAAGACGATCGACCAGCGATCGGCGCCGCCGTCGGCGCGCACCATGGGCTGGGCGCCGCCCTCGAGGTCGATGAGCGAGAGCCGCCGGTGCCCCAGCGCAATGCCGTCGGAGATGTAGCGCCCCTCGCCGTCGGGCCCGCGGTGCGCCATGACGTCGCACATCGCCCGCAGCGCCTCGCGGTCCTCCGCCCTGTCCTCCGCCTTCGTGAATCCGCATATGCCGCACATGTGTCGTTTCCTCCTTCCGCAGGATTCTAGAACCACCCCCTTCCCACGGCACAACGTTTTCGCAACTGGAAACGCCGATTTAATCCCCCTGCAATATTGGCGCGACATAATGAACCCAGCGGAAGGCGAGAAACGTGCAGGGCTGGCCCCTGCACGGCAAGGACGGGAGGCCGGCATGGCTAAGCACATCTTCGTCACGGGCGGCGTGGTGTCGTCGCTGGGCAAGGGGATCACCGCCGCTTCGCTCGGGCACCTGCTCAAGGCGCGCGGCTACAAGGTGACCATGCAGAAGATGGACCCGTACCTGAACGTGGACCCCGGCACCATGAGCCCGTTCCAGCACGGCGAGGTGTTCGTCACCGACGACGGCCACGAGGGCGACCTCGACCTGGGGCACTACGAGCGCTTCATCGACGAGAGCCTCTCGCGCGAGTCAAACTTCACACAGGGCTCCATCTACCAGTCGCTCGTCGCGCGCGAGCGGCGCGGCGATTTCCTCGGCGGCACGGTGCAGGTGATCCCGCACGTCACCGACGCCATCAAGGAGCGCGTGCTACGCGCGGCTTCGCAGACCGGCGCACACATCGTCATCTCCGAGATCGGCGGCACCATCGGCGACATCGAAGGCCAGCCGTTCATCGAGGCCGTGCGCCAGCTGCGCCACGAGCTCGGCGCCGAGAACGTCGTGTTCGTGCACGTGAGCCTCGTGCCCTACATCGCGGCGGCCCACGAGGTGAAGACGAAGCCCACGCAGCATTCCGTGAAGGAGATGCGCAGCATGGGCGTGCAGCCCGACTTCATCGTGTGCCGCAGCGACCACGACATCAGCGATTCCGTGCGCGCGAAGATCGCCCACTTCTGCGACGTCGACGTGGACTCGGTGCTCTCGTGCGTGGACGCGCCGAGCATCTACGAGGTTCCCCTCGCCTTGCACGAGCAGGGCTTCGACGAGAAGGTGCTCCAGCGCCTCAAGCTGCCGGAATGCGAGCTCTCGCACGTGCCGATGGCCGATTACGTGGAAGCCGCCGCCCGCTGCGAGGGCGAAGCCGACATCGCCATCGTGGGCAAGTACACCAGCCTGCCCGACGCGTACCTGTCGGTGATCGAGGCGCTGCACCACGCGGGCGTAGCCAACAACGTGCAGGTGAACGTGCACCTGATCGACGGCGAGGAGCTCGACGACGCCAACGTCGCTGCAACGCTCGAAGGCATGGACGGCGTCCTCGTCCCCGGCGGTTTCGGCCAGCGCGCCTTCGAGGGCAAGATCGCCGCCGCCCGGTACGCACGCGAGAACGGCGTGCCGTTCCTGGGCATCTGCTTGGGCCTGCAGGCCGCGGTCTGCGAGTTCGCCCGCCATGTGGCCGGCCTCGCCGGCGCCACGTCGTCGGAGTTCGCCGACGAGGGGACGCTCGCCGCCGACGGCGGCACGCCCTTCGTCATCGACCTCATGCCCGAGCAGGAAGACGTCGAGGACAAGGGCGGCACCATGCGCCTGGGCGCCTACCCCTGCAAGGTCGCACCCGGCACGAAGGCGTTCGCGGCCTACGGCGCCGAGCTCGTGTACGAACGGCACCGCCACCGCTACGAGGTGAGCAACGCCTACCGCGACCAGCTGGCCGCCGCCGGGCTCGTGATTTCGGGGCTCTCCCCCGACGATCGCCTGACCGAGATGGTGGAGCTCGCCGACCATCCCTGGTTCGTCGCCACCCAGGCCCATCCCGAGTTCAAGAGCCGCCCCCTCGAGCCGCACCCCCTCTTCCGCGATTTCGTAGCCGCCGCGATAGCGTAAAGCCCTCGCCGAGCGAACGGGGTTTCCGATTTGGGGAAATGTCAGCTTCGGCCCAGGAATCGGCGCGCTATTCCCATACAACCGCAAATTTGCTGCAATTAGCACGCCTCCAGTGCAGCAAATCTTCGGTTGTATGGGAATCCGCGAGCGAGGCAGATTCCGCGACCTGGGCAAACGCAAATCATCCCTCAAAATAGAGGGGGAAATTCATGTACAACCGCAAATTTGCTGCAATCCCAATGACCAAAATGCAGCAAATTTTCGGTTGTATGGGCCGATAAGATGCAGCGAATCGGGGTTACGTGACTCTCACCCTTGGGCATTTGGAGCGGGCGCCTCCTGATCGGACGCTTGCTCCCTGGCGCGGCGGTTGAGCTTGATTATCTCGGGGATGATGAACGCGCTCGTCGTGATGACTGAGAGCACGTCGGCCGTCGGGTAGGTGAAGCACACGGCCTGAAGCGCTGTCACGTCGAGGAAGCTGGGCAGGTACATCGGCAGCAAGATCAGCAGCGGGATGAGGAACAGCACCTGACGCGTCAGACTGAGCAGCGACGCCTTGAGCGGCTGACCTGTCGACTGGAAGTAGTTCGAGCTCATCATCTGGAAGCCGACGAGCGGGAACACCGCGGTCATGACCTGCAGCGCGTAGATGCAGAACTGCTCGAGGTCGCCCTCCACGCCGAACAGCCGCACGATGGGCCCGGGGATGATGTGGATGAGCACGAAGAACGTCGTGAGGATGATGGTCGCGAACAGCGCGCCGAGCCCGAACGCCTTCAGCACGCGCTTCCACTTGCGCGCACCGTAGTTGTAACCGATGAGCGTCTGCGCGCCCATGAGCACGCCGATGGCGGGCATGAACGCGATGCCGTTCACGCGGCTGGCCACGCCGATGGCCGCCAGCGCACCGCTCGCGCCGATGGGATCGAGCGCGCCGTAGTACGCCAGCGTCTGGTTCAGGATGGTGTTGATAACGGCATTGGCCACCTGCATGATGAACGATGCCAGGCCCAGCGACAGAATGGTGCCCCACAGGTGGAAGTCCGGCTTCATGCACGAGAGCTTCAGGTGGAACGGGGCGTCCTTGCCGCGCATGAGGTACCAGAGAACGGGCACGCCGCCGACGCCCTGGCCGATGATGGTCGCGTATGCCGAGCCCGCCACGCCAAAGCTGAGCTGCATGACGAGCACGTAGTTCATGATGATGCACACCACAGTTCCGAGCACGCTCGTGCCCAGCGCCAGCATGGGCTTGCCCTCGGTGCGCAGGAAGTTGTTCGCGCCCATGCCGATGCACTGGAACACGAACCCGATCATGAGAATCTGGATGAAGGTTTTGCCCTGATCATACAGCTCGGGCGTCGTGCCGACGAGCGCGAGGATGGGGTCGATGAACAGGAGGCCCGAAAGCGCGATGATGCCCGCTATAACGAGCAATAGCAGCACCGTGTTGCCCAACGTGCGCTCGACGGCGTCGATCCTGTCCTCGCCCAGCTGGATGGCCGCGAGCGCGTTGCCACCCTGCCCGGCGAGCGCCGACAGGCCCATGAGCAGAATCATGACGGGGAACGCGAGCGTCGTGACGGCGATGCCGGTATCGCCGATGGCCTGGCCCAGGAAGACGGCGTCGACGACGTTGTAGAGCGCGTTGAACGTCATCATGATGATGGCGGGAATCGAGAACTCGAGCAGGAGCTTCAAGACGCTCTTCTGCCCCAAGCGGTCGGTCGAAAGGGCCTCGCGCCCTTCCTGCTCCTCACCGTGCGTTTCTTCAGCGAGTTGCTCTTCCCCGCTCAGCTCTTCTAGGCGCTCTTCTTCGCGCTGCTCTTCCATTCCCTTGCCCCCACGTACGTAAAGATTGCATGCCGCTCATGCGGCCGAGTGTTGTATCGCGCAATAATACACCCGAATCAGGTCGACGAAACCGCTATCGGCCGCTAAACCCCAAACAGCTTAGAACCGACAAATTACGGCGTCAGAGGTTGTCGCGCACCCACTGGATATTGCCCATGACGGTGGCCACGAGCTCTTCGGTGGAATCGAACTTGATCATGGGGCGCAGGTACTCCACGAACTCGAGCACGATGTCGCTCCCGTGCAGGTCTCCTGCGAAATCGAGGATGTGCGCCTCCATGTTGGCCGTCGAGGTGGCCTCGAACGTGGGCGACACGCCCACCGACACGGCCGCCTTGTAGCGCGTGCCGTCGACGGTCGCGTACGCGGCGTACACGCCCTCGCCCAGCACGCGGTCGTGGGGCTTCACCTGCAAGTTCGCCGTCGCAAAGCCGAGGTCCGTCCCTTCGCCGCGGCCCCGTTGCACGGTCTCGCGCAGCGCGTAGGGATGTCCCAGCAGGCGCCCGGCCTCCTTCACCTTCCCGTCGAGCAGCAGCAACCGAATGCGCGTCGCCGTGATGGGCTTGCCGTCGGCGCTCACCAGCTGGTGCGCGTGCACCTCGCAGCCGGCTTCCACGCCCCACTCACGCAGCGTCTCCACCGTGCCCGCCGCCCGCGCGCCAAAGCGGAAGTCCTCGCCCACGTGCAGGTGCGTGGGCACGCCCGCGGGAAACGCCGTGGCCAGGAACTCCTCGGGCGACTTCGTGTAGAGTTCCTCTGTGAACGGCAACGCCACCACGTCGTGAACGCCCGAGCACTCGAGCGCCTGCAGCCGGTCGGCGTTGCGCTGGAGCTTCTTCAGGCGGTCGGGGTGGAACACCTCGTCGGGATCGATGTCGAACGTGACGGCGATGGAGCGGCCGCCCGTCTCGCGCGCCGACTCGATGGCGCGGTCGAGCAGGAAGCGATGCCCCTCGTGCAGCCCGTCGAACACGCCGAACGCGCACGACGACCCCGCGAACAACCCGCGGTCGAACGATTCGTCTGCAACGTATAGCGCCATGTCGGCTCGCCTTTCCCTCTCAGCAGCACTCCGATTATAGCCGAGGCCGAGCGGGGTTGTGCGAGGCATGGCGGACTGCTACAATCGCCTGCGTACTGTTTCAGGGCGAGGTGGAATTCCTCACTGGCGGTAATCGGGCGGCAATACCGCGCGAGAGTCCGCGACCCCGGCTTGCGCAAGCTGGGCTGACTCCGGTGAAAGTCCGGGACCAACGGTTAAAGTCCGGATGGAAGAGACAGGAGGATACCTATGTCTAACTATGCGCAGAATCAGGACGCGACCGTCCGCAAGCAAGAAGCCGCCATCCAGAACACGAACCGGTGGAGCACCAAGCAGTTGGTGACCATGGCGCTCATGTGCGCCATCGCCATCCTGCTCAGCTTCATCGAGTTCCCCATCTTCCCGGCGGCCTCGTTCCTCAAGCTCGACATCTCGTTCGTGCCGTCAGCCGTCATGGGCTTCGCCTACGGGTCGGGCCCCGGCGTGCTCGTGGGCGTCGCGTGCGCCGTGGCGCACGGGGCCATCACGGGCAACTGGGTGGGCTGCCTCATGAACATCATAGCCTGCTGCGCGTTCGTCATCCCCGCTTCGATCATCTACAAGCGCAACCGCACGTTCAAGGGCGCCATGATCGGCCTCGTCGTGTCCATCGTGTGCCTGGTCGTGGCTGCGATCGTCGCCAACCTCGCCATCGACCCGACGTTCTACGGCATCCCGTTCGACGTGGTCGCGGGCCTCATCGTACCTGCCATCCTGCCCTTCAACATCATCAAGGGCGTGGTGATAAGCGTGCTCACCGCCATCGTGTACAAGAGCATATCGAACCTCATAACGCCAACGAAGGACCAGGTGAAGGGCCGCTAGACGAGTCAATGGGACAAAGGGGCCTGGCCCCTTTGTCCCACTCGCAGTACCGCACCATGCCGATCATCGAGTTCGAACACGCACGCTACAGCTACGACGGCAAGCGCAATGCGCTTGACGGCGTGACGCTGTCCATCGAGCCCGGCTCGTTCGTGTGCGTGCTCGGCGGCAACGGTAGCGGCAAGTCTACGCTCGCGAAGCACGTGAACGCGCTGCTCGCTCCCGACGAGGGACGCGTCAGCGTGATGGGGCGCGACACGTCGCTGCCCGAGAACGTGTTCTTCGTGCGGGGCAACGCCGGCATGGTGTTCCAGAACCCCGATGACCAGATCGTCGCGAGCGTCATCGAAAACGACGTGGCGTTCGGCCCCGAGAACCTCGGCGTGCCCACCGAGGAGCTGCGTGCGCGCGTGAGGGCGGCGCTCGCCCAGGTGGGCCTGCAGGGCTTCGAGAAGAAGCAGACCGAAACGCTCTCCGGCGGGCAGAAGCAGCGCGTGGCCGTAGCGGGCGTGCTGGCCATGGAGCCCCAGGTGCTCGTGCTGGACGAGGCCAGCGCCATGCTCGACCCGCGCGGGCGCGTCGGGTTGCTGCGCGTGTGCCGCGAGCTCAACGACGCGGGCCTCACCATCGTGCTCATCACGCACTTCATGGAAGAGGCCGCACTAGCCGACCGCGTCATCGTGCTCGAGCGCGGCACAGTGGTGCTCGACGGCACGCCCGACGACGTGCTTCTGCAGGCCGACCGCCTCACCGAGCTCGCACTCGACATCCCCTTCGCCACGCGTCTGAGCATGAAGCTGCGCGACCTCGGCGTGCCCGTGAACATGCACGCCAGCAGCAAGCAGCTCGAACAAGAGCTGCTCACCCTGTTCGCAGAATCCTCGGACCCGGATTCGCGCTTCGTCGCTGAAGAGTCGCCGGTAGGGGCGCACTCCGTGCGCCCGTCGGCAACGGAAAGCGCGCGCACCGACACCGCGCCAACAGCGGCCGACGCGCATACCCCCCTCATCGCGTTCGAGAACGTCTCCTTCACCTACGAACCCATCACGCAGGAGCGCCGCCGCAAGTCGTCGGTGGCGCCCGCCGGCAAGCAGGCCGACTGGGGCCGGTCGCCCAGCGAGTACTGGGCGCTCAAGGACCTCTCGTTCTCGGTGCGCCAGGGCGAGTTCTTCGGTATCGCCGGGCACACGGGAAGCGGCAAGAGCACGCTCATCCAACTGGCCAACGGCCTGCTGAAGCCCACCGAGGGAACCGTGCGCATCGACGGGCGCTCGCTCGCGGACAAGGGAGCAGCGACCGAGGCGCGCCGCGACGTGGGCGTGGTGTTCCAGTACCCCGAGCACCAGCTGTTCGCGGCCACCGTCTTCGACGACGTGGCGTTCGGCCCGCGCAACCTGGGCTGCCGCTCGGAAGAAGTGGAGGCGCGCGTGCGCGAGGCCATGGAGATGGTCCACCTCGACGTCGACGAGCTGCGCGACCGCAACCCGTTCGAGCTCTCGGGCGGCCAGCAGCGGCGCGTCGCCTTCGCGGGCGTGCTGGCCATGCGCCCGCACACGCTCGTGCTCGACGAGCCCGTGGCGGGGCTCGACCCGCGCGCCAAGCGGAGGTTCCTCAACCTGCTCGTGGAGCTTCACCGCGACCAGGGCCTTACCGTCGCCGTCGTCTCGCACAACATGGACGATCTGGCACAGCTGTGCGACCGCATCCTCGTGCTGAACGAGGGCCGCCTGTTCGCGCTCGGAACTCCCGACGACATCTTCGCCGACGAGCAGAAGCTCAAGAGCGTCGGCCTCGGCGTGCCGATGGCCTCGCACCTTGCCATCCGCCTCGCCGCCGAGGGCATACCGCTCCCACTTGGCGCCGTGCCCACCGACGAGGAACTCGCCCAGGCTATCGCCGCGAAGCTCGCATCGCCCGGAACAACGGGGAAAGCCCCCGTCGCCCCTAACGAGGGAGGGCTCCTATCATGAAGTCGGGAGCGCTCTTCGGCCGCTACTGGGAAGCGGACAGCATCATCCACCGCCTCGACCCGCGCGCGAAGATCGCGGGCACGTTCATCTTCATCGTGACGATCTTCTGCGCCTGGAACTTCCCCGCGCTCGGCATGCTCGCCGTGTGCACAATCGCGTTCTTCGCCCTTGCGCGCATCCCGTTCCTGCAGGCGCTGCGCTCCATCGCCCCGCTCTCGTTCATCATCGTGCTCACCGCGCTGTTCAACCTGCTCTACATCCAGGGAGGCGAGACGTACGTCGATTGGGGCTTGATCCGCATCAGCGAGGAAGGCGTGCGCCAGGCGCTGTTCATCGCCGTGCGCCTGACATTGTTGCTGCTCTCGGGAAGCCTGCTCACGCTCACCACGACGACGCTCGACATCACCGAGGCCCTCGAGCGCCTGCTCGCGCCCCTCGCGCGCATCGGCGTGCCCGCGCACGAGTTCTCGCTCGTCCTGGGCATCGCGCTGCGCTTCCTCCCCCAGTTCGCCGAGGAGTTCAGGACCATCCGCGCCGCTCAGCTCGCGCGTGGGGCCAAGCTTGCCACGAGCCCCGTGAAGGGCGGCCTCTCAGGCCTGACGAGCCTGCTCGTGCCGCTGTTCGCGAGCGCCTTCCGCCATGCAGACACGCTCTCGTCGGCCATGGCACGCGCCTCAACCCGCTGCATTTCGAGCGCCGCGATGCTGTGGCCCTCATCGTGCTCGCCGCGATCCTCGCACTCACGATAGCGATGAGCCTGCTGCTCTAGCCAAATGTAACCGAGCCTAAGCGCATGGGATCAGGGCTCGTACATAGACCTCATATTCAGCCACTGCGCAGTCTTTTCCGTCATTTCTGCACCGATATCGAGTCTATGTACGAGTTTTCCAGCCATTCTGTCACGATATGGCGTACATGTGCGTCATATCGTGACAGAGCGTCGTACATAGACCTCATATCGTTGCAGGAAACGCGATTTCTTCTGCACGCTGTCACGATATGCGGTCTATGTACGAGCTGATGCTGAAACTGGGAGTTCCTGCGAACCCACAGCAAAACCCAGAACCTGGCGATAAAGGCGATGTGCCAGGTCTAACGCTTTTCCTATTTCTCGGGGAAGAAGGCCTCGAGCGCCTTGGCCTCGGTGGGCTTGGTGACGAGCGAGCCCACGATCATCAGCACGAGCGCCACCGTGATGCCTATCGTGATCTGGTGCAGCCCCGCGATCTTGAACCCGAGCGCCATGGCCACGCAGTACGCAAGCGTGCCGCCGCCCATCGAGAGCAGGGCGCCCGTCTTGTTCGCGCGCTTCCAGAACAGGCCGCACACAAGCACCCAGCAGAACGCCGTTTCCAACCCGCCGAACGCGAACATGTTGATCTTCCAGATGACGTCGGGCGGCACGATGGACAGCACGAACACCACCACGCCGATGACGAGGGTCACCACCTGGCTCGAGCGCACGACGGTCTTCTCGGGGGCGCGCTCGCCCTTCGCCTCCACGTGATGCAGCCACAGGTCCTTGATGATGGCCGACGAGCTGGCGATGAGCAGGCTCGACACCGTGGAAATGCTCGCCGCGATGGGCCCGATGATGGCGATGCCTGCAAGCCAGGGCGGCAGGCTCTGCACGATCGCCGTCGGGATGATGTTGTCCACGCTCCCGCCGTAGTCCGCCTTCAGGTCGCCCGTGAGCACGCCTGCGGACAGCACGCCGAGCGCCGTGACGCCGATCATCATGGCGCCGCAGATGACCGTGCCCCACACCATGGCGCGGTGGAGCGACTTGGTGTCCTTGTAGCTCATCGTGCGCACGACGCTCTGCGGCAGGCAGAACGTGAACACGCCGACGAGCAGCCACTGCGTGAAGTAGAGGCCGATGGGCATGTTGCCGCCGGAAAGCGGCTCCATCATCTCGGGATGGTTCGCGGCGATGGTGTCCATGATGTTCTCGTACCCGCCGCCGGCGCTCAAGATGCCGCCCGCGAGCACGACGATGCCCAGGATCATGGCGATGCCGCAGAGCGTGTCGGTGAAGGCCACGCCGCGGAAGCCGCCGATGGTGGTGAACAGGATGACCGCGATGCCGAAGATGGCGAGGCCCATGACGTAGCTGTAGCCCGTCACCGCCTCGAAGAGCTTCGCGCCGCCCACGAACTGGGCGATCATGGTGGTAGCGAAGAACACGACCAGGATGATGGCCGCGATGGCGGCGAGCGCGTTGGACTGGTAGCGCTCGCGGATGACGTCGATTATCGTGACGGCGCCGAGCTTGCGGCTGACGAGCGCCATCTTCTTGCCGAGGATGCCGTAGAGCAGGAACAGCGCGGTCACCTGCACGGTGGCCATGTACACCCAGCCCCAGCCGATGACCCACGCCTGGCCCGGGCCCCCGACGAAGCTGCTCACGCTGCCGTACGTGGCGATAGTGGTCATGGCCAGCACGAACGGGCCCAGGCTGCGGTTGCCCAGGAAGTACTCGCTCACGAACCCACCCGAGTCGGTGGCAGCCTGCCGACGTGCGAACACGGCGATGACGAGCGCCACCACCAGGAACACGACGACGGGGAGCAGCCCTGCGATGCTATTCATCGGCGCCCCCTTCCAACGATGCGGATGGCTCGTCGTCGAGCTCAAAGCCCACGAAGAAGCGCCTCGCCAGCACCGCCGACACGATGATGGCGCACACCCAGGTGCCCACCGTTCCGCCGACCACCCAGATCGGCGTGTGGAACACCTGCACGTCGAGCCCTGCCAGACCGAACCCGCACACGATCCAGACGACGATCGTCACGACGAGCCCGACGACCGTCGCGATGGCCTCGCGGTTCGCCTGCTCGTGCTTCTGCTTGTAGGTGAGCATCCCGTTTCCTTTCGCTCTTCAGCCATGCCCGACGGGCATTATATCGGGCCTCGCCACCATACCGAATGTGTTTGTATAATAGTGGGGTACTGCGGGGTACTACCCAGCTGGCAACAAGGGAAGGACGAACGGTGCACCTGAAGGTCCAGAAGCGCGGCGGCCGCGAATACCTGTCGGTCGTCCAGAACTACCGGCAAGACGGGAAGACGAGGACGCGCACGGTGGAGACGATCGGCTACGCGGATTCCTACGCGGACCGCTTCGACGACCCCGTCGCGCATTTCCGCGCGTACGTGGACCAGCTCAACGAGCGCGCCGCGCTACAGCAGCGCCCCATCGAGCTCTCCTTCGCGCACGACGACGCCATCGACGACGCCATCGCGCCGCCCGCACGCCTCGGTGCGGCGATCGCGCTCGGCTGCCTCGACGCGATCGGCGTGCGCGGGTTCTTCCAGGCGCGTGCCGGGCATGAGGGCTTCCCCGCCCACGCCGGGCGCATCTTCGAGATGCTCGCCGCCGAGCGCATGATGCACGCGACGAGCAAGCGCGAATCGTGGACGGCGCGCGAATCGTTCCCCCGCCGCTGCGCGTTCTCGTACGAGGACCTCTACGCAGCGCTCCCCTGCTTCTCCCGCGAGGCGCAGCGCCTCGACGAGCACATCGCACGCACCTGGCGGAAGGTCTGCGGGGAACGCGACGTCGGCCAGGCTTTCCTGATCTGCGGCGCGTACGGCTTCCCCGTCGGCGGTGAAAGCGAGCGCGCGAGTATCGCCGTCGCTCTCGATGCGGAGGGCGTGCCGCTCGGCTACCACGAACGGCCCGGGCACCTCGACTCGCTCGCCATCCGCGAGGCGGTCGACGCCATGCGGGAACGCATCGGCGCGAACCGGTTCGTCGTGGTGGCAGGCGGCCTGCGCAGCGTAATTCCCACCATGGCCGACCTCGCGCGCGACGGCAGCGGGTTCGTGCTGCTGCAGCACGACCTGGGGGAGACCCCCGGCCTGGCCGAATGGGTAGCGGACGGGCGCGGCTACCGAAACATGGGCGCGGGCGTGCAGGGCAAATCGCGCGTCTCCGAGCGCATCCTGCCCGACGGGAGCGCGCAACCCGTGCGCGAGGTGGTCCTGCGCGGCGGCGGGTACGCGTTGCGCCAGGGGCGCGCTGTGCTGATATCGAGCGAGACCGACCTGTCGACCACCGCCATCGTCCAGCTGTTCCGCGAGCTCTGGCGCCAAGCCGAGCCGTTCCAGCCGCTCGAGGCCGATTTCTCGTCCATGCCCTCGCCCGTGGCGTCAGACGACCACATCCGCGCGCACTTCGCTCTCTGCTACGCCGCGTTCTTCGCGTTGCGCGTCCTGCGCAGGAAGGCGGGGTGGCGCCACAACGCCGCCGACACCGCCGACGCGCTGCTGCGCATGGAGGGCGTGCACCTCCAGCAGAACTACTACCTGTTCAATTACCGCAACGACGTGACCGACGATATCGAGGACGCCCTGGGCATACCGCCCGCAAGGCGGTTGCGCACCCAATCCGAGCTGCGATCGGTTCCCAGCGCAGTGCGGCGGGCCCTGGTAGGCTAGCCCGCGAACGTGCGGAACTCGATGTTGCCGTCGCGGTAGACTGCGAAGCTGTGCGTCCCGTCCTTGGGAAGCGACACGCTGCCCGGGTTGACGAAGCGGATGCCGTCGCGCACTTCATCCACCTTCACGTGCGTATGGCCCGACAGGAACAGCGTGCCTTCTGCCAGCCGCGGCGGTTCCTCGGGGGCAAACACGTGCCCGTGCGTGCAGAACAGCTTGCGGTCGCCGTCTGCCACGAGCGCGTAGTCGGCCATGCAGGGGAAGTCGAGCATCATCTGGTCGACCTCCGCATCGCAGTTGCCACGCACGGCCGTGATGCGCTCGGCGAGCCCGTTGAGCATGCCCGCCACCTCGGCGGGCGCGTACCCGTCGGGAAGCGGGTTTCGCGGCCCGTGGTACAGCAGGTCGCCGAGCAGGATCACCTGGTCGGGCGCTTCCGCCTCTATTTCCGCAACGAGCTTGCGGCACCATTCGGCCGAACCGTGGATGTCGGATGCGATTACGATGTTCACGCGCGCTCCCCCTACCTTAGAAGCCCAGGTTGTCGTTGACGAGGATCACGTGGATGCGGCCCTCGTGGCGCGAGAAGCGCGTGATGAGGAACTGGCAGCAGATCGT
>CACWWI010000027.1:0-15997 GCA_902764575.1 uncultured Coriobacteriaceae bacterium
GCCCCGTAGCATTGGCCCACGATGGTGAGCAACGCCGCGCCGAGCGCGTTGCCCGGCAGGTACAGGAACGTGACGAGGCTCGAAGCCACAGCGTAGGCGGCGATTGAGGCAGTGCCCAGAGTGGCCACGAGGCTCTGCAACAGCACCTTCCCGAAATTGAACAAGCCGCTTTCCACGGCGTTCGGCGCGCCGATGGAGAGAATCTTGCCGACGATATCCTTGTTGAACCTGAACTGCGCAAGCGCGCGGATGCGGACGTCGCCACCCAAGCGCTGCAACAGCACAACCATGCCGAAGGATGCGACCACGCGTGCCAACAAGGTGGGAAGCGCCACGCCGACGACTCCCATGTGCAGCCCGAAGATGCACACGGCGTTGCCCGCGATGTTAAGCACGTTCATGAACAGCGCGGCGAACATCGAAATGCGCGTCTCCCCTTTCGCGCGGAACACCGACGACACCGCGTAGAACAGCGCCATGAACGGGAACGAGGCAACGGTGTAGCGCATGTACACCACCGCATCGGCCATGACATCGTCGCCCACGGCACCGAACAGCAACGCAAGCAACTGCTCTCCGCCGACTTCGAAGACAACGGCTATGACAGCCATCCCCGCTACCGAAGTCAGCATGAGCTGCGCCGCCGTCGTGCTGGCATTGGCGGCATCGCGCGCGCCGATGAATTGCGCGCACACGACGGTGCCGCCCGCAGTGAACGCAAAGAGAACCTGGATGAACAGGTAGTTAACCGAATCGACCAGCGCAACGCCCGAGACGGTTGCCTCCCCCACGGAGGCGACCATGAACACGCTGATGACGCCGACGAGTACGAGAAGCAGCTGTTCGACCACGAGCGGCCAAATCAGGCGGAACAAGCCCTTTCGGCTGAACATCGGCATAAACGCGCTCATGGCAACGCGGCCTTCATCGATGCCCCTCACCAGCCTCCTCACGAGGCTCCTCGCGAACTTCGGCCCACTCCTCTTCAGGCGGGACCGACAGGGAATCGAGCTTCATTTCGGCGAGCTCCTCGGCCTGGTGTTCCTGCTCCTCCTCGTCGAAATCGGGGTTCTCGATGCAGTGGCTGGCGAAGTAGTAGATGACGAGCAGCACTCCCGCGGTGGCCCAAGTAACTGGGTAGACGGCGGCGATGGCGATGACACCGCCGATGACGTTGACGAACACGAACAGGACGACCAGGCGCAAGCCGCACATGACCGACAGAATGATTGCCATGGGCTGCCACGAGCGGCCCGACCCGCGCGCTGCGTTCGAGAACACCTCGATGAACACGTAGGCTGAATAGAACGGGAACGTGAAGCGCAGGATGGACACGCCCACGTCGATGACGGCCGCATCGCCGGTGAACAGGCTGAAGAACTGCGGCGCGAACACCCACATCACAGCACCCACGAGAACGGCGGCGAAGATGCCTATGCCCACGGACACGCGAATGCCGCTACGGGCGCGTTCCGTCTGGCCAGCTGCGAGGTTGTGGCTGACGAACACCATGACGGTTTGCCCGACGGCGACGATGGGGTTGTAAATGAAGTTCTCGAGCTGGAAGTAGTACGCAAAGGCAGCGATGTCGTTCACGCTCAGCAGGTTGATCTGCGATTGGATGACCAGATTCGAGAGCGTGATCGACATCATCTGCACACCGGCAGGCACGCCGATTTTCAAGATGGTGCCGAGCATAGGCATGTCAAAGCGGATGCGCCTCGGGTACAGTCGATGGTGGTCATCGAGCTTCAGCAGGTAGCGGAACGCGAGCACCGCGCATATGCCCTGCGCGAACACGGTGGCGATGGCGGGGCCCGCCACGCCAATCTGCAGCACCGTAACGAGCAAGATGTTGATGGCAACGTTCACGAAGCCGCCGATGATCTGGTAGACCATGGGCGATTTTGAATTGCCGAGCGCGCGGATGACGCCGGCGAGCAGGTTGTACGCCACCATGGGGAGCCCGCTGACGAAGAAGATGCGCAGGTACAGCACGGCGTCGTCGAAAATCTCGGCGGGCGTCTGCAGCCAGGTTAGGAACACCGGCGACAGCACGATGCCCAACACCATGAGCGCTATGCCGCCGAACACGGCAATGGCGGCGGCGGTGTGCAGCGCCTTCGAGTAGTCCTCGTGCCCATCCTGCACGAAATGGCGCGACACGATGACGCTCGCGCCCACGCCGAGGCCGTTGAAGAAGTTGACGAGGCATGCCAGCAGCAAGGCGCTCGCCGCAATGGCCGCCGAAGCGTTCGTGCCGATGAACTGCCCTGCGAACACCTGGTTCACGAAGTTGTAGAGCAGCTGCACCAAGCTCGCCGCCAATAGAGGCAGCGCAAAGCCCACGACCTGCTTCCAAATCGTACCGCTCGTCAGCTCTTTCGTCTTATCAGCCATATCCTATTCGCACATCCGTAACACTTTTTGAGAATTCGTATGATAGCCAGTTGTGCGCAGCCTGGGAAGGAGGGGGAGGCTGCGCACAACGTTTTCAGACGGCGGGTCGAGGGAAAGGAGTGCGACCCGCCCGCATCGGGAATGTCGGTTTGGTTCTACGTGATGGACCTCCGCTTCTTCGCGTCCTCGTACGACGACGCTTCAGCGAGCTTCTTCAAGTCCGCGAAGGTCGCTCCGGGCGTGAAAGCTTTACAGACGGACTGCAGGTCCTCGTAGTTGTAGGCGGGCGTCGTGATGTTCGAGGCGAACTCGTACTTCTCGTCGAAGTCGGCCTTGCTGTCGGACGCCCAGAAGTTCTGCACGATCCTGAACGCCTTGCCGTCGTCGCGGAAATCGGCGGCATAGCCGCCGATGGCGTTGTACATGGCCGCAAAGGACGGCCCGACGAGCGATCCGTACTTGCCCGCCAGATAGCTGAGCTTGTCCACGGCGAACAGCAGCTGGTTCTCCTGGCTGTAGCAGTCGACCTGGGCAATCTTTGCGCTCGATTCGTACAATGCCGCGCTGACGGGAGCAACCGGCAGCGCCGACAGCACGACATCGTAGGTCGACGCCTTGAACGCCTCGACGATGGGTTCCTTCATGCCCTCGCGCGCGGGGTAGCCCGGGCTGATGGTGATGAAAACGTCGCCGACCTCGACGGTCGTCGCCTTGTCGACCTTCGCCAGCTCCTTCGTCTGACCGAGGTCGACGCCGTAGCTCGTCTCGAGCGTATCGAGCATGCCGAGCGTACGCTCGTAGTGCATCTCGTTGCCCAGAGAAGCGCCGCCGCTCATGATGAAGTAGCGATCACCCGTCTTCTTTGCGATGTAGTTTCGCACCATGGCAGCGCCGGCGTTGTATTCCATCTCGATACCGGGGCCGATGCAGCCGAGGAAGTGGTCGTTTTCGGCGACCATGGCGAAATCCTCGTCGCTGACCGTGCCCGAGGCAACCATGTGGTACATGCCGTGCTCGGCACAGCGGGCAACCTCGGCTTGCAAATCAATATTGTAGAAGCTCATGATGCCCTCGGCGCCCAGTGCGGCAACGTCGTCGATGAACGCCAGCAGCTGCTCTTCGTCCGAAATCCCACCCGAGTAGATGAACTGCACGTCGCTAAACGCGGTGGCGGCGATGTAGTTGACCAGGTACTCGCGGAACATGAGCACTTCGCTGTCGGACACGTTGTACACGATGACGCCGATGATGTGCTTGCCGTTCGCCGATGCGCCCGCTTGCGAAGCACTGCTTCGGGCGGCACTCGACGACGACGTGCCGCTCGTGCTGGCGCATCCTCCCAAACAGAGTGCAGCGGCGGCAGCTCCCGACGCGAGGAACGCCCTTCTCGTAACGTTCGTCATGACCTCGCCTCCCCACTGCACATGTGGCATGCCACCGTGTGGTCGGGGCCCACCTCTGCCAGGGCGGGCTTATCCTGCTTGCAGATGTCCTTGCAGTGTTTGCAGCGGTTCTGGAAGGGGCATCCGGGCGGCACGTCGAGCGGGCTCGGCGGCTCGCCCTCGATGCTCTCGATCTTCTTCGAGAAATCCATCTTCGTGTCGAAGATGGCGCCCATGAGCGCGTGGGTGTAGGGATGCCTGCACTTCGCGATGTCCTCGGCGGGGAACATCTCGACGATGTTGCCAAGGTACATGACGGCGATCTCGTGCGCGAAGGACTGGATGAGCCCCAAGTCGTGGCAGATGAAGCCGATGGCGATGTTGTGCTCCTTCTGCAGCTTGGCGATGAGCTCGATCACGGTCTTCTGCACCGACACGTCGAGCGCGCTCGTGGCCTCGTCCATGATGATGATCTCAGGCTCGAGCGCGAGCGCGCGGGCGATGGCCACGCGCTGGCGCTGACCACCCGACATGTTATGCGGGAAGCGGTCGGCGAAATCGCCCGGCAGCTCCACCATCTCGAGCAGCTCGCGCGCCTTCGCGTCCTTTTCCGATTTGCTGATGCGATCGAAGTTCAGCAGCGGCTCGCAGATGATGTCGCGCACCTTCATCTTCGGGTTCATCGACCCCGTGGGGTCCTGGAACACCATCTGGATGTGCTGGCGGTGCTGACGCAGCTGCTCGCCCTTGAGCTTGGTGATGTCGACGCCGTTGAACAGGATCTCGCCTTCGGTCGGCGTGTCGAGCGACACGATCATGCGCATGAACGTGGACTTGCCGCAGCCGGATTCGCCCACCAGGCCGAGCGTCTTGCCGCGGTACAGGTTGAGGCTGACGTCGTCGCACGCGGTGAGCGTGCGGCCACCCGACGCCTGAAACTTGCGCGTGACGTGCTTGGCCTCGAGCACCAGGTCCTTCTCATCAAACATAGCGCTCACCTCCTACCGACGGAACGGCTGCCAGCAGCTTCTTCGTGTACTCGTTTTGCGTCTCGAACAAGATATGCTCGCGCGTGCCCTCGTCTTCCATCTGGCCCATCTTCATGACCACCAGGTAGTCCGACATGTAGGCCGCGACGCCCAGGTTGTGCGTGACGATGATGATGCTGGTCCCGTACTCGTCGCGCAGCTCCATCATCTGGCGCACGATCTGCGCCTGGGTGGTCACGTCGAGCGCGCTCGTGGGCTCGTCGGCCAGCAGCAGCTTGGGCTGGAACGTCATGGCCATGGCGATGCCCACGCGCTGCCTCATGCCGCCGGAAAGCTGGAACGGGTAGCTGCGCATGACGTTGTCGCCGTTGGGCAGGTGCATGCGCTCGAGCATCTTCACGCCCATGTCCCACGCCTCGGATTTCGAGACGTCCTTGTGCGTGCGGATGTACTCCACGAACACCGATCCGATCTTCTTGGTGGGGTTCATCATGGCGCCCGAATCCTGGAAGATCATCGATACGTCGGTACCGCGCAGCTCGCGCCACTGGGCGGGCGTGTACTGCAAGAGCGAGTTGCCTTCGAACAGGATGTCGCCCTTCGTCACCTTGCCCGTCCCGGGAAGCAGCCCGAGCACGGCGCGGATGACGGTTGTCTTGCCGCTGCCCGACTCGCCGACGAGCGAGCAGATCTTGCCCTCGGCCAGCTGCAGGTTGAAGTCTTGCACGGTGAGCTTGTCGCCGTACGAGATGTCGATGTCGTTGATCTCTAGTAACATGCCCACCTCCTATTCTTGCCTCGGGTCGAGGATGTCGCGCAGACTATCGCCGAGCATGTTGAAAATGGTCACCACGACGAAGATCGCGATGCCAGGGAAGATCATGAGCCAAGGGGCGGCCGTCATGTACGCGCGGCCCTCGCTGAGCATGAGGCCCCACTCGGGCGTGGGCGGCACGGCGCCGAATCCCAGGAAGGACAGGGCGGCCAGCTCGAGCATCATCGAGCCGATGTCGGTCGCCGCCGTGATGACGAGCGTCGTGATGGCGCTCGGCAGCATGTAGCGCAGCAGCATGTACGGCGTCTTGGAGCCCGTGACGATGGCGGCGGCCACGTAGTCGCGGTCGCGGATCTTCAGCACGAGGCTTCGTGCGAGGCGCGCGTATTTCGGCCAGGTGACAAGCGAGATGGCGATGACGGCGTTCTGGATGGACGCGCCCATGATGCCGGCCACGGCGATGGCCAGTATCATGCCGGGGAACGCGATCATCATATCGGCGACGCGCATGATGATCGCGTCGACGACCTTGCCGAAGTACCCGGCGAGCACGCCGAGGACGGTTCCTATCGTGAACGCCGCGGCAACCACGCAGAACGCGGCAACCAACGAGGTGCGCGCGCCGTAGATGACGCGGGCGAACACATCGCGGCCGAGTTTGTCGGTGCCGAAGATATGATCGGAGCTCGGCGCCTTCAAGGCATCGGTCAACACGCCCGTCGTGGGGTCGATCCCGCCCGTCACCACCGGCGCGAATATCGCGACGAGGATAACGATGATGCCCAAGATGCCGAAGATGGTGAACGTCTTGTTCTTCGCGAAGAAGTTTTGCTTCTTTTCCATGACCACCACCTAGCGCTTCAGCCTGATGCGCGGGTCGATGAAGCCGTACGAGAAGTCGACGACCAAGTTGATCACCATGTAGATGACCGCGACCCACAGCACGTACCCCTGGATGACGGGGTAGTCGTACGCCGTGATGGAAGAGACGGCCAGGTTGCCCAGGCCGGGATACGAGAAGATAACCTCGACGACCGCCGTGCCGCCCAGGAGCGAGCCCATGGACAGGCCGAGCAGCGTGATGAGCGGCAACATAGAGTTGGGCAGCACGTTGCCCCAGAGGATCTTGCGCTCGGGCACGCCGCGCGCGCGGGCGCCGATCACGTAATCCTGGTGCAGCTCTTCGAGCACGGCCGTGCGCACCTGCCTCGTGTACTTCGCCGTCATGGCGAACGCAAGCGTGCAGGCGGGCAAGATCAGGCTCATGAGGTCGCCGCCCGATGAGATGACCGGGAATATCTTCAAGTTCACCGCGAACACCATGATAAGGATGAGGCCGACCCAGAAGTTCGGCACCGAAACGCCGAAGAACGTCAGAGCGCGCACGATGTAGTCGATGGGCTTGTTCTGGTACACGGCCGAGAGGATTCCCATGGGAACGGCGAACACGAGCATGATGACCAGAGACAGGAGGGCCAGCTTAATGGTAGGCCACAGCCGTGCCAGCAGCATGGAGACGACAGGCTGCTTGCTCTGGTACGACGTCCCGAAATCGCCCTGCAGGCACGATGTAAGCCAGTTCCAGTACTGCACGAGCAACGGCTCGTTCAGTCCCATGTCCTCGCGCATCTGGTCGAGGACATCCGTTGTGGGCATGACGCCCGTTGCCGAGAACATGGCCTGCACCGGGTCGCCGGGTGCCAGGTAGGTCAGCGCAAACGTGATGAAGCTGATGCCGATGAGCACTATGACCATCTGCAACAGCCTGGATATGATTGTTTTTGCGGTCAATCCCCTCACTCCTTTCCTGAAGCCGGGGGGGCGCAAGGGCCCTGATGGCATTCGAGCATCAGGGCCCCGCTGGTTCTGCGTTCATGGACGGTCATGCGTCCATGAGTTTCCGAGCTCCCGCTTAAGCAGCAGGCGTGATCTCGGTGTTGATCCAGTAGTAGTCAGCCGTGTGGATCGGAGCGTTCGCGATCTGCGACGCATTCGAGATCATCGAGCTGTTGTAGTAGCCGTGCACGAGCACCGCAGCGTCGTCGAGCAGGCACTGCTGCATCGTGGTGATGAGCTCCTTACGCTTCTGGTCGTCGAACTCGGTGAGCAGCTTGGTGTAGGCCTCGTCGAACTTGGCGTTGCTGTAGTTGCAGTAGTTGGCCTTGTTGCCGCCGTTCCAGTTGGCCAGGTACTCGGTCGGGTCGCCGGTACCCACGGTGGTCCAGTTGGAGGAGCACAGGTCATACTCGCCGTTGACCATCTTGTTCCACTCCGACTCGGAGTCGCCCACGTTCACGTTCGCGTCGATGCCGATCTCCTTGAGCTGCTGCTGGCCGGCCTGGGCCATGTCGGCAAGGCCGCGGTTCTCGTAGGTGATCCACTCGAGCTTGATGGGCTGGCCGTCGAGCTCGCGGATGCCGTCGCCATCGGTGTCCTTGATGCCGGCATCGTCGAGCAGCTTCTTGGCGGCTTCCTTGTCGTACTTGTACTTGTAGGTCAGCTTGTCGTAGTTGTAGTCGAGGTTCGAGGGCAGCACGGAGTAGCCGTACGTGTACAGGCCGCCGACCGTCACGTCGGCAACGGTCTGGCCGTCGATGGCCATCATCACGGCCTGGCGCAGGGCATCGTTCTTCAGCACGCCGTCGAAGTTGACGTAGGAGAAGCCGCAGCGCACGCCGTTTGCAACGTCAACGTTGTAAGCCGAATCGTCCTTGAGCGCGTTGAGGTCGGAAGCCGTGGCAACGTTCTCGGTCACCATGACCTGACCGCCCTTGAGGGCGTTTGCCTTAGCCGTGGCATCACCGAGGAACAGGATCTCCACGCCCGCGAACGGAACGGTGTCGCGGTAGTTCGCGTTGGCCTTCATCGTGTAGCCCACCTTGTCGGTGTACTTGTCGATGGCGTACGGACCCGTGCCGATGACGCCGCGCGTGTAGTCGGTCGTGCCCTTGGTGTCAACGATGGCCATCGTCGGGTACGCAAGGTTCTTGCGCAGGTCGGGATAGGCGGTCTCGGTGACGATGGTGATGGTGTTCTTGGCATCGTCAGCAGTGATCTTCGCTGCCTTCTCGAGATACTTCTCGGGGGTGGCAGTGCCGTTGTCGCCCTCGTCGATCGTGCGCTGCAGCGACGCGGCCACGGCGGATGCCGTCATGTCGGTGCCGTTGGAGAACTTCACGCCGTCCTTCAGCTTGATGGTCCACGTCTTGTGGTCATCGGAGATGTCGCAGCTCTCGGCGAGCCAAGGCTCCACGTTCATCTGGTCGTCGAACTTGAACAGGGCCTCGGTCACGCCGTAGCGCATGGCGTTCCAGCCGGAATTCGTGTCGTTCAGCGGATCGACGATGCCGTCGGTGTAGCTCTGGCAGCCGAACGTCAGCGTGCCACCCGTGCTCCCCGCCGCAGCGGAAGCGCTCTTCGACGACGCGCTACCGCCACCGCACGCAGCCAGCGCGGCCACCGCGAGGACGGCAGCCAAGCCGAGGGCGACGATCTTACCCAAATGCTTCTTCATTCTTCCTCCAATGTACTCGTGTTTGACGCGCGCACAATCCAACGTGCCGCGCTTCCTCTAGAAATGCCGCAACGAACATGCCATGAACGGCGCCCTCGATAAGAGCCCCTACGACGCCGAAACGCATATTCACTTGTTGCTTTGGTGATTGACCGTAAAAACAGTCAGAAATACTGGTAAAGTTTTCTCGGCGCTCCTTTCCGCGTGGTTGCCGCTCGCCAGGGTTGTTGCGAATTGCGTGCTAAGGATGCGTCGTGCGCGGGGGCGCTCCAACCGCCTCCGCGCTTTCCTATTTGCGTAGCAACGCGCAACTAGCCTTACATCCGGTCGGTGTTCTGACTGAGCGCCCTTACCGAGCGCCTTCACAGTGGCGGCACCGTCCACGATTCCCACGTGGTTCCCCGTTGTGCTCGCCCCGCATTGGGCAAGCCCCGGATGCGTTCTTCAGTTGTTGGTGCAATGCACCAAGGCCTCGATACCCATCGAGGCCTTGACCCATGATACTCGCAAAGTTTGTTTAGTATAACTAGAAAAGTACGTCATAAAATATTTTTATCTAGCCTTTTGAGAGTCGGTATTTAAAATGTTTCTGATGACTAACCAACCTGAGCGTGCTAATCTAGCGCACTATGAACCGAGCATCGAGAAACGAACAGCCCCACGAAATCGCCCATGTCGTCGAGCCAAGCGTCGGCGCAGCAACCGATGACGAGGCCGCCGCGCGCGACAAGGTCGTCGCGCGCCTGAGCATCGTGGGCGTAGGCGGTAATATCTTTCTTGCCGCGTTCAAGTTCATCGCCGGCATCCTGGGCAATTCGATGGCCCTCGTATCCGACGCCGTTCACTCTACCTCCGACGTGCTCGCCACCACCGTCGCCTATATTGGCGACCGCATCGCTCGCCGCGAGGCCGACGAGAACCATCCTTACGGACACGAGCGCTTCGAGCAGCTTGCCGCCGCCGTTCTCGCGCTCATCTTGGCGGCCGTGGGGCTCGGCATCGGCTACGCCGGCGTCGAGTCGCTCGTGCATGGCGGCGCGAGCGATTCGGTCCCAAGCGTGCTCGCACTCGTAGCAGCAGGCGTGTCGATCGTCGTGAAGGAGGCCATGTTCTGGTACACGCGTCATGGGGCCAAGAAGATCGGCTCGGACGTGTTCATGGCCGATGCCTGGCACCATCGCACCGACGCGCTCTCCTCCGTCGCAGCGCTCCTCGGCGTGGGGGCCACCATGCTCGGCTTCCCGTTGGGAGACGCGATTGCATCTATCGTGATTTGCCTGTTCATCCTCAAGGTGGCCTGGGACGTGGGGCGCGACGCCGTCGGAAAGCTCGTGGACGAGTCGGGCGGCAAGGAGCTCAACGAGGCCATCGCCAAATGCGCTGAACGTTGCAGCGCGGTCAACCATATCGACTCGGTGGTCACGCGCCGTTTTGGAAGCCTCTATTTTGCCGACGTGGAAGTGGCCATGGACGGAGCGCTCACGCTTCGCGAGGCACACAAGCATGCCGAGGAAATCCACGAGCGCATCGAGCGCGAATGCCCGCAAGTCAAGCACGTGACCGTGCACGTGAACCCGATCGGCGGCAACGCGGGCCGAACAGCCCTCAAACGCTAATAAAAAAATTCTATTGCCCATTGCGCCGAATTGCCACGCATAACGCTTGACAGCGCTCAGTTTAGCCCCCATAATTAATATGAACATCTGAACAGTCGTTCATATGTAGTGAACGACCAGGGGTTATTATCAAGGAATAGAAGGGCGAACCATATGAACAAGAAGCAAAAGAAGCTGCGCAACCGCATCCTCGTCGCGCTCGGCATCTTCATCGTGATGGAGATCCTCGAGGTCGCCGGCGTGTTCGAAAGCCTGCCTTACGGGGTCTGGATCGAGTTCGTCGCGTTCCTCATCCCCTACCTCATCGCCGGCTACGACGTTCTGGCCAAAGCGTGGCACGGCATCACGCACAAGCAGCCGTTCGATGAGAACCTGCTCATGGCCATCGCCACCATCGGCGCGTTCGCGCTCGTGTTCTTCCCCGAGGCCGAACCTCATATGGCTGAAGGTGCCGCCGTCATGTTGTTCTATCAGGTGGGCTCGCTCTTTGAAAGCTACGCTGTCGGCAAAACCCGCAAGTCTATCTCCGACATGATGGACATCGCCCCCGATTTCGCAAACCTCGTCGGCGAAGACGGCGAGATTACGCAGGTCGATCCGTTTGAGGTCGCCGTCGGCTCGAAGATCGTGGTGAAGGCCGGCGAGCGCGTCCCGCTCGACGGCATTGTGCTGTCCGGCCAGTCGCAGCTCGACACGTCGGCGCTCACCGGCGAGTCGGTGCCGCGCGTGGTCGAAGAGGGCGCAGAGGTCATCAGCGGGTGCGTGAACATGACCGGCATGCTCACGATCGAGACCACCTCCGCCGCCGAGAACTCCACCGTGCAGCGCATCCTCGAGCTCGTTGAGAACGCCAGCGAGAAGAAATCGCGCAGCGAGAACTTCATCAGCCGCTTTGCGCGCGTCTACACGCCCATCGTCGTGGGCTTGGCGCTGCTCATCGCGCTCATTTGCCCCTTCCTCGGCTTCTCGATCAGCAAGTCCGTCGAATCGGCCCTCGTCTTCCTCGTGGTCAGCTGCCCCTGCGCGCTCGTCATCAGCGTGCCGCTGTCGTTCTTCGGCGGCATCGGCGCGGCAAGCCGCCAGGGCATCCTGGTGAAGGGCTCGAGCTACCTCGAGGCGCTTTCCGAAGTCGACACCATCGCCTTCGACAAGACGGGCACGCTCACGAGCGGTAAGTTCGGCGTCGTGGCCGTGCACGCACATGGCGGCGTCGACAAGGACCTGCTCCTGTCGTACGCAGCTCATGCCGAGGCGTATTCCAACCACCCCATCGCCCTTTCGGTCGTGGAAAGCTATTCCGGCGTGATCGATCACGACAAAATCGACAACGTCGAAGAGATCTCGGGCAAGGGCGTGTCCGCCACCGTGGACGAGCACCGCGTGTTCGTCGGCAACGACAAGCTCATGGAATCCAAAGAGCAGCTCTACCACAACTGCAAGCTCGTCGGCACCATCCTGCACGTGGCGGTCGACGGCGAATACTTGGGCCACATCATCATCGCCGACATGATGAAAGACGACGCCAAGGAAGCCATCGACGGCCTGCATGCCGCCGGCGTGAAGACGACCGTCATGCTGACGGGCGACCGCAAGGAAGTCGCCGATGCCGTGGGCGGCGAGCTGGGCGTAGACGAGATCCGCTCGCAGCTCATGCCTCAAGACAAGGTGACTGCTGTCGAGGAACTTCTGGCCAACCACGAGGGCATGAAAGGCAGGGTCGCGTTCGTCGGCGACGGCGTGAACGACGCACCTGTGCTCATGCGCGCCGACGTGGGCATCGCCATGGGCGGCATGGGATCCGACGCCGCCATCGAGGCCGCTGACATCGTGCTCATGGACGACAAGCCCTCCAACATCGCGAAGGCTATCCGCATCGCCCGTAAAACGCTGCGCATCGTGAAGCAGAACATCGTGTTTGCCCTGGGCGTGAAGGTGGTCATCATGATCTTGGCCCTGCCGATGATCGGCATCGCCAACATGTGGCTGGCCGTGTTCGGCGACGTGGGCGTGTCGGTGATTGCCATCCTCAACGCCATGCGCTGCCTGCGCGTGCAGAAGTAACGGCGGATCATTCGCCAGCTACAACGGGGCAAGCATTCGGCTTGCCCCTCTTTAGATAGGAGCGACCATGCAAGACGAAAGCGCAATCCTGGAACTTGCCGCAAGCGACATGGCGGAGCTCACCGTGAACGACATCGTATGCGTGGACTGCATCGAGGGCTTCTGCCCCGCACGCACGCCGAGCGCATTCAGCGGGACCGAATTCGTCCTCTGCGGGGCCAAGGCGGCTTCACAGCCAGTGCTCGCTCGCTACCAGAACAGGACGGGCATCGAGCTTCACATCGAGCGTCCCTGCTAGCCCGCCCTTCCTGGAGCAGCCCTGCCCACCGGCCCCACTACAGCGCCCAAGCAGCGCTGGCGGATTGCAGCTCGGCCATATGACGGTATACGCCTCCTTCGAGGGCGCGTAAGTCGGCAGGGCTCCCCTGCTCTGCCACCTTGCCATCCGACAACACGACGATTTTGTCGGCGCTTTCCACCGTGCGCATGCGATGCGCGATGACGAGCACCGTCTTGCCGGCCAGCAGGCGCGAGAGGGCGCCTTGCACTTTCGTCTCGTTCTCCACGTCGAGCGATGCAGTGGCCTCGTCGAGCAACACGATGGGCGCATCCTTGAGCAGCGCCCGCGCGATGCTGATGCGCTGGCGCTCGCCACCCGAAAGGCGCGCCCCGTTCTCGCCGATGGGCGTGTCGTAACCCTGCGGCAGGCGCTCCACGAACTCGTCGCAGTTCGCCGCCGCTGCCGCCGTGCGCACTTCTTCGTCGGTGGCGCCGTGCTTGCCCAGGCGTATGTTCTCCATCACCGTATCGTCGAACAGCACGACGTCCTGGAAGACCATGGAATAGTCACCCATCAGCGTTTCAGGGTCGATCGTCTTCACGTCGACGCCGCCAACGGAAATCGAGCCCTCGTCATAGTCCCACAGCCGCGCCGCCAGGCGAGCGCACGTCGACTTGCCCGATCCGCTCGGGCCCACGAGCGCCGTTACCTGGCCCTCTTTCGCCGTGAACGACACGCCGTCCAGCACGCGCTCGCCCTCGTAGGCGAACGTGACGTCGTCGAACACGATGTCGTGACCCGCCGGCTCGAACACCTCGACGCCTTCTTGCGCCGGCTCGTCGAAGATAGCGTTGAGACGCTCGACTGAGACATCGCTCATGAACACCTCGGCGATCATGGCGAGCGACTGGTCAAATGGCGCATAGATGCGCGTTATGACCAGCAGGAACATGAACAACATCATGAAGCTGAGCTGCCCCGAAAGCATGAGCTGCGCCCCCACCAGGATGGTAGTGGCAACACCCAGGCGCATGATGACGCTCGCGCCGTTCACGAACAGGCCCACGAACAGCTCGCCGGAAATTTGCGCCCGCTCGCTCGCGTCGATCTGCGCGTTCAGGCGGTCGAGGAAACGCTGCTCCTGGTTCGTTGCGCGAATCTCGCGGACGTTGTCGAGCGTTTCCTGCACGCCGTCGGAAACGGCGAGCGCCGCCGCTTTCGACTCGGCCGCCTTGCGACCCGTTCCCTTGCGGCTGACGTTCAGCAGCGCGAAAGCGACCGGCACGCCCCACAGGCACGCGATGGCCAATCGCCAGTCGGCGATGAGCAGCATGACCGCGATGACGGCCGTGGAGATGTAAGAGCCATACAAATAGCCAAGCACATGCGACCACACGTGCTCGAGGCGCTTCATGTCGCTCATGAGCGTTTCCGTGAGGTCGGCCAGGTCGCGCTTGCCGAAGAACCCGAGCGGGAGCTTGCGCAGGCGCTCTGCCAACGACAGGCGCACCGTCGCAACCTCGCCGTATACGACCGAATACGTGTAGTAGTACTGCATGTAATGCACCACGAACGACAAAACCAGGAACAGCGCTATCCCCACGACATAAACAACGGCGCCCGGAAGCTCGGCTCCTTGAACGAGCGTGTCCATGAACTGCATCATGAGGAAGTAGAGGAAGCCGATGCCGAACATCATCGTGAGGTTCACGACGACGGTCCAGGCCACGCCCTTCTTAACGTTCGCCACGCCCTGTTCGGTCAGGGCATACTTGCGCTTGAACTTCTCGCCGAACATCTAGGCCACCTCCTTGATCTTCCACGTAGCAGCTTGTTGGTAATCGGCCCACATGCGGGCATACAGACCACCGCTAGCTACGAGCGCATCATGTGTGCCCTTTTCGATGACATGGCCGCGGTCGAGCACGACGATCTCGTCTGCTCCGACGATGGTGGACAGGCGATGCGCGATCATGATGACGGTGCGCCCCTTGGTGAGACGGGCGAACGCCTTCTGGATGAGCGCCTCGTTTTCGGGATCGGCGAACGCCGTGGCCTCGTCGAGTACGACGATGGGCGCGTCCTTCAGGATGGCGCGGGCCAGCGCGATGCGCTGCTGCTCGCCACCCGACAGGTGCGTGCCATCCGATCCGACGAGCGTGTCGACGCCGTCCGGAAGCTTCGCCAGGATGTCGTCGCACTGGGCTGCCGCCAACGCGGCGAGCGCCTCCTCGCGGGTGGCATCGGGCCGCGCGGCGCGCACGTTCTCCAGGATGGATGCCTTGAACAGGCGGTCGTTCTGGAACACGAACGCAACGTTGTCCATGAGCACATGCGGGTCCATGTCCCGCACGTCCACGCCACCCACGAGCACAGCGCCCTCGCTCACGTCCCAGAAGCGTGGGATCAGGCTTGCCGCCGTGGTCTTCCCACCTCCGCTCGGGCCCACGAGCGCCACCGTGGACCCGGCGGGCACCGTAAACGACACATCCTCGAGCGCGGGCACGTCGGCGCCGTCATAGGTAAACGTCACACCGCGGAATTCCACGCTATTGCCGGACGGGGCCTGCGGGTTTCCTGTCACAGGCAACGTAGGGGCGTCCATAACCTCGCGCACGCGGGAAAGCGCGTCGTCCGCCAGCATCATGCCGCTGGCGGCGAACATGACCTTCGCGAGCGCCGTCAATACGATAGCCGAGAACACCGCGTAAAACGCGAAGTTGGTGACGAACCCAGCGAAGTCGCCCGATTCGAGCGCGCCTGGCGCCAGCAGCAACGCCACGGGCACGAGCAGGGCGAACGCCGCCTCGGTGAACGTAAGGTTGATGGACTGCGGCCCACGGCACACATGCCCTTCGTAATATGAGGCGCGCTCGCTGTAATGGTCGATGGCCTCCTTGAACGCCTTGAACGAATACACCGTTTGCTGGAACACCTTCACCACGGGAATGCCGCGCACGTATTCGGTGCCGGCTTTCGA
>CACWWI010000027.1:16020-17439 GCA_902764575.1 uncultured Coriobacteriaceae bacterium
GTATTCCTGCATGATGCCGCGGTTCTTGCCGCCCATCATCGTGAACATGGCCGCGACCGATACGACGGCCGCCACGAAAACCGACAGCCCCATGCGCCAGTCGAACACGAACAGCAAGGCGATGGTGACGACGAGCATCACGACCGTGCCCGAGATGTCGGCCAGGTTGTGCGCGAGCAGCGTCTCGGTTTCGGCCGCCGCCCCGTCGACGCGGCGACGCAACAGGCCCGATGCGTGGTTGTCGAAATAGCCGAGCGGCGTGTTCATGAGGTGCGCCATGCCCTGCTTGCGGATGTTCGACGCCGTGCGGAACGCAGCCAGATGCGTGCACATGAGCCCCAGGAAGTACAGCACGATGCCGAGCACTGCAAACCCGAATGCCGCCCAGCCATACACCCCGACCTGCGTGGCCTGCCCCCAGTCGGGCGCCACTGCGATGAGGTCGCGCGCCACGAGCCAAATGCACACATAAGGCACCATGTTGGCCACCATGGCTATTGCCGACAGGGCACACCCGACCACGGTCAACCACTTGTGCCCGCCCGCATAACGCATGAGCGTGCCGACCGTGCCTTCTTTCTTTTCCCTCGCCACAAGTTCCTCCGTTCCTACTGTTAGTTACGGTTAACTTATAGCATAGTTAGATATAGCAAACAATATAGAAACGCTCGGGCAACACCGCCCCATACCCCCCGAAGTTAGCTTTCTATTACATTAAATGGTATTATGTTGTTAGCCTGTACTGACTTTATCGAAACGAAAGGACTCTCATGGAACGCGGTACCAAGAACTTCCTCTGGGCGGGTCTCGGCTTTCTCATCGGCACGGTCGGCTTGAAAGCCGCCACGTCGGAAACGGCCAAAAAGGGCTACGTCCACGCTATGGCCCAGGGCATGAAGGCCAAGGCCGGATACAACGACGTCGTCGAGCAGGCCAAGGCCGAATTCGATGACATGAAAGCCGAAGCCGAGTTCATCGCCGTGTCCGACAAGGACGTGGAGGCCGCCGAGAAAGCCACGAAGACGACTAGGACCGCCAGGGCCACCAAGGCAACCAAGTAGTCCATGCAATACACCATCGAGAAGGAGATCCCCGGGCGCATCCGCGTGAAGCTTGTCGGGCCCGTGCCCCAAGACGACTTGGGAGCGCTCGAAGCCGTTCTTGCCGCCTGCCCCGACATCGTCAGCGCGCGCGTGTACCCGCGCATCGGGTCGATTGCCATCGTGCACGAGCCAGGCGAAGCCGGTCGGCTCCGCACGCTGAAATACCTGTGCGACATCGATCGCACAACCATAGAGGGCGCCCGCGAAGGGCACTCCCTCTCGACGACCGCGCAGACGCATGGCCTGCTCATCGATATAGCTTGGCTGGCCGGTACGTATTTTGCGCGCCGTTGGCTTTTGCCGCAGCCGCTTTCGC
>CACWWI010000028.1 GCA_902764575.1 uncultured Coriobacteriaceae bacterium
GAGGGCACACGCCAGTTCTAATCTTGAGTCGCCCGGGCTTTTGGGGCGTGTTCTTGTCCTTGGGCTGGGGAAGTCTGGGAAGTCTGTTGCGCGGTATTGCGCGGGGCTTTTGGGCGACCGGGTCGAGGCGCTTTTTATTGCTGCGGGAGCCGAGAACGAGGACTCCCGGGGGTTTGTGGAATCGCTTTCGGGTGTTGAGTATGCGTTCGGGGACGATGCGGTTTCGGGGGATATGGGGCGTTTTGACCTCTGCATCGCCAGTCCGGGGATTCCCTATTGGCATGAGCTTTACCAGCGTGGCTTGGCGGTGAGCGATGAGCTTATCAGCGAAGTTGAGTTTTCCTGGCGCGAGAGCGCGCCCGAGAGCACGTGGGTAGCTATTACCGGGACGAACGGCAAGACCACTACCACCTCGCTTGCAGCGCATGTGCTGAAGGAATGCGGGTTTGCCGCCGCGCCCGTCGGCAACATCGGCGACGTGTGCCTCGATGCCGTAGCCGCGGGAAAGACTGACGTGTACGTGTGCGAGGTGTCTTCGTACCAGCTGGCATCGACGCGCTTCTTTGCGCCCGACGTGGCGGTCATGCTCAACATCACGCCCGACCATATCCATTGGCATAAGACGCTCGAGGCCTACCGCGATGCCAAGTACAAGGTATTCGACAACATGCGCTCCGGAATAGCCGTGCTCGATGCGTCCAACGACGTCGTGCGTGCGAAGGTGCGCGAGCTCAAGGCCATGAGCCGTGAGGAGCGCGGGTTCGACTACGTGCCGATGGGCACGTCAGACGGCATCACCGGCGACATGCGAGCGAAATGCGGGGCCGAGAACGCGGCCTTCGTCGGCTCCGACGGGCGGTTGCACGTGGCGTTGGGCGGCAAGGAGCACGTGCTCCTTCCCGTCGACGACCTGCAGATCAAGGGCGAGCACAATGCGGGCAACGCGCTCGCTGCAGCCTCGGTCGCAGTTGCGCTCGGTGCCGATGACGAGCTCATCGACCGCGCGCTCGCGAGCTTCGCGCCGCTCGAGCACCGCGTGGAACCGTGCGGAACGGTGCGCGGCATCGAATGCTATAACGATTCCAAGGGCACGAACACCGACGCCACCATGAAGGCGCTCTCGTCGTTTCCAGGCCGCCGCGTGATCGTGCTGCTCGGCGGCGATGACAAGGGCACCGACCTCGGCCCGCTCGTGGCTGCGGCCCATGCGAACGCGCATGCTGCCGTATGCTACGGGGCAGGGGGGCCGCGCTTCGCCTCGGCGTTCAGGGACTCGCAGGCCGAGGCCCCGGATGGGTTCGTTCTGGCCGAGGCGTCCAACATGGAAGCCGCCTTGGAGGAGGCGCTCGCGATCGCCCAGGCAGGCGACGTGCTTCTCCTATCGCCGGCGTGCGCGTCCTTCGACGAGTTCACGTCGTTCGAAGAGCGCGGGCGCGTGTTCAAGCAACTCGTAGCCGACCGCCGGGCTCAACAGGGGGCATAGCTCATGGCGTCCGAGCAGAAGAAACGCGAGCGAGCGGCAGCTGCGCCGGCCGATGTTTCGGGGCCGCGCATCGTCATGCTGCTCAGCGTGCTCGCGCTTACGCTGCTTGGCCTCGTCATGATCTACTCCGCGTCGTCCATCTCGGCCATCTCCGAGGAGATTAGCTCTGCGAGCTACCTCATCGACCAGCTGAAATTCGTCGCAGTCGGGGTCGTGGCCGCAGGCGTGCTCTGGAAGCTCATCCCGTATCGGGTGTGGGCGGGGCCCGCCGTATGGGTGATCTGGGGCATCTCGATTGTCTTGCTGCTGCTCACGGCCATCATGGGCTTGGCTGCAAACGGCGCGCAGCGGTGGCTGCTGCTCGGCCCTATCAGCTTGCAGCCTTCGGAGTTCGTCAAGATCGCACTCGTGCTGGTTGCCGCGCGCCTGTTCAGCGAGCTGCGCTCCGGCACCCTCGACATGCGCGGGTTCATCGTGCAGGTGATCATCTTCATCATCATCCCCACGGGCTTCCTGTTCACCACGCAGTCCGACCTGGGGACGACGGCCATTATCGCGCTCGGGGTTTTGGGCGTCATGTGGCTCGGCGAGGTTCCTCTGCGCACCATCCTCGCCGTCATCGGCGCCATGATCCTGTTCGCGCTGGCGGCAACGGTGTTCTCCAGCTACCGCTCCGACCGATTCCTGTACCTCAATCCCTGGAACGACGGCGAGGGCGGCATGGGCAACGGGTACCAGATCATCCACTCGTACTACGCGTTCTCGGAAGGCGGGCTCTTCGGCTCGGGACTTGGCAACTCGCGCGAGAAGTACCTGTACCTGCCCGAGTCCGAGACCGACTTCATCTTCGCAATCATCGGCGAGGAGCTCGGGTTCGTGGGGGCCATGGCCGTCATCCTCGTGTTCCTGGCCATTCTCTGGGCGGGCATGCGCATCGCCCGCGCGGCTACCGACGACTTCGGCGCCATGGTCGCCGGCTCGCTCACCATCATGCTCGTGTTCCAGGCGTTTTTGAACATCGGGTGCGTGATCGGCGTATTCCCGACAACGGGCAAGCCGCTGCCGTTCATCTCGTCGGGCGGCTCGTCGCTCATCGCCTCGTACATGATGGTCGGCATCATCCTGGCCGTGTCGGAGGACGTGTCGGGTCGCGACGTGTACGAGCGTCGCCGCGACAACCTCGAGATCGTACGTCCCGCCAAGAAGGCGAGATAAGAAGGGGGAATCGGGCATGATCGCAGTGCTTTCGGGCGGGGGAACCGCCGGTCACATCAATCCAGCGCTCGCGTTGGCAGAAGCGCTCATGGAGCGCGGGGTTGACGTGCGCTTCGCAGGCACGCCGCAAGGCAGGGAGGCCGACCTCGTGCCGGCTGCCGGTATCCCGTTCAAGCCGTTCGAGGCCACGGGGTTCAACCGCAACCATCCCGCGACGATCGTCAAGGCCGTGCGCCTGATGGAGAAGAGCACGGGTGCGGCCAAGCGCTGGTTTGCCGAGATCAAACCCGACGTGGTCGTCGCGTTCGGCGGCTACGTATGCCTGCCCGTCGGAAACGCCGCCGTCAAATCGCATGTACCGCTCGTCGTGCACGAGCAGAACTCGGTCATGGGCATGGCGAACAAGCGCCTTTCCGCGAAGGCCGATGCGGTATGCCTCACCTACGAGCACGCTGCAGAGAGCGTGGCGGACAAGTCGAAGGTGCAGGTGACCGGCTGCCCGGTTCGCCAATCCATCTTCTCCACCACCCGCGAGGAGGGCCGCGCCGCGCTGGGAATCCCCGAGGATGCGCGCATGCTGCTCGTGACGGGGGGCAGCCTGGGAGCTCGCCATTTGAACCAGGCGCTCTGCACCATGAAGGACGAGCTGCTTTCGCGCGATGACCTCTACATCGTTCACGTGACGGGCCCCAAGGAGCTCGATTCGGTAACCGAGGCCATGGCGCTCACCCCCGACCAGGCTGAGCGCTGGCGCCTGATCGGCTACACGAACCAGATGAACGCCTGCATGGCCGCCGCCGACGCCATCGTATCGCGCGCCGGCGCCTCGTCGCTCGCCGAGATATCCGCGCGCGCCATCCCCGCAGTGCTCGTGCCGTTCCCCTACGCTACGGGCGATCATCAAACCACGAACGCCCGCGCCTACGTAGACGCAGGCTGCGCCCACATGATCGCCGATAGCGAGGTGGAAACCCCCGAGTTCAAGGCCCTCGTCCTCGAGCTCGTAGACGACCCCGACCTGCGAGCCTCCATGACAGCAGCCGCCAAGGCCCAAAAAACCGCCGACGCCGCCCGAACCCTAGCCGACATAGTAGAACGGGTAGCAACAACCCCAAGCGCCAAGTAACCCAAGCAATTTTTCCTTCCAGCGGAAGAGCGTAGCTTGCTTTGCCTCGGCCGATGGGCGGCGGGGGTCCACCGCTTCCGCAGGCACCAATTTCAATTTACATTAGTTTAGCCGAGGACGCCGTAGGTGGACCCCCGCCGCCCATCGGCCGAGGCAAAGCAAGCGGACAGTGGGTCAGACGCCTAGAGTCCTCTCCAGGTGGGCGTCTCGACCATTCGCACGTTGATGTAGGAGATGCTGTCGGGGTTCTCCTCCAGGATCTTGAGAATCGTGCGCTCCTTGTCGCGGATGTCCTCGGCCTTGCCGAAGGCGATTTCCACGCCGTTGTCGAGGAGGAGCGTGGTCTCGGCAGTACCGGCGGCTGACACCTGCACCACATGGTCGGCGAGTTCGGTCGTCATGCCGGCGATGATGTCGAGCGCGTTGTTCACGTTGCTGTCGGTGCACACCTCGCCGATGGCGGCGCGGGTGCCGTGGGGGACGTCGACGATGTGCATGGCCTGCGCGGCATCGGTGTAGACCTGCTCGCTCGTGGTTTTGGCCGCCTCGGAGCCGGCCTTGGGGATGGGCATGAGCCACACGTGGTCCTTCGCAATGGCCCATTCGTCAACGGTTCCGCCCGATCCGGTCGATATCTCCACGACGGCTGCTACCGTGCGCTCGGTCACGTCGATTTCCAGCGTGTTGGGGAACACGCGGTTCACCTTCACGTCCTCGACCCACGAGTCTTGCTTGATGCGCTTGGCTATCTCGTCGGTGTCGACGCGCAGGAGCGTGGTGTCTGCGGGAACGCTCGCGAGCTCGGCCATCTCCTCGCTTGTGAGATGCTGGACTCCCTTCACGGTTACGCTTTCGATGGAGAAGGCGGACGAGTTGTAGAGCGCTGCCCAGCCCGCGAGCAGCGCGACGATAACCCCGAGCACCGCGATGATGCGGATGAGGTAGCGGCGAGACGACGCGCGCAGGCGCCGCGCGCGGTCGGCCTGGCGCGCGTCGCCGACGCGCGTTGAGACGAACTGCACGTCGCCAGCGTTCTCTCGCACTTTCGTCGAGCGGCGGTTGCGGGGAGTGGGCACTTAGCGCTCCTGGTTCTCAATGGCTTCGACGATCTGCTCGCCGATGGCCGTGACGTCGCCCGCGCCCATGGTGATGATGAGGTCGCCCTCTTTCGCAATCGACGCCATATGGGGTGCGGCGTCGATGCGGCGCGGTACGTAGTAGGTTGTTGGATGTCCCTCGTGGTCGAGGACGACCTGCAGGAACGTCTTTCCCGTAATGCCGGGAACGGGCACTTCGCCAGCGGAGAACACGTCCATGAACGTGACGGTGCTCGCTGTGTCGAAGGCAGACCCGAACTCGTCGTGGAGCACGTCGCAGAAGAGCGAGGCCCTCGAGTAGCGGTGCGGTTGGAACAGCACGTGCACGTTGTTGTAGCCCAGGGCAGAGGCGGCGCGTATCGTGGCGTCGATCTCGGTGGGATGGTGCGCGTAGTCGTCGACGACCGTGATGCCGCCCGCTTCTCCAACCAGGTCGAAGCGCCGCTTGACGCCCGCGAAGCTGCGCATGGCCTCGGCTGCCGCCTGCGCGTCGAAGCCGAGCGCGTCGATGAGGCCGATGGCGCCTGCCGCGTTGAGCACGTTGTGGCGCCCGGGGTTCTGCGGCACGCACGACTCAACCGTGCGACCGTCGGGCAGCGTGAGCGAGAAATCGCTTCTGATGCCGTGGGTCTGGTAGTTGGAGATCTTGATGTCGAAGTCGTCGCCGAACCCGTAGGTGAGGAACGAACGGCCTGTCGAGGACGCTACGGCAACGAGCGATTCGTCCTCGCCGCATACGATGATCGGCCCCCCTTCGGCGGTCGAGGAAATGAACGCGGCGAATTTCTCGCGGATCTCGTCGAGGTCGCGGTAGTGGTCCAGGTGGTCGGCCTCGATGTTGGTCACGAGCACGGCGGCGGGGGACAGGTAGCGGAACGACTTGTCGGACTCGTCGGCCTCCACCACGTAGTGCGCGCCCGAGCCCGAGTGCGCATTCGTTCCGTACGAGCGGACGATGCCGCCGATGAGGAACGTGGGGTTCAGCCCCATGGCGTCCATCATGCTCGCCGTCATCGACGACGTCGTGGTTTTGCCGTGCGTGCCGGCCACGGCGACGGTGCTCAGGCCCTCGCCGAGCCGGGCGAGCATCTGTGCGCGGTGCCAGATGGTGAGGCCGCGCTCCTTGGCGGCGATGAGCTCGGGGTTGTTGTCGAGCACGGCGGTGGTCACCACCACCACGTCGGGCGACTCTCCACCATAGGCGCCGGGGATGTTATCGCCTGAATGCTGCCCGATGAACACCTGCACGCCGGCTTCCTTGAGCTGCTTGGTGTAGCGGCTCTCCTTCATGTCGGAGCCGGTCACGCGCATGCCCTGGTCGTGGGCTACGCGGGCGATGCCGCTCATGCCCACGCCCCCGATGCCGATGAAGTGGACCGATTGTATTGCGTTTTCAGCCATGTTATCCCTCGCTCGTTCCTATTTGAACCTTGATTATAAGGGGCGAACCGTAACCTGGGGAAAAGCGCCACAGATTTGCTATCATGATGAACGTTCGAGATCCAAGGAGAGGATTACCGTGAAAGAACTCGTAGCGAAATGGAACAGCATAAGCCTGGTGCTGCGCATCGTCGTGGGCCTGGCTATCGGCGCCATCATCGGTTTGGTGCTGCCTTCGGACGGGAGCGTTGCGCCGACGATCATCACGTTGCTCGGCACACTGTTCGTGAACGCCCTGAAAGCCGTCGCGCCGATCCTGGTGTTCTTCCTCATCATCAGCGCCCTGTGCAACGCCAAGGCGCCCGCGTCGATGCGCACGATTATCGTGCTCTACCTCGTGTCGACGTTCGTGGCAGCGCTCGTGGCGGTTGTCGGCTCGTTCATGTTCCCCATGGAGCTCACGCTGGCGTCCGCCGAGGACATCACGCAGTCATCGCCCTCGGGCATCGGCGAAGTGCTCAACACGCTGCTCATGAACATCGTCATGAACCCGGTGAAGGCGCTCGTCGAGGCCAACTACATCGGCATCCTCGTGTGGGCGGCCATGATCGGCGCTGCGCTGCGCGTTGCAAGCCAGGGCGTGAAGGAAGTCTTCAGCGCCATCTCTGATGCGGTCGCCACCATCGTCCGCTGGATCATCAGCCTGGCGCCGTTCGGCATCCTCGGCCTCGTGTACGACGCCGTCGCCACCAACGGCATGGAGATCTTCATCGAGTACGGGCAGCTCATCGCCCTCCTCGTCGTATGCATGATCGTCATCGCGCTCGTGACGAACCCGCTCATGGTGTTCATCCTGACGCGCAAGAACCCGTACCCGCTCGTCCTGCGCTGCCTGAAGGATTCGGGCATCACGGCGTTCTTCACCCGCAGCTCCGCGGCGAACATCCCCGTTAACATGGAGCTCTGCGAGAAGCTCGGCCTCGACAAGAACCTGTATTCGGTGTCGATTCCGCTCGGTGCCACCATCAACATGGCCGGCGCCGCCGTCACGATTTCCGTCATGGCCATGCAGGCTGCCAATACGGTAGGCCTCGCCGTCGACGTCCCGACGGCCGTCATCCTATCGGCCCTCGCGGCCATCTCCGCATGCGGCGCCTCGGGCGTGCCCGGCGGCTCGCTGCTGCTCATCCCGATGGCCTGCTCGCTCTTCGGCATCGGCAACGACGTCGCCATGCAGGTTGTGGCCGTTGGCTTCATCATCGGCGTGGTGCAGGACTCGTGTGAGACGGCGCTCAACTCGTCGTCCGACGCGCTGTTCACGGCAACAGCCGAGTACCGCGACTGGATCAAGGCCGGACGCAAGTTCACGATGGGCAAGGACAACGTGCCCCTGAAACCCGCCGAGCCTGCAAATGACGAGGCTACGCCCGCATCCGAAGAGCCCGTGCCGGAGTCTGCTCCCGACGCTGAGGCGTAAGTGAAGAAAACCCTGCTGTACGCCCTGCTCGTCTTCCTCGCGGGGGCGAGCTACGGGTTCATCGTGCCAGCGGTCAAGGCGGCCGTCTCCATCGGGGTGTACCCGGCCGACTTCCTGCCGCTCCAGTACCTGGTGGCGCTCGTCGCGTGCCTCGGTTTCGCGCTCGTGCGGCGCACGCGGTTCGCGGCGCCGGGGCAGTGCGCGAAGATGGCGCTGCTCGGCGTGTTCACGGGGCTCACCTCCATCTGCTACTACGCGAGCGTTTCGATGCTGCCGAGCGCCGCTGCGCTCACGTTGCTCTTCCAGTACGTGTGGGTGAGCGTGCTCATCGAATGCATCGTGGAGCGCCGGCTCCCCACGGCGTCGACCGCGGTGGCGGTTGTCGTCGTGCTCGTGGGCACGCTGTTCGCGGCCGGGGTGTTCGAAGGGTCTGCCAGCTCGCTCGATCCCGTGGGCGTCGCCCTGGGCGCGGGTTCCGCCGTGTTCTACGCGCTGTACCTGTTCCTATCGGGCCGTATCTGCACCGACCAGCCTCCTGCGCTGCGCGCGGCCATGCTGCCGATCGGAGGGCTCCTCATCACGTCGCTCGTCAATCCCGCGTGCTACGTCACGGCGGTTACCGACCCCAACGTATGGCCCTTCGCCATCGCCCTTTCGGCGCTCGGCGTTATCGTGCCGACTACGCTCATCAACTATGCGAGCCCCAAGCTCTCCACCGGCATGGTGTCGGTCATGGCGTCGAGCGAGCTTCCCGTGGGCATCCTCGCAGCCTGGGCGCTCGTGGGCGACGAGCCTACGCCGCTCGTGCTCTTCGGCGCCTTCCTCGTGCTCGTCGGAATCGTGCTCAAGCAGCTCCCAACCTTGCTTTCCAGATAGCTCGACCCGATTGGCTTGCCGTTGACTGTAAGTCGATTTATCAGCGGCAAGAAGGGGTCTTATGGTAATGTTTGAAGAGGGAAGGTAACCGAGTGAAAGGAAGCCCCATGAAGAAGTATCTGGCAATCATTTGCGCGGCTATGCTGTGCGTGTGCTGCCTGGCCTTGGCCGCTTGCGGCGGCGGTAGCGGCAGCGCGTCCGGCTCCGGCTCGGCATCGGCCTCGAGCAGCAGCGCGACGGTGGCCGATCAGGCCGTCGGAGACTGGAAGCTCGCTGCTGCCGAAACGCAGGGCATCACGGTTGCGGGCGATTTCAGCGCGCTTCTGGGCACGAGCGACTCGATGACGCTGACCATCAACAAGGACGGCACGGGCTCCATGGTCTACGGCTCCCAGTCCGGTGATTTCACCTGGGAGGCCTCTGACAAGAGCATCACGATGAAGCCGGTCAAGCAGGAGAGCAGCTCCAGCAGCGCAAGCGCATCCGCTTCCAGCACGACGGGCGCGGGCGGCATCTTCGATACTACGAGCTCCGATGGAAGCGCTCAAACCCTCGAGGCTACCATCGAGGACGGCGCCCTGATCATCGCCGTCGATAGGGATGGCCAGAAGATCAGCATGATCTTCACCCCCGACGGAACCTACGATAAGGCCGTCGTGATCGACATGAATAAGGCCACCGACATCACCTCCGAGGCCGACCTGGTGGGTACGTGGAACCTCACGGGCCTGAACATGATGGGCATCACGATGTACGGTAGCCCCTCCGACCTGGCCCAGGCCATGGGTTCCAACGCCGACATGTCCCTGACCTTCGAGCAGGGCGGCAAGGGCAACATGGGCGGCTCCGAGTTCACGTGGACGGCAGACTCCAAGGGCGCCGCGATAACCGTGAGCGGCCAGAGCCTTCCCCTGAAGAAGCTCGGCGACAACATCGTCATGGACTTCACCGCGGCATACGGCATGGAAATGGTGATGGCCTTCGCGAAGTAGCCCCCAAACGGCAAGAGCACAAGCGAAGAGGACCGGCCACGCCCGGTCCTCTTTTTCGTCGAGTTCTCCTGTAAACGAAACAACCCCGCGGCAGCGGGGTTGGTGGATTCGCTGGCGCGCCCAGTAGGAATCGAACCTACAACCTACGGATTAGAAGTCCGTTGCTCTATCCGTTGAGCCATGGGCGCTTAGCGGTTGCAATCATATCACGATAGATCGGGCGAGCGTTTCTGCACGATTTTTCCACTGGTTTTGACTTGCGCAAACGGCGGGGAATCCGTACAATTTGGCCTTGCGCTCATGGTGGGTGTGGCCTAGTTGGCTAAGGCGCCAGATTGTGGCTCTGGAGATCGAGGGTTCAAGTCCCTTCACCCACCCCAGCGCTCGGATGTGTGAAGCGAATGGAAACCGCTTGCAAACGGTACTTCGTTCGCGTAAGATATCTCGGCGCGCATCTGCGGGTGCGTTTGACAAGATGGTTAAGAGGACCGGTAGCTTAGTTGGTAGAGCAGGGGACTCTTAATCCCAAGGTCCGGGGTTCGAGTCCCCGCCGGTCCACCACTTAGCCATCACGTCGTACAATCGCAAACGAAGCCGGCCGCTGGTCGGTTTTCTTTTTCTCGGGGGAGGTCCTATGGAGTACCGGTTCCTCAGCACGTCAGACGAGAAGCTCATCGAGACATCCGAACTTCCCCTTGCTGACGGCATCGCGGTCGCCTTGCGCTCGACGGGCTACAGCACCGACGATGACGAAGCGCTGGAGGTCGCGATCGTCGATTTCGACGGAAACGAGCTCTTCTCGCACGTCGTCAAGCCGCAGAACAAGGAGGAATGGGAAGCCTCCGAGGCCACGGGCGGAATAGCTCCCTCCGACGTGGAGGAGGCCCCCGAGCTCTACCAGTTCGAGGAAGAGCTCTCGAAGCTCTTCGAGGACGCATCCATCGTCGTGGGCGCGCACATGCCCTTCATCACCTCCATGATCGAATCCGGCTGGGTGACGCTCCCGAGCTTCGAGGGGTTCGATATCGTCGAGCGCTTCTTGGAGTCGCACAGTTCGGCGGATTACCCGAACGAGCCGGCCGTCGCTGCCACGCCTGAGGGCATCGCGGCTTACTACGGGCTGCCCGCAGAAACCCCGACGCTCGTCGACGCTGCCCGCCAGGCCGCATCGTGCTACAAGGCCATCGTGGGCGAGCACGCAGAGCAGCGTGAGGCCAAGGGCGCCGCCTACTGGGAGCGCTACGAGCAGCGCAAGTACGAGGAGAGCGCCGAGCAGCGCGCCCGCGATGAGGTCATCGCGAAGCGCGAGCGCAACATCAACCGCATAAACGGCGTGTTGTGGCTGTGCGGCGGTATGATCTTCACGTCGATCATCATCCAGATGTACCAAGCAGGCGGCGACATGAGCATCATGGTGGTGTGCGGCATCGCGGCGGTGTTCTGCTACATCCGCGCCGTCATGAACATCTTCTCCAAGTAGGCGGGCCGCCAGCGGCTCGGTCGTGGTATCATCGCTACCACGTGCGGGCGTGGCGGAACTGGCAGACGCGCCAGATTTAGGTTCTGGTACCGAAAGGTGTGAAGGTTCAAGTCCTTTCGCCCGCACCATCTCTTTTCGTCGACCCCTGCAGGCGCGTTCCCGCGTTGGTTGGTCTCTCTGTGAACGTTCTTCAAACCCCGCGTCAACTGTGCGATAATCGCACATTGCGTGTTCAACGCAGAAAAGGAAAGAACGCATACGGAGGACAGCTCAGTGGAAACTAAAGTTGAGGTCTTGGAGGGCAACCGCGCCAAGCTTACCGTCACCATCGACGAACAGGTCGTTACCGACCGCGTGAAGAAGCAGTACAAGGAATTCGCGAACAACTACAACTTCCCCGGATTCCGCAGGGGCAAGGCGCCGCGCCCGGTTATCGACAGCATGCTCGGCAAGGACGCCGCCGTGGCCATGGTCACCGATGCGCTCGTGAACGAGACCTATCCGCTCGCCATCGACGAGAGCGGCCTGTACCCGGTGGGCGAGCCCGACTTCGGCGAGAAGGACATGGAGCTCGTGAAGGACAAGCAGCCCTACACCTACACCGTCGAGATCGGCGTGAAGCCCACGCCCGAGCTGAAGAACTACGATCCGGTTGAGATCGAGATGCCGCCCGAGGGCGCGACGGCCGAGCAGATCGACGAGGAGATCGATACGCTGCTCGAGCATTACTACGAGGTTGTCCCCGCGCCGGCCAACACGAAGGTGAAGGAAGACAAGTTCGTGGACCTCAAGATTGCGGCCACTGACGACAACGGCGAAGACATCCCGTCCATCACCAACGACGAGCTGCAATACGGCATCGGGTCGGGCGTGCTTCCCGCCACCTTCGACGAAGAGCTCATCGGCCTGAAGAAGGGCGACACCAAGCAGTTCACCATCGACATCCCGAGCGAGCCCACCGCCATGACGAGCGCGCTCATGGGCAAGACCACCTCGATCAACTTCGACGTGGAGGTCCTCGGCGTAAAGAAGAAGAAGCTCCCCGAGCTCACCGACGAGTGGGTTCAGTCCAAGATCGGCGTCGACACCGTCGACGACCTGCGCAAGGAGCTCGAGGACGAGATCAAGTCGCAGCAGGAGTCCATCTTCCCGCGCCTGAAGGAGAGCCGCGCGCTCACCGCGCTCGCCGAGCGCTTCGAGGGCGACGTGCCCGAGAACGTGGTCGAGGAGGCCGAGGCCACGCTGCTGCAGGACTTCTTCAACCAGCTGCAGCGCCAGGGCGCGACGCTCGACCAGTACCTGCAGCAGCAGGGCATCACATCCTCGCAGTTCCGCGACGACGTGAAGAAGCAGGCAGCCGACATGGCCAAGCAGGACCTCTCGCTCGACGCCTTCGCAGCGCATGCGGGCATCGAGGTGACCGAGGAGGACGTGCTCAACGAGTTCGAGGAGTCCGGCGTCGCCGATCCCAAGGGCCTCATGGAGCAATGGCGCCAGAACGGCCAGATGCACGTCGTGCGCCAGGGCATCCTGCGCCAGAAGGCCGCTAAGGAAATCGTCGAGAACGCCGTCGTTACCGAGGAGAAGCCGGAGGAGAAGAAGTCCGGCAAGCACTCCAAGAAGGCTGACAAGAAGGAAGAGGCTGCTGCTGAGGAAGCCGCAACCGAGGACGCCGCCGAGTAGCGGCCGCATAACGGTTACCTGACGTTAAGCGGGCGCGCCATCGCATGGCGCGCCCGTTTCCATTACTATAGGAACGTTACATTTGCGAACGAGAAAGAGGTAGGTATGACAGCACAAGTAAACAACGCACTCATCCCGTACGTCATCGAGCAGTCGCCGCGCGGCGAGCGCAGCTACGACATCTACTCGCGCCTGCTCAACGACCGCATCATCTTCCTGGGCGAGCAGATCGACGACCATGTGGCGAACTCCGTGGTCGCGCAGATGCTGCACTTGGAGAGCGCCGACCCCGACAAGGACATCTCGCTCTACATCAACTCGCCGGGCGGGTCGGTGACGGCGGGCCTTGCCATCCTCGATACGATGAACTTCATCAAGTGCGACGTGTCGACCATCTGCCTGGGCGAATGCGCCTCGATGGCCGCCGTGCTTCTGAGCTCGGGCGCCAAGGGCAAGCGCCTGTGCCTGCCCAACTCGATGGTGCTCATCCACCAGCCGCTCGGCCAAGCGCAGGGCCAGCAGACCGAGATCCAGATCGTGGCCGACTTCATGCTGAAGACGCGCGAGCGCCTGAACAAGATCCTGGCTGACAACACCGGCCAGAAGCTGGAGACCATCCAGGCCGACACCGAGCGCGACAACTACATGACCGCCGAGCAAGCGCTGGAGTACGGTCTGGTCGACCGCATCACCACTTCGCGCGCTGCTGCCGCGGAATAAAGAACGGGGATACGTTTTGAGCACACAGAGAACGACGCGCGGCGGGGGCGACGACGGAATCGTGTACTGCAGCTTCTGCGGCAAGCCCTCGGACGAGGTGCGCGCCATGGTGAAGGGCCCCGACGACATCAACCTATGCGATGAGTGCCTTGCCGTGTGCACCGAGGTCATGATGCGCGACTTGGGAGTCGGCTTCGGCGAGGGCGGCCGTTTCGGCGGCTACGATGCGCAAGGCGAAGCCGACGGGCAGGGCGATTTGCCCGACGAGCCTTCGCAAGAGGGAGTGCTGGCAAACCTCCCGACGCCGCATGAGCTGTACGAGCAGCTCTCCGATTACGTTGTCGGGCAGGAGCAGGCCAAGAAGGCGCTCTCGGTTGCCGTGTACAACCACTACAAGCGCATCGGGCTCGACTCCGCGAGCGATGACGAAGTGGAGCTGGCGAAGAGCAACATCATGCTGCTCGGGCCCACGGGTTCGGGTAAGACGCTGCTCGCCCAGACGCTCGCGCGCACGCTGCGCGTGCCGTTCGCCATCGCCGATGCCACGACGCTCACCGAGGCCGGCTACGTGGGCGAGGACGTGGAGAATATCCTGCTCAAGCTCATCACGGCCGCCGACTTCGACATTGACCGTGCCGAGATCGGCATCATCTACATCGACGAGATCGACAAGATCGCCCGCAAAGCCGAGAACCTCTCCATCACGCGCGACGTGTCGGGCGAGGGCGTGCAGCAGGCGCTGCTCAAGATCGTCGAGGGTTGCGATGCTTCCGTGCCGCCGCAGGGCGGGCGCAAGCACCCGCAACAGGAGCTCATCCACATCAACACCACGAACATCCTGTTCATCTTGGGCGGGGCGTTCGTGGGGCTCACCGACATCATCGCGCAGCGCGTGGGGAAGAGCGCGATCGGCTTCACGTCGGAGCTGCCCGAGAGCAAGGAGGCCAACGAGGCCGAGCTGCTGTCGAAGGTGCTTCCCGAAGACCTGAACAAGTACGGCATGATCCCCGAGTTCGTGGGGCGCATTCCCGTCATCACGTCGCTGTCTGCGCTCGACGAGGACGACCTCGTGCGCATCCTCACCGAGCCCAAGAACGCGCTCGTCAAGCAGTACTGCAAGATGTTCGAGTTCGAGGACTCCACGCTCGAGTTCACCGACGAGGCGCTGCGCGCCATCGCCCACGAGGCGGTGGAACACGGTACGGGCGCCCGCGGCCTGCGCTCCATTTGCGAGCGCGTGCTCATGGACGTGATGTACGACTTGCCCGAGCAGGAAGGCGCGAGCAAGGTCGTGCTGCGCGACACCGACGTGACCGGTGAGACCAAGCCCGAGATCGCGGCGGCATAAACGATGGATTGATAGGGGTGGGGCGAGTCGGTTTGCGCAGTGTGAATCGACTCGCTTTTCCCTGTGCTATCTAGGAAAGTAGGCATTACATGATCGCAGTTGTGAAGCAATCGGCGACGCCGGAGCAGCTGGAGCAGTTCATCAGCTGGATCGAAGGGCGTGGGCTCAAGACCGACGTGTCGGCTGGCGATGCGGAGACGCTCGTCGGCATCATAGGCGACACCACGCAGATCGACCCGTTCCTGCTCGAGTCGATGGAGATCATCGACCGCGTGCAGCGCGTGACCGATCCGTTCAAGATGGCCAACCGCAAGTTCCACCCCGAGGACACCGTCGTCGATTGCGGCTATGGCGTGCAGATCGGCGGGGGCACCTTCCATGTGATGGCGGGCCCGTGTTCGGTCGAGGGCGACAACCTCATCGAGATCGCCCGTGCGGTGAAGGCCGCGGGCGCGACCATCCTCCGCGGCGGCGCCTACAAGCCCCGCACGTCCCCGTACGCCTGCCAGGGCATGGGGGAAGAGGGCCTCAAGCTGCTCTGCGCGGCGCGCGAGGAGCTGCAGATGCCCATCGTCACCGAAATCATGGACCCGCGCGACATCGACACGTTCCTCGACCACGGGGTCGACATCATGCAGATCGGCGCGCGTAACTCCCAGAACTTCCCGCTGCTCAAGGAAGTGGGCAAGACCACCGTGCCCGTGCTGCTCAAGCGCGGCCTCGCCGGCACCATCGACGAGCTGCTCATGGCGGCCGAGTACATCATGAGCGAGGGCAACTCCAACGTCATCCTCTGCGAGCGCGGCATCCGCACGTTCGAGACGCGCACGCGCAACACGTTCGACGTGAATGCCATCCCCGTGCTCAAGAACCTCACGCACCTGCCCGTCATCGGCGATCCCAGCCATGCGACCGGCTACACGCGCTACGTGCGGCCCATCGCCTATGCAGCCACCGCCGCCGGCGTGGACGGCTTGCAGATCGAGGTGCACGACAACCCGCCCAA
>CACWWI010000029.1 GCA_902764575.1 uncultured Coriobacteriaceae bacterium
CGATCGGCCGCTACACCACCGAAAGCGAGCTCGATCGCTTCGCGGCGGCGTTCGAGGATTGCATTTCATAAGCTGCCCGCCTGCGCACAAGCGGTTTGGACACAACAACCTTTGAAGGAACGGGAGGAACAATGGCAAAGATAGAAGGAACGGGAAAGGACCTCGCGAAAGTTGCTGGCGGTACGATAGCCAAGCCCTCCGAGAGCCTGACGGTCGGCCAGCTCGAACGCGCGCTGCTCGCGCGCTTCCCGCGTGCCGACGCCGAGGAATGGGACCGCATGGGCCTGCTCGCCGGCGACCCCGCCGTGCCCGTCACGGGCGTCATGACGGCGCTCGACCCCACGCGTCCCGCAATCGATGCGGCCTGCGCCGCCGGCGCCAACGTGCTGCTCACGCACCATCCCGCGTTCCTCGACCCGCCCGAGGCCTTCTCGCCGTCGCGTGAGGTTGCCCCGGCATCGGGTACGGTCGTCTACGACGCCATCGCTAAGGGCGTCGCGCTCATGAACTTCCACACGGCGCTCGACGTGAGCGCTGAGGCAGTCCGGCTGCTACCGGGCATGCTGAGCCTCGATTTCCAGCGCGTCCTCATGCCCATCGGCGACGACCCCGCCAAGGGCTACGGCCAGGTGTGCAAGGTCCGCGCAGCCGATGCGCCCTTCAAGCTGTCGCACCTGTCGGCGCGCTGCACGTCGGTCTTCGGTCGTGCGCCGCGCGTGTGGGGCGATCCCGATCTGGTGGTCGAAAACGTCGTCATCGCCAACGGGTCTGCCGGCAACGTCATCGAGGAATGCGTGAACGCGCACGTCGACTGCCTCATCTGCGGCGAAGCGCGCTACCATGCATCGCTCGACGCCTGGCAGGGCGGCCTTTCCATCATCGAGGTCGGCCACGACACGAGCGAGCTTCCCCTCGCGGCCGTGCTCGCCCGTGCCGCCGTCGACGCAGGCATCGACCCTGCGCAGGTGACGGTCTTCGACCAAGGCCACAACTGGGCGAGCCCAGAATCCACCCGCGTATAGAAGCAGCGAACGCATCTCGCAGCCGAGAATTCTTCCACCTTGTTAACAAACCTTAACATCGGTGTTGTGCCAGTTCATTTGCTTTAGGAGTACAATGCAATTGGGCTACTCCGGAGGTGCGAAATGTTTGCAGAAGAGCAAGATCTTGCCACGCTGCTCGAGATTCAGCAGCTCGACTTGAACATCATGAAGGCCAAGAAGGCGCGCGTCGAACTTCCCCAGCGCATCGAGGTCATGCGCCTGCGCAAGAAACGCGAAGAGATCCGCGAGAAGCTGGAGCAAGTGCAGGGGCTGCAGAAACGCGCCGAAGCCGAGCTCACCATCGTCGAGGACGAGGACCGATCGCTCTCGGAGCGCCAGGAGCGCGCCCAGGAGATCATCGACGCATCCGGTTCCGACTACCGCAAGGTCGAATCGCATTCCAAGGAAATGGCCGGCGCCGCCAGGCGGCGCGAGGCGCTGGCGCAGAAGATCCTCGAGATAACCGAGCAGGTCGACAAGATCAAGGGCATCGCAGGCCAGCTCGAAGGCGCCATCGCCGCGTCGGAAGCCGAGGAAGCCAAGCTCAGGGCGTCGTTCGAGGGCGAGGACAAGGCGCTCGCCGACGAGGTCCGCGAGCTCTCGAGCAAGCGCGCCGAGCTCGCCGCGTCGCTTCCCCCCGAAATCCTGAAGCTGTACGAGAAGACGGCCGAGAAGGTCGGTGGCGTCGCCGTCGGCCGCATGGTCGACGACACCTGCGGCGTGTGCCGCACGCTCATCGACGGCGGTCGCCTCATCGAGCTCAAGGCGTCGGCGCCGCTCGGCACGTGCCCTGCCTGCAAGCGCCTTCTCGTCATCGAGTAGCCGCACGGCGGAAGCGCCCGATCGAGGCGCGTTCGCAAGCGGCGCGCACGCCTGCGATGTGCAGAACGTGAAAACGAATCGCGAATGGCAAAAAACCTTTGTAGGGCACAACCTGTTGTGCTATAGTTTCTTGGCTAGTTTGGCTTGAGCGGCATTTGCCGTGATGAAATGCGTTTATACGGAGTTGATAGCTATGTCGAAGATTTGTGAAGTGTGCGGAAAGAAGCCTTCCGCTGGCCGTAACGTCTCTCACTCGCACCGTGTGACCAACCGTTGGTTCAAGCCCAACATCCAGAAGGTCACCATCCGCGATTCCAAGGGTCATGTGCGCAAGGCCAACGTTTGCACGCGCTGCATGAAGGCCGGCAAGGTCGAGCGCGCCTAAGCCCTGCTCGATAGCAACCCTCGAAAAGCCCGCGCCGCGGGCTTTTCTGCGTTATCTCGCTTGCGAAATGCACCGGCGCCTCTTTGAAGGAAAGCTGTAATAGCTGTCGTGCTCGCATAGCGGCACCTGGGGAAGAACGGTGCATGGGGTATACTGCACAAGTTACCCGTACGAGAACGAAGTCTTAGCAATTCGGAAAGGAAGTCCATCATGGCTGAGCCGATTCCCGGAAAGCTTCATGTGGCCAACGACGTACTTGCGGACATGGTAGGCCATGCCGCGCTGGAGTGCTACGGCGTCGTCGGCATGGTCGCGCCGACGGCAGCCGACGGCATTGCAAAGATCCTGCCGCCTTCGCGCCTGCGCCGCGGCATTACCATGCAGACCACCGACGCGGGCGTCCACGTCGACCTCTACGTCGTCATCGAGTACGGCACCAACATCAGCGCCGTGTCGCAGAACCTCGTGGAAGCCGTTAGCTTCGTGCTCAAGGAGCAGGCGCGTGTTCCCGTCGTCGGCATCGACGTGCACGTCATGGACGTGAAGGTGCGCAAGTAGCAGAACGGGGCCATGTCCCGCGTAATCCGAAACCAACCAGGAAGATAAACGAACATGACAGAGTTTACCGGTAACGACGTTTTGAACGCCATCGCCGCGGCCAGTAGGAACCTCTCCGAGCGCAAGGAAGAGGTCAACCGCCTGAACGTGTTCCCCGTGCCGGACGGCGACACGGGCACGAACATGTCGCTGACCATCGAGTCGGTGGTGAAGAACATCAGCTCCCTGCCGATGGGCGCACCCGGCGCCTCCGTCCGCAAGGCCATCACGACCGGCGCACTCATGGGCGCGCGCGGCAACTCGGGCGTCATCACGTCGCAGATCCTGCGCGGCCTGTGCGAGGGTTCGGCCGACGAGTTCGACCTCACGACCGATTCGATCAACAACGCCTTCTCGCGTGCCGTGGAAGTGTCGTTCCAGGCGGTCCGCAAGCCCGTCGAGGGCACGATCCTCACGGTGCTGAAGGACACGGCCGCGGCTGCGCATCATGCCGCCAAGAAGAAGCTCGACACCGAGGCCGCACTCGAGGAGATCGTGAAGGAGGCCTACGCATCCGTGCAGCGCACGCCCGACCTGCTTCCCGTGTTGAAGGAGAACAACGTCGTGGACGCCGGCGGTTTCGGCCTGGCGATTCTCATCGACGGTTTCGTGTCGGCGCTGCTCGGCAAGGAGGGCTCGCTCAGCGACAAGCTGGAGTTCAACCCCAAGGCCGACCCGAAGGTCGAGATCGAGCACATCAACGACTGGGAAGGCTCGGAGTACCGCTACTGCAACGAGTTCCTGGTGCACTCCGAGACGCTCGACCGCGACGAGGCGCTCGACTTCCTGAGCACCATGGGCGACTGCGAGCTCTGCGTGGGCTCGGTTCCCAAGTTCAAGGTGCACGTGCATTCCAACCACCCGAACAAGGTGCTCGAGTACTTCCTGGAGCGCGGCCAGATCTTCGAGGTGTTCATCCACAACATGGACCTTCAGAGCATCGAGCGCAACGACAAGCTCGTGGCCGAAGGTGCTGAGGAGCCCGCCGAGCGCAAGCCCATCGGCATCGTGGCCGTGGCTGCCGGCGAGGGTAACGCGCGGATCCTCGAGAGCCTGGGCGTCGACGTCGTCGTATCGGGCGGGCAGACCATGAACCCGTCCACCGCCGACCTGCTCGACGCATCCAAGCGCGCGAACGCCGACGCGGTCATCATCTTGCCGAACAACTCCAACATCATCATGGCGGCCAACTCCGCCGCCGAGCTGTCGGAAGTGCCGTGCGGCGTGATCCCCACCAAGAGCGTGCCGCAGGCCTTCTCCTCGATGTTCGGCTTCGATCCCGAGGCGTCGCTCGACGAGAACGTCGAGAATATGTGCGCCATTCTCAACGAGGTCAAGACCGGCGAAGTTACCACCGCCATCAAGGATTCGCACGACGCAAACGGCAACCCGATTGCCGAGGGCGACGTCATCGGCATCGCCGACGGCGCCATTGAGGCAGTGGGAAAGAACGTGGAAGACGTCGTGATGGACCTCCTCGAGGTCATGGAAGCTGCCGATGCCGACACGTGCACGCTGCTCGCGGGCGAAGGCTATTCCGATGAGTCGCTCGAGGCTCTCGTGAAGCGCATCGAAGAGAAGTACGACGACGTGGAGGTCGACGCCCACCGTGGCGATCAGCCCCTCTACCCCGTAATCTTCGCCGTGGAGTAACCAGGGCGCAGAAGAATTCGAAGCCCCCGCAGGAAGTGACCCTGCGGGGGCTTTTGTTTTCGTGCCTATTAGCGCTGACGTCACGTGCAGTGAAGGGCAGTGAAGGGCATGCAAAATCGCACTAACCCGTAAATCTGGTACATCAGACCCCTTCTGAATGCACGAGATTGACGGGTTAGTGCGATTCTCGACCGATGCCAAGTATTGCGACCTGGGGTTTTATCAGAAACGATGCGAAAGAACCTCGAAAAATCGCACTTACCCGTAAATCTCAGACACGAGGTACACCCCAAATGTATGAGATTTACGGGTAAGTGCGATTTCCTGCACGAGATTAACGAGATGAGTCAAAGGCCCCTGGGGCCTTTGACTCATTACTGGGCGGCGGGTGGAACCGGGTTCGAGTCTTCGCTTACTACCTCTTTTAGGGAGGCGGCTAGGCCGGCGATGCCCTGCATGTCGCTTGGGATGATGAGCTTGGTGGCCTGGCCGCGCGAGACTTCCTTCAGGGCCTCGAACGACTGCAGCGTCAGCACGGCCTGGTCGGCGCCGGCTTCGCGGATCATGCGGATGCCGTCGGCCGTTGCCTGCTGCACGTTGCGGATGGCCTCCGCCTCGCCCTGCGCCTCGAGGATGGCCTTCTGCTTCTCAGCCTCGGCGTACAGGATAGCCTTCTGCTTCTCGGCCTCAGCGGAGAGGATCTGCGCCTGCTTGTTGCCCTCGGCGATGGTGATGGCGCTCTGCTTCTGGCCCTCGGCGAGCAGCACGGCCTCGCGCTTTTCGCGCTCCGCCTTCATCTGCTTCTCCATGGCCTCCTGAATCTGGCGCGGCGGCGTGATGTTCTTCACCTCGACGCGGTTGACCTTGATGCCCCAGGCGTCGGTGGCCTCGTCGAGGATGGCGCGCATCTGCGTGTTGATGGTGTCGCGGCTCACGAGCGTCGTGTCGAGGTCCATGTCGCCGAGGATGTTGCGCAGCGTGGTTGCCGTGAGGTTCTCGATGGCCATGATGGGGTTCTCCACGCCGTAGCAGTACAGCTGCGGGTCCATGACCTTGTAGAAAATGACGGAATCGATGGACATCGTGACGTTGTCCTTGGTGATAACGGGCTGCGGCGGGAAGTCGGCAACCTGCTCCTTGAGCGAGATGTGCGCGCGCACGCGGTCGATGAACGGCAGCTTGACGTGCAGGCCGTTGCCCCAGGTGCACAGGTACGAGCCAAGGCGCTCGATGACCATGGTCTCTGCCTGCGGCACGATCTTGATGCACGTGATGAGCAGCGCCACGATCAGCACTGCGACGACGATGAGGATGATCAGCATGGTCTAAATCCTTTCAACAACGAGCTTGATTGACTTCTTATCGGTAACGCGCACGCGCGTGCCGGGTTCGAGAATGGAGTCGTCTGCGGAAATCGCAGCCCAGGTCATGTGGTCGGAAGTCTCGACGCGGCCGACATGGGCGCCGTTGTCGATGCGCTCGACCACCACCGCGGTGCCGCCCACGGGCGTGGCTTCGAATTCCTCGCCCTGCTTGCGGTGCTTCAGGATGAGCGGCCGCAACAGCAGCAGGCATGCCACCGACACCACGAGGAACACCACGATCTGCAGCCACAGCGGGCCGCCGAGGAAGCCGACGACGAACGCAAGCAGACCGCCGATGACGAACCACATGGTGAACAGGCCCCATGAGAACACTTCGACGATTGCCGCGATGGCGGCTATGGCAAGCCAGACAAAAGGACTCATCTCGCTCCTTCCTCTCGCTTCGAGTATAGCATTTCGACCTGCTAACCATTACCCGAATACCCCACGCCTGACGCCCGTGCACAAACAGTTTCGAATCGGTTAAACATGGGTGCGTATAGTCACTTTATTGAGATAAAGCGCCCGTTTGAAGTATGATGCACCGAGCGCTTTTAGAAGGGGAGTGGCGCGCCCAGACGATCATGAAAGGTGTCTTTATGAGCAAAACGCAGGAGATCCTGACGCTGCCTCATGATCAAATCGAGGACATCCAGCTCGAGGGGATCAAGAAGACAGTCGTCGCATGTTACGAGAACATCCCGTTTTACAAGGAGAGCTTCGACGCGGCTGGCTTTGACCCCTTTAGCATCGAATCGCTGGACGACCTCGCGAACGCGCCCTTCACCACCAAGCAGGACCTGCGCGACAACTATCCGTACGGCATGCTCGCCGTGCCCAAGAACGAGGTCCGCGAGATCCACATGTCGTCGGGAACGACGGGCATTGCGACTGTGGGCGCCTACACGGACCACGACCTCGAGATCTGGGGCGACTGCTTCGCGCGCGGCGTGTTGTACGCCAACGGCGGCGACGACGACATCATGCACGTGTGCTACGGCTACGGCCTGTTCACCGGCGGCCTTGGCGCGCACTACGGCGGCGTCGCAGCTGGGTGCATGACCATCCCGATGAGCGCCGGCAACACCGAGCGCCAGATTCGCGTGCTGCGCGAGATGGGCTCGACCATCCTGTGCTGCACGCCCAGCTACGCCATGCACATCGCCGACACGGCCATCTCCATGGGGCTCGACCCAGCCAAGGACTTCCACCTGCGCGCGGGCATCCACGGCGCCGAGGCGTTCAGCGACAATTTCCGCGCCGACCTCGAGAAGAAGCTCAACTACAAGGTGCTCGACGTGTACGGCCTCACCGAGACGATGGGCCCGGGCGTCGCCATCGAGTGCTGGGAGCAGAACGGCCTTCACCTGGCCGAGGACCACTTCTTCGCCGAGATCATCGACCCCGATACGGGCAAGGTGCTGCCCGACGGCGAATGGGGCGAGCTCGTGCTGACCACGATCGATCGCGAGGCCTCGCCGGTCGTGCGCTACCGCACGCGCGACATCACGCGCATCATCCCCGGCGAGTGCGCTTGCGGGCGCACGCACCGTCGCATCGATCGCCTGCACGGGCGCACCGACGACATGCTCATCATCCGCGGCGTCAACGTGTTCCCGTCGCAGATCGAGGACGTCATGAAGACGGTGCCCGAGCTGTCCAGCTGGTACCAGGTGGAAGTGACCACCGTCAACCACCTCGACCGCGTTACGCTGAAGGTGGAGCTCGAGCAGGGCTTCGACTTCGATGCGATCGCCGCCATCGAGCGCCTGCAGAAGTCGGTCGAGGCCAAGATGAAGACGGCGCTGTCCGTGGGCATCAAGGTGAAGATCGTCGAGCCGAAGTCGATCCCGCGCTCCGAGGGCAAGGCCAAGCGCGTCATCGACCTGCGCACCGGAAACGAGTAGTCAACCTGCTCAAGGGGCACGCCCGTTTGAGCATCACGATAGGAGAGAGCCATGATCGATCAAATTACCGTCTTTCTCGAGAACTCCGAAGGCCGCCTGGCTGCGCTCTGCCGCACGCTTTCCGATGCCGGCGTGAACATGTCGGCGCTCACGATTGCCGACACCGCCGATTACGGAGTGGTCCGCATCATCTGCGACGCGCCCGCCAAGGCGAAGGAAGCGCTCGTCGCGGCCGATTTCCGCACCGTGGTGACGAAGGTGGCATGCATCCAGGTGCCCAACCGCCCCGGCGGGCTGTCCGACCTTCTCAGCGTGCTGGACGGGCTCAACCTGAACATCGAGTACGGCTACTGCTTCTCGGTGAAACAGGACACGGCCGTGGACGTGCTGAAGATCAGCGGCGAGGCCGAGGAGGCCGAAGCCACCGCCGCCCTCGAGAAGGCCGGCTTCAAGCTGCTCTCCCTCGAGGACCTGAGCTAGCGAAACGCGAACAGGGAACAAGAAGGTGCCGGGCAACGAGCTCGGCACCTTTTGTTGTAGAGTAAAGTGATGCAGGAGAACATGGAGAACCGAAGGCGGCATATGATCGGCGTGCTGTCCACGCTCGTGGGGGCCTCACTGTGGGGGTTCTCGGGAACGTGCTCGCAGTTTCTGCTGGCGAACTATGCCATTTCGAGCCTGTTCATAACGTTGGCGCGCATGGTGGGGTCGGCGCTCATCTTCCTCGTGATCATACTTGCGAGAAACCGTTCGGCGATCTCGGAAATCATGCGCGACCGCGCGAGCCGGCGCCAACTCATGCTCTTCGGCGTGTTCGGCCTGTTCATGAGCCAAATTACCTACGTCATCACCATCGGGTACACGAACGCGGGCACGGCCACCGTGCTGCAGAGCACGAACATCGTGATGATCATGGTGATCACCTGCATCGCGGCCAGACGCGCCCCGCGGGCTGCGGAGCTCGTGGGCTTGGTGCTTGCCTTCGTGGCCACCGTGCTCGTTGCGACCAAGGGAGACCTCGGCTCGATCAGCATTCCCGCTGCTGGCCTGGCCTGGGGTCTGCTCAGCGCCGTTGCGGCGGCGGGGTATTCCATGCTCCCGAAACCGCTCTACCCCAAATGGGGAAGCTTCACGGTCGTGGGCCTCGGGATGGCCGTCGGCGGCGTGGTGGCCGCCGCCCTCTGGGGCCTCGCGTTCGCCTTCCCGTCGATCGACTCCGTGGCAAGCGCGGGCAATCCAATGGGAACCGCGCTCGTCCCCGCGCTCGACGCATGGGGCGTCGGCGTGCTCGCCGTCATCATCGTGTTCGGAACATTCGGAGCGTTCTACCTGTTCCTGAACGGCATATCGATGGTCGGCCCCGTGCAGGGCAGCCAACTCGGCGCCATCGAGCCCGTAAGCGCCACGGTGTGCTCGGCGCTCATCATGGGAACGACCTTCCTGGCGGCAGATTGGGTGGGCCTCGTCCTCATGGTCGCCACAATCATCATCGTCGCCGCGGGAAGCGGGAAGACTGAGATACAATCATGACCCAACCGAGCATTACGAATCCAACGATAGGAGAAAACCTATGAGCAACGAAGGAAAGAACGTCAAGGTGCACTACGTGGGCACGCTCGACGACGGCACGAAGTTCGATTCGTCGCGCGACAGGGGAGAGCCGCTGGCATTCACGTGCATGGCCGGCCAGATGATCCCCGGGTTCGACGCGGCGGTGCGCGACATGCAGGTGGGCGAGGTGAAGACGGTGAAGATCCCCGCCGCCGACGCATACGGCGAACCCGACCCCACGAAAATCGTCCGCATGCAGTTCGACGCCCTGCCCGGCTCTGAGAAGCTGGAGGTGGGCCAGCATCCGGTGCTCGCGACGCCCGACCATCGCCCCATTCCGTGCGTGGTCGTCGCCAAGGACGAGGAAACCATCACCTTCGACATGAACCACGAGCTGGCCGGCAAGGACCTCACCTTCGAGATCGAGCTGCTCGAAGCGCTCTAAAGGCGGCTGCAGCGCGCTCACGGGGCGGTGCTCCGCCCAGGCGCGCGTGTAAAAGTACAGTTAAGGATGTCCCGTCGAATTCAAGTCGTGCCATTTGGCGCGGCGTATAATCCTCTGCATGCAAAGGCGAAATTCGCATAGTTCAACCGACAAGCAGGCGCGCCCGGCACGCGGTTCGCGCACGTCGCGCTACAACGTGGCGCGCGGCACCGTGCGCGATACGGGCAGCATCCACGACGCCGACCGCATGAACCGCGGGCGCACGCTTCCCGAATCCACGCAGCAGCAGTACACGTACACGCCTTCCAAGCGCATGAACCCGGTGCGCAAGTTCATCAACGACTGGTTCGACCGACTGCTCGGCGCCGTGTCTGACGGCGACCTGGCGGGGCAGGACGAGGAATACGAATCCGGCCACACGAAGCGCGACTTCATGTGGAACACGATCGGGTTCGCAGCATGGGGCACCGTGTTCCCCATCCTCACGATCGTCGTCACGTGGCTTTCCGGCGTGGAGCGCGCGGGCATGTTCTCGTTCGCGTTCGTGCTGGCCAACCTGCTCTACATCCTGGGCAACTACGGCGTGCGCACGTACCAGGTGTCCGACATCGACGAGTACCATTCGTTCTCGGATTACCAGGTGAACCGCATAATCACTTGCGCGCTCGTGATGGTTATCGGGTTCATCATCTGCAAGATCATCGGCTACGAGAGCGAAGCGTTCGTCATGGCGATGGGCTTGTTCGCCTACAAGGCCATCGACGCGCTCGGCGAGGTGTACGAAGGACGCCTGCAGCAGGTGGACAAGCTCTACCTGGGCGGCATCTCGCTCACGATCCGCTCGGTGGCGGCGCTCGTGCTGTTCTCCATCGCGCTCGTTATCACGAAGGACCTGGGCGTCTCGGCCATCATCATGGCCGTGGCGGCGCTCGCGAGCCTGCTGTTCGTCACGATCCCGCTCACGATGTTCGAGACGCCGCGTTCGACGGCGCCGAGCATCAGGTCCATCCGCATCCTGTTCGTCGAGTGCTTCCCCGTGTTCCTGGCGCTGTTCCTGTATGCGGTCATCGACAACATGCCCAAGTTCGTGATGCAGGGCGCCGCGCTGCCCTACGAGAACCAGCTGTACTTCAACGCGCTGTACTTCCCGGCGCAGGCCATCCTCATCACGATCGGCATGATATACAAGCCCATGCTCGTGAAGATGGCCAACGCCTGGGCCGACGAGTCACGCCGCAACCGCTTCGACATGCTCATCATCGCGATCCTCGCCGTCATCGTAGTCGTAACGGTGGTCGGCATCATATTCATGAACTGGATCGGCATTTCCATCATGAGCTTCATGTACGGCTTCGACTTCGAGCCGTTCAAGCAGCTGCAGTTCATCATGCTCGCCGCCGGCGGCGTAACTGCGGCGATCGACTTCCTGTACCAGGTCATCACGATCCTCAGGCGCCAGCAGGTCGTCATGGGGCTCTACCTCATCACGTTCGGGTTCTCGCTGCTCGTGCTCATCCTCATGACCACGATGATGAAGCTCGAGGGCGCCGTCGTGGGCTACCTCATCGTTATGAGCATCCTGCTCATCCTGCTGGTGAGGGAATACATCGTTCAGCGCATGGGCTTCCGGAAGAAGAGGACGCGCTGATGGGCGACTTGCGCAAGCTGAAAGTGGGCATCGGCCAGGTGCCCATCGTGGAAGGGCGCCCCTCGGCGAACGAGGCGGCCGTCGACCGCATGATCGAGCGCGCGCTCGATGCCGGCGCCGACGTGCTCGTGGTGCCCGCATCCCTCGACGACGGTGAAAACGTGCGCCTGATCGGCCTCAACGACTCGCGCATCGACATCGCGGGAAGCGACGTGCTGCTCGAGGCGAACGGCGATTCCTACCGCATCAGCGTTGGCGAGCAGGTGCCCGAGTGCGACTTCTGCGTGCTCGGCGACGCGAGCCCCTACACCATCGTTCCCGATGGTCGCAGCGTTCCGCGCTCTGCCCTCGTGGTGAAGCCCGTCGGCATGCGCGATTGCGGCAACCGCGTGCTCGCGTACGACGGCGGCAGCGCCGTGTATGACGCGAACGGCAAGGCCATTGCGCGCCTGAAGGACGGCTTCGAGGAAGATTTCCAGACGGTGACGCTCGCCGAGGGCGGGGCTGTCGAGCCGTCGGTCGAGAACAAGCCGCTCGAGGCCATCGTGGCCACCATGAAGCGCTTCGACGAGCTCGTGATGCCCTGGAAGCCCACGTGGGTCATCGGGCTCTCCGGCGGGCTGGACAGCAGCGTGGTGGCTGCGCTGCTGGTGATGGCGTTCGGCCCCGAGCGCGTGAAGGCCTACAACCTGGCCACGCGCTTCAACTCCGAGGCCACGAAGTCAAACGCGCAGACTATCGCCGACCAGCTGGGCATTCCGCTGGCGAACGGCTCGATCGAGGACCTCGTCGTGGCGCTCGGCAACACGGCCGTGCAGTACGGCTACCCGGTGGACGCCCTCAGCGGACTCGTGCTCGAGAACGCCCAGGCGCGCACGCGCGGGCAGCTGCTCTCGACGTTCTCGGCGCTCGAAAACGGCGTCGTGGTGAACAACGGCAACCGCGTCGAGTGCGCGTTCGGCTACGCGACGCTCTACGGCGACTCCATCGGTGCGCTCGCGCCCATCGGCGACCTCACGAAGGTGCAGCTCTTCGACGTGGCACGCGCCATCAACGCAGGCCTCGGCTTCGACGCCGTTCCCACGAACCTCATCCCGACCGAAACGGACGAGGGATGCGAATGGGAGACCATGCCCTCTGCCGAACTCGCAAGCGGCCAGGTCGACCCGATGAAATGGTTCTACCACGACTGGCTCGTGGGCGAGCTGCAGGGAGACCGGTTCCCCGAGCCGCGCACGCTCGATGACGCCGCCTGCGATGTGATGGAGCGGTACCTGGAAGACCGCCTGGAATCCGACGGCATGGGGAAGTGGGTGCGCTACTACGGCCTGGACGACCCCAAGGCATTCGCCGACGACCTCGAATGGGCCGTCAGGAGCATGCGCGCCGCCACGTTCAAGCGCATCCAAGCACCCCCGAAGATAGCCCTCGCGAGCCCCGCCACGGTAGCGCCGCAGGAAGCTACCCAAGTAGCCCCGGAACCTTCCCCCCGCTACAACGTCCTCATGAGAAAACTCCGCGCATAGAGTTAAATAGCTTGCCGTGCGCGCATTAAGCGAGTTTTCTGGGATTGCGTGCGGGGCGCGGGTCGGGGTGCGAGATATAATGGGGTTATGGCAGATACCACTGAAGCAAAAATCACCGCGCCGAGCGATGTGGACATGGCGCTCGTAACGGGTCCGGCCGATGCCCTGCTCAGGCGCATTCAAGACGAGTACTCCGCAAAGATCAGCGTGCGCGGCAACGAAATCACCGCATCGGGCGGCTCGGTGGAGCTGCGCAGCATCACGTCGCTCTTCACCGATATGTTCGGTCACATCCGCGCAGGCGAGGTGCCCGACGAGGCGTACCTCGACCGCATGATCGCGCTGCTCAAGACGACCGAGATGTCGCCCAGCGAACTGCGCAACGACATCCTCCTCACGCACCGCGGCAAGGCTATCAGGCCCAAGACCGCAGGCCAGAAGCGCTTCGTCGATGCAATCCGGCGCAACACCATCACGTTCGGCCTGGGTCCCGCGGGCACGGGCAAGACCTACCTCACGTGCGCGATGGCCGTCGCAGCGCTCAACGCAAAGCAGATCGGCCGCATCGTGCTCACGCGCCCCATCGTGGAGGCCGGCGAGAGCCTCGGCTTCCTGCCCGGCACCATGATGGAGAAGGTCGACCCCTACATCCGCCCGCTCTACGACGCGCTCTTCGAGATGATCGACACGGCGCAGGCGCAACGATGGATCGACGACGGCACCATCGAGATCACGCCGCTCGCGTTCATGCGCGGACGCACGTTCAACGACAGCTTCGTCATCCTCGACGAGGCGCAGAACACCACGCCCGACCAGATGAAGATGTTCCTTACGCGCCTCGGGTTCGGCTCGAAGATGGTCATCACCGGCGACGAGTCGCAATCCGACAACCCGCGCGGCCCCGCGGGCATCGCGAGCGCGCGGCAGAAGCTCGCCGACATCGACGACATCGCCTTCTGCGAACTGTCCGGCGCCGACGTGGTGCGCAACTCGCTGGTCGCGCGCATCGTCGCCGCTTACGAGAAGGAATAACCATGGACATCGCGGTCAACTACGACTATCGCGAGGACGATATGCACTCGCTCCTCGACATCGAGGCGCTCGCGCAGCTCGTAATAGCACGCGAGGGGAAGCCCGACGACACCGAGGTTTCCATCAACTTCGTCACCGACGAGGCCATCCACGAGCTCAACCGCGAGTACCGCGGCGTCGACCGGCCGACCGACGTGCTCTCGTTCGAATGCGATGGCTACGAGGGCGAAGACGACCTGGCGCCCGTCGAGGGCATGGCCTTCGAGCTCGGCGACATCGTGATCGCGCCCGACGTCGCGGAAGCGCAGGCGCCCGAGTACGGCCTCTCGTTCGCCGACGAGGTGAGCCTGCTCGTCACGCACGGCCTGCTGCACCTTTGCGGTTACGACCATATGGAAGACGACGAGGCGGAAGAAATGGAAGCGCGCGAGCGCGAGCTGCTCTCCGAGTTCTGGGGCCGCCCCTTCAACCGCTGCGCAGCGGAGAGGCAGGACGCATGACCCCGCAATCGTTTCTCGACTCGTTTCGCACCGCGGGAGCGGGCATCGTCCATGCGCTCGTGACTGGCCGTAACTTCAAGATCGAGCTCGGCTTCGCCGTGGCGGCCATCATTCTCGGCTTGACGCTCGGGATCAGCACGGTGGAATGGGCCGTCGTGTGCGTCTGCATCGGCGTAGTCCTGGGCGCTGAATGCGCAAACACCGCTCTCGAGACCCTCGTCGACCTCGTGTCGCCCGAATACAACGAGCTCGCGCGCATCACGAAGGACTGCGCCGCCGGCGCCGTTCTCATCAACGCGATCGCTGCGCTGTTCGTGGCGGCGTTCATCTTCCTCCCCAAGATGCTCGCCCTCGTCGGCTTGATGTAACTACGCGCTAACGGGCCGCCCCCGTTCGCAGCAAGGAGAACCGCATGGCAGACCTGTTCGATTTCAACGGATACAAGTCGGGCTTCGTCACGCTCGTCGGGCGCCCGAACGCGGGCAAGTCGACGCTGCTCAACGCGATCATGGGGAAGAAGATCGCCATCACGTCCAACACGGCCCAGACGACGCGCCATCGCTTCCGTGCTGTGAAGACCACCGACGACTTCCAGCTCATCATCGTCGACACGCCCGGCATCCACAAGCCGCACGACGCGCTCGGCGAGGAGCTCAACACCTCGGCGCTCAAGGCGCTCGAGGACGTGGACGTCGTGGCCATGCTCATAGACTCGTCCATGCCCGTCGGCACGGGCGACGAATGGGTGGCAAACCAGCTCAAGCGCATCCGCACGCCCAAGGTGCTCGTGCTCTCGAAGACCGACCTCGTCGACGATGCCGCTCTCGAGCAGCAGCGCGAGGCCGCGCTCGCGCTGTCGGATTGGGACCAGGTGGTCGCCTGCTCGTCCGAGACGGGCGACGGCGTCGATGCGTTCGTCAGCACGGTGGTCGACCTGCTACCCGAGGGACCGCGCTGGTTCCCCGACGACATGGAGACCGACCAGCCCATCGAGGTCGTGGTCGCGGAGTTCATCCGCGAGAAGATCCTGCGCACGTTCCGCGACGAGATCCCCCACGCAATAGGCGTTCAAACCGAGGAAATGCGCTACGTGCGCAAGAAGGACCTCTACACCATCCGCGCGATCATCTACACCGAGCACGACAGCCAGAAGGGCATGATCATCGGGAAGGGCGGCAGCGCCATCAAGCGCATCGGAACAGAGGCCCGCACAGACCTCGAGCGCATCCTCGGATGTCGCGTGTTCCTGGACCTGGCTGTGAAGGTGAAGAAGAACTGGAGGCGCGACGCTTCGCAGATCCGGCGGTTCGGGTACGGGGAAGGGGCGTAGCGTCTGACCTGCTGTCCGCCTTCTTGCGCGAATGGGAAGCGGCTGGCGCCGGAAGCAGGCTAGACGAT
>CACWWI010000030.1:0-4162 GCA_902764575.1 uncultured Coriobacteriaceae bacterium
AGAGGCGCCGCCCGATGTAGGGCGGCGCTTTTGTTGTATGATACATCGAAGCATTCAGCGAGAAGAGGCAACTCTTCGTTTGAAAGGAAGCATCATGCTAGAGCAAGTCGATTTCACCGTGGAAAAACTCACGAAGGAGGAGTACAAGCCCCGTCATAAGGAGCTCATCAACAAGCTGGTCGTACTGCAGCAGCAGGCGCGCGCCAAGGGCATCGGCCTCGTCGTCCTGTTCGAGGGCTGGGGCGGCGCCGGCAAAGGCAGCCGCATCTCAGATCTGATGTACGAGCTCGACGCGCGTGCCACGAGCGTGCACGTCACCGAGGACTTCGACGTGGAGGCGGCGCGTTCGTTCGCGGGCGCGGAGTGGGGCGTATCCGACTTCCAGCCGGTCATGCAGGAGTTCTGGCAATCGCTCGGCGAGCGCGGAACGATCACGTTCTACGACCGTGGTTGGTACACGGCCGCCATCGATCAGGCACTCTTCGAGCTTGCCGACTCCAAGACGGAGGCCGTGAAGAAGCTCGCGAAGAAGACGGAGAACGGCCCCCTCGTCGAGGATGGCGCCTCCAAGGCGCGCGGCGAGTTCCACGGCGACGTCGTGGCGAGCTACCAGCGCATCGCCCACAATTTCGAGCAGATGCTCGTCGACGACGGCTATATCGTCATCAAGCTGTTCGTGCATGTGAGCAAGGAAGCCCAGAGGAAGCGCATCAAGAAGCTGCGCGACAACCCCAACACCGCCTGGCGCGTGAGCGACGAGAAGCTCGCGCGGCTCAAGTACTACGACCAGGCCTACCAGCTGTACGACCGCTTGCTCGAGACGAGCAACTTCGCCTTCGCGCCGTGGACGCTCGTGAACGGCGAGGACAAGCGCTCTGCCAACCTGCAGGTTGCCCAAGCGCTCGTCGACGCCATAGAGCACGCGCTCGCGAACGAGCCCGACGCAGCTGCCGAGGCGGCGATGTGGAAGGCTGCCGAGAACTCCATCCGCGCAGCCGCAGCCGTCGGGGAAGGTGGTGCCGAAGGATTGCAGGCCGATGACGCCGACGCCGTGCGCGCGGCCGCGGAGGCCGAAGCCGCCCGGCAGCATGCGCAGGCTCCACGCGGGTCGAACTACATCATCATGGCGGGCTATCCGAAAATCGACCATTCCAAGGAGAAGCCGCGCATCGAAGATGACCAGGAGTACAAATACCTGCTCAAGGCGGAGCAGATGCGCTTTTTCGAGCTGGAGCTCGAGATGTACCAGAAGCGCGTGCCGCTCATGCTGATGTACGAGGGCTGGGACGCAGCGGGCAAGGGAGGCAACATCAAGCGCGTGTGCCAGGCCATCGACGCCCGCGCCTACACCGTCTTCCCCTCGCCGGCGCCGACCCTTCCCGAGCTCATGCACCCGCATCTGTGGCGCTACTGGATTCGCCTGCCCAAAGCGGGGCACGTGGGCATCTACGACCGCAGCTGGTATGGCCGCGTGCTCGTCGAGCGTGTCGAGGGATTCGCATCGCCCGACCAGTGGTCGCGCGCCTACGACGAGATCAACGCCTTCGAGTACGAGCTCGTGCAGTGGGGCGCCATCTTGCTCAAGTTCTGGGTCGACATCACGCCCGAGGAGCAGCTCCGCCGCTTCGAGGCGCGCCAGGCCGATCCCAACAAGACCTGGAAGATAACCGACGAGGACTGGCGCAACCGCGATAAGTACCCGCAGTACAAGCAGGCCGTCGACGACATGTTCCGTCTGACCTCGACGACGTTTGCTCCCTGGATCGTGCTCGAGAGCGACGACAAGCACTATGCGCGCGTGCAGGCGCTCACGGCTATCAACGACGCCCTGGAAGCACGCTTGCACAAGTAAGGACATCGGGCGGGCCGTCTGCGCGCCACGACGGGGGGACGCCCGGTGTGGCTGCCCGGACGATTCATCGGATGAGGGCCTCTGGAAAGGTGGTGTCATGGCAGGAACGGAAGGTGAGGGTCGCAAGCGCGGGCCGTGGAACGTAGTGTTCGTAATCGCGATCGTGGTGTTCGTCGGATCGCTCATCGCGTTGGGCATCATTGCCTTCAGCTACCTTCAGGGCCAGCAGAAGTACGGCGAAATCGCCGAAACCTCGGATTTCGACCCCAACGACCTCAACGATCCCGACGGGCTCAAGCAGGTTGCCATCGACTGGGATGCCCTCAAGGCCGTCAACCCCGATACGGTGGGCTGGATCTACATGCCCGAGACCAGGGTGAACTACCCGGTGGTTCAGGGCCAGGACAACGAGCACTACCTCACGTACGATTTCGACGGCGACCAGGGGTGGCTTGCCGAATACGGGGCGGTGTTCCTCGACTACCGCAACAAGAGCGATTGGTCCGACCAGGTGTCGTTCATCTACGGCCACCACATGAACGACGGGTCGATGTTCGCCGACATAGCGGGTTTGGCCGACCAGGCGCGCTTCGACCAGTGCCGCACGGTGTACGTGCTCACGCCTCACGGCAACTACCGCCTGCGCTCCTTCTCGCTCGTGCATTGCTCGGCGTACGACCCCATCGTCGAGACGAGCTTCGACTCGGCCGAGGCTATGACGCAGTATGTCCAGGACAAGATGGACCGTTCGGAAGTGGCCGTGCCCGACGCTCCCAAGGCGAGCGATATCACCAAGGTCTTCGCGCTTGCGACGTGCGACAGCAACTCGTCGGGGCGCTACGTGCTGTTCTGTTACGTGGTGGATACGACCGCCAAGGGCCTTGCCGGCGAGGTGGGCCTGGCCCAGAACCCCGAAGGCCAGACGGAAGGTTTCGATAACGGTTTGGAGGCCGTTGAGTAGCAGGGCGCTCATCGAGCGACTTCTCCTGCAGAGCGCATACGGGAGCGACGGTTCCCGAGGAAAGGAGTTTCCAGCATGACCAGCGAACAACCCGCAAACCAGGTGACGTATGCCCAGGCGGGCGTGGATATTGAGGAAGGCGCCCGTGCGGTGGACGCGATCAAGCAAACCGTGCATTCCACCTACCGCCCCGAGGTCGTGGGCGATATCGGGGGGTTCGGCGGGCTGTTCTCCATCGCCGCCGCCAAGGGCATGGAGGACCCACTTCTCGTGTCGGGTACCGACGGCGTGGGCACGAAGCTCAAGATTGCTCAGCTCATCGGCAAGCATGATACGGTCGGCATCGACCTCGTCGCCATGTGTGCCAACGATATCCTGGCCACGGGGGCAGAACCGCTGTTCTTCCTGGACTATATCGCCGTCGGAAAGCTCGACGCCAAGGCCGTCGCCGAGATTGTCGGCGGCATCGGCGATGGCTGCCGCCAGGCAGGCTGCGCGCTCATCGGCGGGGAGATGGCTGAGCACCCCGGCGTCATGGACCCCGACGATTACGATCTCTCCGGCTTCTGCGTGGGCATCGTCGACCGCCCCAAGATGCTCGATCCCGAGCAGGTGGGCGAAGGCGACGTGCTCGTGGGCCTCGCCTCGAGCGGCCTGCACTCCAACGGCTACTCGCTCGCGCGCAAGGTGTGCCTCGAGGGCAAGACGCTCGAAGAGGTGACGGCACCCGTGGACGAGCTCGGCGGCCAGGGTGTGGCCGAGGCGTTGCTCGCTCCCACGCGCATCTACGTGAAGCCGGTGCGCGCCGTCATGGACGCATGTCCCGGCGCGGTGCGCGCACTCGCGCACATCACGGGCGGCGGCATCACCGAGAACCTCAACCGCGCGCTCCACGGCAGCGTCGACGCGGTGGTCGAGATCGGCACGTGGCCCGTCCCGCCCGTCGTGCGCTACACGTGCGCAGCTGCCAACCTCAGCGAGCCCGAGGCGCTCAAGACGTTCAACATGGGCCTGGGCCTCGTGCTCATCGTCGACCCCGCTCAGGTCGACGCCGTGCGCGCCGCCGCAGAGGCGGCAGGGGAGTCCACCTACGTGGTCGGCCGCATCGAAGCAGGAAGTGGTATCGTCCGTTACGAGAACGAAGGAGAGCTTCTGTAGGGAAGGGGCGCAGAACGTCGTCCCTCCGCCAATCGGGCGGCCCCGCATCCCGGCCCGCCGAAGCTAACCGTTCGTCGCTTCGGCGAAGCAGCTGCGGAACTCGCTCGCTGCGCTCGCTCAGACAGTCCTCGCTCCCGCTTCACCTACGCTCCTCACAGCTTCAGAGGGCCGGGATGCGGGGCCGACCGATT
>CACWWI010000030.1:4204-19213 GCA_902764575.1 uncultured Coriobacteriaceae bacterium
AAGCTCAAAGTTGGCGTGCTCGTTTCGGGGAGCGGGACCAACCTGCAGGCTATTATCGATGCGCAGGCCGAGGGGCTGCCGATCGAGGTCGCGCATGTGGTGTCGTCGCGGCCCGATGCGTATGGCATCGAGCGCGCGAAGACGGCGGGCATTCCCGTGCTCGTCATGAACCAGGCGCTCTACGCCGACCCGCGTGCCGCCGACGAGATGATTGCCGACACGCTGAAGGCTTCGGGCGTGGAGTACGTCGTCATGGCAGGCTACATGCGCATGGTCACCGGCGTGCTGCTCGACGCCTTCCCCAACCGCATCATCAACCTGCATCCGGCGCTGCTGCCCTCGTTCGTGGGCGCGCATGCCATCCAGGACGCGTTCGATGCGGGCGTGAAGGTGACGGGGGTTACCGTGCACTTCGCCAACGAGGAATACGACAAGGGCCCGATCATCGCGCAGCGCGCGGTCGTCGTGCGCGAGAGCGATACGGTGGATACGCTCGAGGAGCGCATCCACGAGGTGGAGCACGAAATGTATCCGCAGGTCCTCGGCTGGCTTGCCGACGGCCGCGTGGAGGTCCAATCAGACGGAAAGGTTCGCATCTATGAATAAGACGGTTATCGAGGCGATCATTGCCGACTTGAAGGCGGGCAAGGCGCCCCGAATCACCACGGAGGACGTTCCCGCTTTCAGCGCTGAGGCAACTGCGGGCAACGAGCATATGGGGCCGGCCGACCTCGACGCCATCGCGGCGAGCCTCACCGCTGCCGACATCCCCACGTTCGAGCGAGCGCTGCGGGCGATCGACGAGGGCGACCTCGCCTGGCTCGGGTTCAAGGTGGTCTACGATCCCGCCGCCGCCGTCTCGAACGTCGACAACGCCGTGACGAAGAAGTACGGCGATACGGGCTCGGCCGATGGCGAGCCGCTGGTGTTCTTCTGCAACGACGCCAAGGAAGTCGTGAGCTCGCGCGAGCCGTCGCCGCGCGACCTGTTCCAGATGAAGGACGTCACGCGCGGGCCGTCCATGCACAACGAGCAGTTCGAGGGCCTCACCTGGGCGAGCGTGGCGCTGTTCGAGCCGATACACGTGTGGTTGCTCGGAGCATCCGATGTGGCCGTGGAGCTCGCGCCCCTTGCAAAGCACGTGGGCTTTACCGTAACGGTGGTCGACTGCGATGCCGCCTACCTCAACGAGGAGCGATTCCCCGATGTCGAGCGCATCCTGTTCGAGGGTGACAACTTCGGCGAGCTCGCGAGCTGCGAGGCCGACCCTGCCGATTACGTGTGTGTGCTCACGCGTGGGCACATGTTCGACCCCGAGGGCTGCATCTGGGCTTTGGGGCAGGGCGCAAGCTACATCGGCATGATGGGCTGCGCTGGGAAGAACAACAAGGTGTACGACCTCGTGACCGGCGCTGGCGTGACCGAGGAACAATGGGACGCCATCAAGCGCCCCATCGGCCTGAAGTTCGGCGCGAAGACCCCCGCCGAACTCGCAATCGCCATCGTTGCCGAGCTCATAGACGTGCGCTACCGCTCCCGTTACTCCAAGGAAGCCATCGAGAAGCACGAGAAGTCCCTCGGACGGTAGGGCGTTGCTCTGGCTGTGGTCGCGAGAACAGTGTAATGCGAACAAAAACTGTACGAATATGTTTGTATCCTTGAGACAAACCTGGTAAGATGCTTGTATCTAGGCCGCTTAACATATACGGTAAAGGCAGAACGAGCGGTTCAACAGGAGGAACATCATGGATGAAACTGGGGTATTGGGGCTGCTAGAGGAGCTCTCGATTCTGCTTGAAGATTCGAAGCCCGTGGGATTCGGCCGTAACAGCAACCTTCGACAGGTTGATATTTCGGCTGCGTTCGAGATCATGGACGAGATTCGCGACACCTTCCCGAGCGAGTTCGCACAGGCTCGCCAGATCGTGCGCGAGCGCCAGGGCCTGCTCGACGACGCCGACGCCGAGGCGAACCGCATGGTCGAGGACGCCCGTTCGCAGGCGATGACCATCGCGAGCGAGCAGGAGATCGTGCGCATCTCCCAGCAGCAGGCCGATCAGATTCTGGCCGATGCACGCGAGCTCGAGCGCCAGACGCGCGCCGGTGCCGAGGACTACGCCGACGAGGTGTTCGGTCACGTGGAGCAGAGCCTCGACACGCTGCTCAACAACGTGCGCCGTTGCCGCGATCGTCTGAACGCCACGACGATGAGCCACTAAACCCGTGGCCCTCGCAACGATAAAGGTCCCATCGGAGCTCTTCGCGTTGGCGGAGAGCTCTCATTTTGAGGGTAAGGCCGACCTGCCCTTGCTTCAGGTCGGTCCCGATGACTACACGTTCGCCGACCCCGTTGCCTGGTCGGTCGACGTTACCAACACCGGATCGGCCCTGCTCGTCGAGGGCGCGGTCACCGGGGAGGCAACCTGCGCCTGCGCCCGTTGCCTCGAGGACGTGGCGCGCTCGTTCACAGGCGAGATCGAAGGCTACTTCATCATCGAGGGCGACTACGCCCAGGGCGCCGTCGACGAAGACGACGAAGAGCTGGGCGAAGACGAGTTCGACGTGCTCCCGGCCGACCACGTGATCGACCTCATGCCGCTCATCGAGGCAGCGCTCATCGTGGATGCGCCCACCATGCCGCTCTGCCGCGAGGACTGCGCGGGGCTTTGCCCTACCTGCGGGGCAAATCTGAACGAGGGGGACTGCGGGTGCGGGCGCGATGAAGCGCTCGAGGACTTCGACCGCGCCGCCAACCCCTTCGCCGCCCTGGCCGACTTCAAGTTCGAATAACTCATCCAGGTATTCGCTCCTGCTCAAGCTGTGGTGATATGGTGGTTCGGTAATCGTTGCTTGAATAGGGGCGGGGGCTTTGCTACTATACCGTTTTGCGTGTTTATGACGTTTTCGCCGCGTATACAGGCGCGACGCTTATAGAAGGAGTACGAGGAACATGGCAGTACCTAAACAACGAATGGGCCGTATCCGCACCCATACCCGCCGCAGCAGCCACGATCGCATGGATGCGCCCGCGCGCAGCGTGTGCCCGCAGTGCGGCGAGGTCAAGCTCCCGCATCGCGTGTGCCCGAATTGCGGCTACTACAAGAACCGCGAAGTTATCGAGACCGAATAAGCGCGGTTGAGAGACGTATGGGAAAGCCTTCTGCTTGCAGGAGGCTTTCCTTGTATGATGGGATGGATGGGCTTCGTCACGGGGACTGGGTTCATCCGCGTTCGTTTTCGAGATAGGAGAGTCCTATGGCAGACAAGGTGACGATTTCGGTCGATGCGCTCGGTGGCGACAACGCTCCGCAGGTCGTGCTCGACGGCGTGGAAGCGGCCCTTGCCGAAGACGGCGATCTGTCGGTTATCCTGTGCGGGCCCGCCGACGTCGTGGAGCCGTTCGCCTCGGCGCACGACCGTTGCGTGGCGCGAGCCACCACCGAGGAGATCGGCATGGCCGAGCATCCCGCCAACGCGGTGCGCAGGAAGAAGGACTCCTCGATCGTCGTCGGTTGCCGCCTGGTGAAGGAGGGGGAGGCCCAAGGGTTCTTCTCCGCGGGCTCTACCGGCGCCTGCCTTGCTGCAGGCACGCTCGTGATAGGGCGCATCAAGGGCATCGCCCGCCCCGCGCTGGCGACGTTGCTGCCTTCGCCCGTCAAGCCCGTCATCCTCTGCGACGTGGGCGCAAACGCCGATTGCAAGCCCGAGTATCTCGTGCAGTTCGCCGAGATGGCGAGCATCTACGCGCGCAAGATCATCGGCATCGAAAACCCGCGTGTCGGCCTGCTCAACATCGGCGAGGAAGAGGAGAAGGGCTCTCAGTTCGCGCAGGAGGCACATCAGCTGCTCAAGAAGGAGGTCGGCAACTTTGCTGGCAATGCAGAGGGACGCGACGTGCTCGGCGGCGAGTTCGACGTCATCGTGTGCGATGGCTTCACCGGCAACGTGTGCCTGAAGACCATCGAGGGCACGGCAAAGGTGCTGTTCAAGGAGCTGAAGAGCATCATGATGAGCTCGCTCAAAACCAAGATCGGCGCGCTTATGATCAAGGGCGACCTGAAGGGGCTCGCTGCGCGGCTCGATCCCGATGAAGCGGGTGGTGCACCGCTGCTCGGCGTGAAGGGCGCCTGTATCGTGGGCCATGGATCGTCGAGTGCAGTCGCCATCAAGAACGGCGTGCTGGCCAGCGCCCGCTACGTGCGCTCTGGCGTGGGCGACGAAATCGCCGACCTCGCGAAATAGACCTCTAGGCTCTGGATTAATTGCGCATACGGCGCCGTGGGGCGCCGTAACGCCTTCCATGCACTACAATATCCCTCGATTGCGCGTGCGCGCTCGCAGCGCCATGTGCAGGTACGGTTTCGAATAGCTTGGCCGAAGCGCAACAAAGCCTTGCCCTTGGGCCACGCTGATTCGCAGAACGAACAGCTGGAACGAGGTATAGCGACCTTGAACGAGGAGCAACGGAAGAACTACGAGGCTGCCCAGAGCATCATCGGGCACCATTTCAGCAACGAGCAGCTGCTGCTCTCTGCAATCACCCATCCATCGGCGAACGAAGGCAGGGCGGTCAAGTACTCCTACGAGCGGTTGGAGTTCCTGGGCGACAGCATCCTGGGCGCCATCGTGGCGTCCATCGCCTTCAACCGGTTCCACGAGCTTGACGAGGGCGGCCTGACGCGCATCAAGGTGGCGCTCGTCTCGGGCCATAGCCTGGCCGACGTGGCACAGGGGCTCGGTTTCGCCGACGTGATCATGTTCGGTTCGTCGGAACAGGGCACCGGCAAGCGCGGGCTGCATTCGGCCCTCGAGAACGTGTACGAGGCCGTGGTGGCGGCGCTCTATCTTGACGGCGGAATCGACGCCGCCCAGTCGTTTGTGGAGCGCACGCTCATCGACCGCATGTCGCTCGATTTGGCCAAGGAGCCCGAGAACCCCAAGAGCGCCCTGCAGGAGAAGTTGCAGGAAGACGGCATAACGCCCACCTACAAGCTCGTGGATACGCAGGGGCCGCCGCACGACCGCACGTTCGTCGCGCAGGTGTTCGCGGGCGACCAAGGCCTTGCCCAGGGAGTGGGCCGCACGAAGAAGGAAGCCGAGAGCCAGGCGGCCAAGAGCACGCTCGCGCGCTTGGGCGAGTTCTTCGGGCTGGGCCTGACCGAGGACGAGAAGTCTGAGAAGCGCGTGGCGCAGGCCCAGGCCAAAGCCGAGAAAGTGGCGGCGCAGGCTCAGGCCAAGGTGGAGAAGGTGGCGGCTGCCCAGCAGGCGCGCGCCGACGAAGCCGCGGCCAAGGCAGCCGAGACGGCCGAGCGCGAGCGCAGGCGTGCCGAGAAACGCCAGAGGAACGCAACCGTCGAAAACGAAAGCTAGGCCGCATGTACCTGAAGTCCCTCGTGCTCAAAGGGTTCAAGTCCTTTGCCGACCGGAGCGCTCTCGTGCTCGAGCCGGGCATCACGGCTATCGTGGGGCCGAACGGTTCGGGCAAGAGCAACATCTCCGATGCGGTGCTGTGGGTGCTCGGCGAGCGGTCTGCGCGCAACCTGCGCGGCCAGGCCATGGAGGACATCATCTTCTCGGGGTCGGCGGCGCGCAAGGCGGTGTCGGTGGCCGAGGTCGACCTCGTCCTCGACAACTCCGATCACACGTTGCCCGTCGAGTTCGACGAAGTGGTTATCACGCGGCGCATGTACCGTTCGGGGGAGTCGGAATACCTCGTGAACGGCGTGGTGTCGCGCAGGCTCGACGTGCTCGACATTCTCCACGACACCGGGTTGGGCACGGGCACGCATTCGATCATCTCGCAGGGGAGCCTCGACTCCATCCTGCAGTCGAAACCCGAGGACCGGCGCGCTCTCATCGAGGAGGCGGCCGGCGTCCTGAAGCACAAGCAGCGCAAGGCCAAATCGGCGCGCAAGCTCGAGGCCATGGACAACCATCTCGCGCGCGTGCGCGACGTAGCCGCCGAGGTGAGCCGCCAGCTCGGCCCCCTCGAGCGCAAGGCGAAGCGCGCCAAGGCGCATGCCGAGGCATCTGCAGAACTCGCCGACCTGCGCCTGGCGCTTGCGGTGGACGACCTGCGCACGCTGCAGGCGGAATGGGAGAAGGTGCTTTCCTCCGAGAAGGAGGTCACTGCGGAAATCGAGGCCAAGCGCGAGGTTGTGAGCGCAGCCGAGCAGAAGGTCAACGATTTCCAGGAAGTCATGAAACGCGAGTCCGAGGACGCGGGCACCCTTGCCCGCCAGCAGAGGCGCGCGTCGAGCCTGGGCGAGCGCATCGATGGCTCCGCCATGCTCTTGCGCGAGCGCCGCCGTGCCGCGCTCACGGCCGATGCAGACCTGCACACGGCCTTGGAAACCGCCCACGGGCGCCGGACCGCGGCCGAAGAGGAGCTCGCGCGTGCGAAAGAGCAGCTCGAGGGCATTGTCGCCACGAGCGAGGCCGCCGATGCCAAGGTGACCGAGCTCGCCGAGGCGCGCGACGCCGTCGAGCGCGAGCGCCTTGGCCTCGAAGAGGCGGTTGACGGGCTCTCCGTCGAGATTCGTCGCCGCGATGGGCAGATAGACGATTCCAAGCGCAAGCTCGCCTCGATGCAGGAGAGCCTCGCGAACGGGCTCGCCCAGGCGCAGCTCGTCCAGGCGCGCAAGGCCGAGCTCGAGTCCGACCTGGAGAAGGCGGTTGCCGAGCATGTGGCCAGCTCGACGGCGCTCGATGCCGCCAAGGCGGCGCTCGTCGAGCTGCAGGCGCGCGAGGAAAAGGCACAGGAGGAGCTCATCGAGCGCTTCGAAGACCGCGATGCGGCCCATGGGGCCCGCGATGCCGCCCGTGAGAGCGTTGCGCTCATCGAGGCGGAGATCAAGGCGATCGAGGCGGCCCTGATCGCGAGCCGCGAGGACGATCCTGCGTTGCAGTGGCTCGTGGAGAACGGAGGCCGGTTCGGCAGCGGGATCAAGGCGGTGTCGAAGGGGTTCCGCGTATCCCAGAACCTCGAGAGGCTCGTGGAGAACCTGCTCGGCGACGACCTGGCGTCCCTCGCCGTGGACGATGCCTCATGTGCTGCGGAGATTGCCGATGCCCTCCATGCGGGCGGTCTAGCGGGCAACGTATCGGTGGTCATGCGCGCCGACTCGGGCGCGCGCCGCTCGGTTCCCGCCCGCGCGAGCGCGGTGGGCAAGGCGCTTGTCGACGAGCTTTCCTATTCGGAAGACATGGCCCCCATCATCGAGGCGCTCCTCGGCGACGTGGTGGTCTGCGAGAACCGCGCTGCTGCTTTCAAAGCCCATGCCGCGAGTTCCGGGGCGTTGCGTTTCGCGTCGCCCGATGGATGTGCCATCTGGCCGAGCGGCAAGGTGCGGATATACGGCGCGTCCGAACTAGAAGGCGAAGGGGTCATCGCCCGCGAGAGGCGCCTGGCGGAGCTCCAGGGAAACCTGGAGGGCGCGCTCAAGGAGCGTGACCGCTCCGAACAGGCGGCAGAAGCCGCCGACGAGGCGTACCGCACCCTCCAGGTGGAAACGCTGAAGCTCAGCCAGCAGCTGGCGAACAGCCAGGGAGCGTGCGAATCGGCCCAGGCCGAGGAAGAGCGCGCGCTGCGCCGCTGCTCTGCCATCGAGCGCGACATCGAGGAGACCGAGCGGAAGGTCGCGCTGGCTAACGAGCGGGTGGGGAGCCTCCAGCCCGACCTCGACGCCCTCGAGGCAACGCTCAAGGAGCTCGAGGTCGACCGTTCTCGAATCGTCTCAGAGCGCGATGTTCAGCTGCAGGCCGTGGAGCCCCTCCGCGAGAAGGCGGCCGGCGTCGCCGAAAAGCTCACCGAAGCCAAGCTCGAGGCGGCCACGCTCGCAGAGCGCAGGACGTATGTCGAGCGCATCGTGATTGCGCGCGAACGCGACATAGAGGAGATCGACGAGGGCGTGGAGGAGCAGAAGCGCACGATCGCCGTGAAGGCGGCGGTCGTCAAGCGTTGCGACGTGCTGCTCTCCCAAATCGAGAGCCTCGCCGACGGCCTGCGCCGTCGCGTGATTCTGCTCGACGAGGCCGTGAGCGCTTCGGAATCGGCGGCGACCAACGTGCACGCCGCGGCAGCGGCGGCCCGCGACGACGCGCGCCGGGCCCACGACGACTACGACGCCGCAAGCGAGCGCGCCACCCAGGTTCGCGTGGAGAAGAGCCGCCTCGAGATCCGCGTCGAGGCCGCCGTCAACGTCATCGTGCGCGATTTGGGCGTGCCCATCGACCATGCCCAGGAGCTTCCGCCGCTCGACGACCGCACGAAGGTGGAGGACGATGCCTTCAGGCTCCAAAGGCGCATCAAGAACATGGGCAACATCAGCCCCGATGCTGCCGAAGAGTATGCGGAGCTCAAGGAGCGCTACGATTTCCTAGCAGGCCAGCTTGCCGACATGGAGGCTGCGCGCCGTTCGCTCAACCGCATCACGCGCGTTATCGACGAGCGCATGAAGGATGATTTCCTGAACACGTACAAGCAAGTCAACGCCAATTTCGGCGAAATCTTCTCGCTGCTCTTCCCGGGCGGGCAGGGCTACCTGACGCTCGAGGACCCCGACGACATCGACAACACGGGCGTGGAGGTGACCGCGCAGCCGCGCGGCAAGCGCCTCACCAAGATGATGCTCATGAGCGGCGGCGAGAAGTCCCTGACGGCGCTGGCGCTGCTGTTCGCCGTGTACAAGACGCGCACGACGCCGTTCTACATCCTCGACGAGGTGGAGGCTGCGCTCGACGACACCAACCTGCGCCGCCTCATCGCCTACATCGACACGCTGCGTGCATCCACGCAGCTCATCATGATCACGCACCAGCGCCGCACCATGGAGATGGCCGACGTGCTCTTCGGCGTGTCCATGCAGGCCGACGGCGTGACGAAGGTCATCAGCCAGAAGCTCGAGCGCGCGCTCGAGCAGGCGGAATAGGAGAGGGATATGGGTCTGTTCAACCGTTTCAAAGAGGGTTTGGCGCGCACGCGCGAGGCATTCCAGGAGGATATGAACCTGATCCTCGACCGGAGCCCCGATGTCGACGATGACTTCTGGGACGGCTTGGAGGAGGCCCTCATCGTTTCCGACATGGGCGGGTACTCGGCCACGACCATCGTCGAGCGCCTCCGCAACGAGGCGACGCGCAAGGGGTACCGCAATGCGCGCGACGTGCTGAACGCGCTCAACGACCAGGTGGCCGCGGAGTTCGTGGAAGGCAGCGAGGGGTTCTTCGACGAGGATTGCATCGTGCTGTTCGTGGGCGTGAACGGGTCGGGCAAGACCACCACCACGGGAAAGATCGCCAAGCAGGCCAAGGACGCCGGCCGCACGGTCATCCTCGGATGCGCCGACACGTTCCGTGCCGCCGCCATCGAGCAGCTCGAGGTGTGGGCCCAGCGGGCCGACGTGGAGATCTGCTCCCGAGAGCGCGGCAGCGACCCCGCGAGCGTGTGCTACGAGACCATCGAGCGCGGCGAGGAGATCGGCGCCGGCCTCGTGCTCATCGACACCGCGGGACGTCTTCATACCTCTGCTGACCTCATGCGCGAGCTCGAGAAGGTCGTGGCCGTGGTGCGCAAGCGTGCCAACCTTCCCGTGCATCTCGTGCTCGTGATCGACGCGACGACCGGTCAGAACGGCCTGCAGCAGGCCCGCGAGTTCAACGATGCGCTCGACCTCGACGGTGTCATCATCACTAAGCTCGACGGCACGGCCAAGGGCGGTATCGCCGTGGCCGTGGCGCACTACCTGAAGCTCCCCATCGTCAAGCTCGGCGTGGGCGAGGGGCTCGAGGACCTCAAAGACTTCGACGCGCACGAATACGCTGCAAGCCTCATCGGCGACTTTGGGCAGGCGTAGCGAGATGGCCGCGCCTCGGAGCGGCCTATCCAGTACAATGCCTTCATGAACGAATCCAGGGGAAAAGGGCTCCTCATCGCGCTCGCATGCTATGCGATCTGGGGCGCGCTTCCCATATTCTGGAAATTCCTCTCCGCCGTGCCGAGCTCGCTCGTGCAGGTGCAGCGCATGATTTGGTGCTTCGCCTGCATCGCGGCGTTCTGCGCCATCAAGCATCGCGACTTTCGCTCCCTGTTCGGCCAGCCGCGCGCCGTGCGCACCTTCCTGCTCTCGGGCGCGCTCTGCACCGTCAACTGGACGACGTATGTCATAACGGTGAACTCTGGCAACGTCGTCGAATCGGCCATCGGTTACTACATCAACCCGCTGCTGAGCATCCTGCTCGGCATGTTCGTGTTCAAGGAGCGGCTGTCGCCGGCGCAGATCGCGGCCACGGCGCTCGCCGCCATCGGCGTGGCGTTCTTCACGTTCAGCTACGGCCGGGTGCCCGTCATGGCGCTCATCCTAGCGGTGTCGTTTGCGGCATACGGCGCGGTGAAGAAATGGGGCGGCTACCCGTCGGTTGAGGGCATGGCCGTCGAGTCAACGTTCACCGGCGCGCTGGGGTTCGCTGCCCTCGCCGTCGGCAGCTTCGTGCCGGGGATGTGGGAAGCCCTCACGCCGGTCACCGACGTGTCGCCTCTGGCGTGGACCGAGGGTGGGATGGTGCTCATGGTGCTGTTCGTGCTCGGCGGTTTCTTCACCTGGCTGCCCCTGCAGCTGTTCTCTGAGGCCGCGAACCGCATTCCCCTGACCTGGGTGGGGTTCTGCCAGTACCTTTCGCCCACGCTCGCCCTGATCGTGGGCGTGTTCATGTTCGGAGAGCCGTTCACGCTCGCGCACGGCGTGCTCTTCGGCTGCCTGTGGGCGGGCATCGCGCTTATAGCCATCGAGGCGTTCGTGCGCTCGCGCAAGCACGAAGAAAGGAGCGTCAAATGAAAAGGCCCGGCATAGACGGCGGGTTCATCCTCTGCTTCTTCCTCAACCTGATATTCGGCGCGTTCTGGGCGCTGCCGGCAGTCGCCCTGTTCGTCGCGCACTTCGTCGCTGGCACTCCCATCTGGCTCGGCTGGGCGGCGCTCGGCATGTGGATCGTCGTCGAGTTCGCCATAACGGCGTTCCTCAGTTGGGCGGTGTCGAACGGCGATGGCAACTCCGCTGGAACGGGGACCAAAGGCAAGGCCACGATCCGCTATTCATCCCAGCAGCACTACGACGACGAGTGATTCGCTACTTGGGCTGAGCGACGATGGCGAGATGGCCCTTCTCGGGAATCCGCTCGATCGACTCGATGGTGAAATTGGCTTCCACAAGCGCGTCCCGCAAGGCGTCAGGCGTGTGGATGACCATGCCGGGGATGCGCGTGGAGAGGTCGAGGATCTCGGGGTCGCCGCCGTCGTCCTCGTTGCATACGAGGAAGTGGCCGCCTGGTTTCAGGACGCGGGCGACTTCGCGAAGCGCCACGGGGAGGTCCCAGTAGTACGTCGTCTCGAAAGCGGTCACGATGTCGAACGACGAGTCGGGGAAGGGGAGCGCCGAGGCGTTGCCTTCCAGCACGTCGCAGCGGCCGGCCTCCACGGCTTCCGCGTTGTGGTCGCTCGAGGCCTGGACGCTCACCGCTGAGTAGTCCACGCCGGTCACATGTCCACGCGGCACGCGGGCGAGCAGGCGTTTGATGTTAGCCCCGCCGCCGCAGCCGACGTCGAGGACGCGGTCGGTATCGGCGATCGGCAGGAACGAGATTCCCCAGAGCCCCAGCTCCTCGTGGCTGCCTCCGTTCATGCGCTCGAGCAGCTTGAAGCCGTCTTCGCCTTGGGGTTTCTCGGGATGCCCGGCAGGGACTTCCAACATGGTGCGCCTCCGATCGCTTCGTTACTCACGTTCATTATAAGGCTTGGGATAAACGAGTGGGCCAGTTGAACGTGCATCAACTGGCCCACGTGCATTCGCTGCTTTCCGGTACTAGTACTTCTCGACCACGTTGCCGGGGTCCTTGAAGATGTGGTTGGCGGGAACGTAGCCGCGCACGCGCGAGAGCGGGTACACGTTGGAGTTCGGGCCGATGACCGTGCCGGGGTTCATGACGGAGTTGCAGCCCACCTCCACGTGGTCGCCGAGCATGGCGCCGAACTTCTTGATGCCCGTCTCGATGGTCTCGCCGGTCTCGAAGTCCTTGACGGTCACGAGCGTCTTGTCGCTCTTGAGGTTGGACGTGATGGCGCCCGCGCCCGTGTGGGAGCAGTAGCCGAGGATGGAGTCGCCCACGTAGTTGTAGTGGGGCACCTGCACCTTGTCGAACAGGATGACGTTCTTCAGCTCGGTGGAGTTGCCCACCACGGCGTTCTTGCCCACGATGGCCGGGCAGCGCAGGAACGCGCACTGGCGCACCTCGGCCTCGTGGTCGATGATCAGCGGGCTGCCGATGTAGGCGCTGTCGAATATCGAGGCGTCCTTGGCGATCCACACGTTCTCGGCGGGGTTGTCGAACTCGTCGGCCGGCAGCGTGGGGCCCAGCTCCAGGATGTACTCCTTGATGTGCGCCAGCACCTCCCAGGGGTACTCGAACCTCTCGAGCAGGGGCGCGGCGATGGTGTGCGACAGGTCGTACAGGTCGGCGATCTTGACTTTCATGGGGGAGCGTCCCCTCCTCTCGTTACAGCGACAGCTTGGAAGCGGCGCCCTCGTCGCAGAAGAACGTGACGTCGGGATGCAGCTGCAGGACGGAAGCGGGGCAGGCCGGGTCGACCGGGCCCTCGACGGCGGCCTTGATGGCGTCGGCCTTGGCCTCTCCCAGCGCGATGAGGATGAGCTTGCGGGCGTGCATGATGCTCTTGATGCCCATGGTCACGGCGTGGGTGGGCACGTCGTCGATGCTGTCGAAGAAGCGGGCGTTCACCTCGCGGGTGTTCTGCGTGAGCTCGACCACGTGGGTCATGGTGTCGATGGGGTCGCCCGGCTTGTTGAACGCGATGTGGCCGTTCACGCCGATGCCCAGGATGTGCAGGTCCTCGCCGCCGGCAGCCTCGATGGCCGCGTCGTAGGCGGCCAGGGCCTCGTCGCTCGTGTCCTGCCCGCTCGGCACGTGCGTGTTCGCGGGGTCGACGTCGATGTGGTTGAACAGGTTCGTGTCCATGAAGTAGCGGTAGCTCTGGTCGTGCGTGGGCTCGAGGCCGACGTACTCGTCGAGGTTGAACGTGGTGACGTCCTTGAAGCTGATCTCGCCCGCCTCGTACAGGCGGACGAGCTCGGCGTACAGGTCGAGCGGCGTGGAGCCGGTGGCGAAGCCGAGCACGGCGTCGGGCTTGGCGGTGAGGATCTCCTTGTAGATGGCGCCTGCCTGCTTGGCGATTCCCTCGGGGGTGTCGATGATGACTTTCATGTCTCTCCTTCTGATCGTTTTCCCTTACACGAAGAAAGCCACCGGCTCCTCGCCGGTGGCTCCAGGTGGCTATTCGATGCCGAGCTCCGCGATGACGACGTCGGCGATCTCGCGGCAGTGCCGCTTGGCGTCCTCGTCGCTGGCGGCCTCGACCATCACGCGGACTACGGGCTCGGTGCCGGACGGGCGCAGCAGCACGCGGCCGGTCTCGCCCATCGCCGCCTCGGCCGCCTCCTTGGCGGCCTGCACGGCCTCGTTGGCCAGGGCGGCCTCCTTGTCGGACACGCGCACGTTGATGAGCTCCTGCGGGTAGTGCTCGTAGAGCTCCGCGGCCTGGTCGGCGGAGAGCCCCAGGCGGCGCATCGACGCGAGGGCCTGGACGGCGGTCATGAGGCCGTCGCCGGTGGAGTTGTAGTCGAGCATGATCAGGTGCCCGCTCTGCTCGCCGCCGATGGCGAAGCCCTTCTCGCGCATCTTCTCGAGCACGTAGCGGTCGCCGACCTTGGTCTGCACCACCTCGATGCCGTGGGCCTTCATGTGGTTGACGAAGCCGAGGTTGCACATGACCGTGGACACCGCGACGTCGCCCGGCAGGCAGCCGCGCTCCTTCATGTCGAGCGCCAGCACGGCCTCCATCATGTCGCCGTCGATCTCCCTGCCGCGGCTGTCGACGAGCATGACGCGGTCGGCGTCGCCGTCGTGGGCGATGCCGGCGTCGGCGCCCACCTCGGCGACGAACGCCTTCAGCGGCTCGAGGTTGGTGGACCCGCACTGCACGTTGATGTCGAGGCCCGTGAAGCCGTCGTTCATCACGTGGACCTCCGCGCCCAGGCGCCGGAGCGCCTCGGGGCTCGAGACGCAGCTCGCGCCGTGGCCGCAGTCAAGCGCGATCCTCATGCCCGAGAAGTCGATGCCCTGCTTCTCGATGGAGTCGACCGCGTGCTGCACGTAGCGCTCCACCGCGTCGTCGACCTCCTCGATGGTGCCCACCGCGTCGCCCGCGGGGCGCTCTGCATCCATGGTGCCCGACTCGATGGCGGCCTGGATCTCGTCCTCCACCGCGTCGGGGAGCTTGAAGCCGGCGCGGTCGAACAGCTTGATGCCGTTGTACTCGGGCGGGTTGTGGCTCGCGCTGATGACGATGCCTCCGTCGCACCCGAGCTGCTTGGTGAGCAGCGCGATGGCCGGCGTGGGGATGACGCCGGCGAGCAGGGCCGTGCCGCCCATGCTCGTGATGCCCGCGCACACGGCGGCCTCGAGCATGTCGCCGGACAGGCGCGTGTCCTTGCCCACGATGATGCGCGGGCCCTGGAAGCGCACGGCAGCCTGGCCGAGGCGGAAGGCGAGGGGGCAGGTGAGGTCGATGTTGGCGACGCCGCGCACGCCGTCGGTTCCGAACATTCTTGCCATAGAGGTGGCCTTTCGATCGCATGTTACGGCCGATGTGGATCGGCTCAAATCAAACGATACAATTTTAGGTATCGGGGTTCGTTTCGGCAACGTTAACAACTCATTTCACAAGAATTGGATGTCCTCCTGTCCGCCCTCGCGGGGCGCCGGGGACCTCCCCCGCGCGCCCCGCTTCGCTTTTCTCCGCCTTCCAACCGCGCTTTGAAATCGGCCGAACTACGCGGGAGTGGTTCTCCTCTTATCGGGGCCGCTTGGCGCTTACTGGACTTGGCCGATTTCCTGTGGGCGCGGTTGGGAGGCGGCGCTCAGAGGGGCGCGCGGGGGAGG
>CACWWI010000031.1 GCA_902764575.1 uncultured Coriobacteriaceae bacterium
ACCGCAATCGCCCAAACGCGGTACTACCGGTCGCGGGACGACGAGGACCTTGCGGCCGCCCAGTTCTGGACCAAGCTGTTCACGACGACGTTCGCCATCGGCGTGGCGACGGGCATCACGATGGAGTTCTCGTTCGGTACCAACTGGGCCGACTACTCGCGGTTCGTGGGCGACATATTCGGCGCCCCGCTGGCCGCCGAGGCGCTCTTCGCCTTCTTCTTGGAGTCGGTGTTCCTCGGCGTGCTCCTGTTCGGGCGCGGCAAGGTGTCGCCCAAGTTCTACTGCGTGTCGGCATGGCTCGTGTGGTTTGGCTCGTGCCTGTCGGCGCTGTGGATCCTCATAGCGAACTCGTGGATGCAGACCCCCGCGGGCGCCGAGCTCGCGGCGGACGGCTCCAAGGCGGTGCTCACCGACTTCTTCGCCGCGGCGTTCAACCCCACGACAGGCCTGCGCTACTTCCATACGGTTACCGCCGCCCTGGTCATCGGCGGGCTCTGCGCCATAGCCGTAGCGGCCTACTACTACCTGAAGGGCACGAACGGCGGCTTCGCGCGGAAGACCATGAAGACCGGCCTGGCCATCGCCATCGTCGCCACGTGCGCGCTGTTCGTGTCGGCCCACTCCACGGCCGTGGGCGTGTGGGAGCAGCAGCCCACCAAGCTCGCCGCAATGGAGGGCCAGTACGCAGACGAGGTACCGCCGCTCTACTTCTTCGGCTGGGTGGACGAGGCAAACCAGACGGTCGTCGGCCCGTCGCTCCCTGGGTTCACGAGCTTCCTGGCCACGTTCACGTTCGATACGGTGTACCCCGGCCTCAACACGCTCGCCGAAACCGAGAAATACGGCGCCATGGACCCCTCCGATGTTCCGGTGGGCGCCATCTTCCAGGTGTACCACCTGATGGTTGCCCTGTCTGGCGTGATCCTGCTCGTGCTCGTCATCGCGCTCATCGCGTACAAGCGGGACAAGCTAGGCGATTGGAAATGGCTCCAGAAGCTGCTCGTCATCGCCCCGCTCTTCCCGTTCGCGGCCATAGAGGCCGGATGGTTCACCGCCGAGCTCGGCCGCCAGCCGTGGGTCGTGTACCCGTCGACCAACGCGCCCGAGGGCGTTGAGCTGCTCACGAACTCCGCCGTTTCGCCCTCGGTCACCGCTCCCGAGCTCATCCTGACCATCCTGCTCTTCTGCGCGGTCTACCTGCTGCTGTTTGTTGCATGGGGCAGGTTGGTCGCCAAGTTCGTGAAGGCGGGCCCGGCTGCGGCCGCCGCCTCAGCCGACGGCGCGGGCGATGCGGTGCCCGCGATCGTCGACCGTCTGATGGGCGGCGACGAAACCGACGGCACCGATGCAGGGAAAGGCGGTGAGTAGCATGTCGGCCCTAGGCATTCTGTGGTACTTCCTGATCTTCCTGCTCATAGCGGGCTATTTCGTACTCGACGGGTTCGACCTGGGCGCGGGCGTGCTGTACCCGTTCATCGCGAAGACGGACGAGGAGAAGGAGCTCGTGCGCCACAGCATCGGCCCCGTGTGGGACGGCAACGAGGTATGGCTGCTCACGGCGGGCGGCGCGCTCTTCGCGGCGTTCGCGCCCGCGTACGCGACCACCTTCTCGGGGTTCTACCTGGCCATCATGCTCGTGCTGTTCGGCCTCATCCTCCGCGGCGTGTCCGTCGAGCTCGCCTCCCGCGACACCGCGTGGGCCAAGGTGTGGGACGTTTGCTTCTTCGTGGGCTCGCTGCTTCCCGCGCTGCTGTTCGGCGTGGCGGTGGGCAACATCTACGCGGGCATTCCCATGGACGCGGCTGGCAACTACATCGGCATCCCCCTGTTCGGGCTCATCACGCCGTTCACGCTGTTGTGCGGCCTGCTCGGGCTGGCCATGTGCATCGCCGCGGGCGCGGCGTGGATAGCGCTCAAGGCCCCGCTCGGGTCGGAGCTGCGCAAGCGCGCCGTGAACCAGCGCTTCATCTTCCAGGTTGCCTCGGTGGTCATCTTCCTGCTGATTTCCCTGTACGGGCATTTCATCATCCGTCCCGAGATGGCGCCCGAGCTCGGGGTCGTGCGCTGGGCGTGCGCGATCCTGTTCGTGCTGGGCATGGGAGCGGCGATATACTTCGGCGGAAATGGCAATCGCGACCTGCGCACGTTCGTCGCGCAATCGGTGGCAGCCGTTGCGCTCGTGTTCTTGCTGGCAACGTCGATGTTCCCGAACCTGGTTGTGGCGTCGGCCAACAGCGTGGGGCCGTCCATCACGGTGGCGACTGCCGCCTCCTCGGATCTGGCGCTCACATGGATGACCGGAATTGCCTGCATTGGAGTGCCGCTTGTGCTAGCCTATCATGTCGTTGCATACCGAATATTCCGCGGTCGTCTGGCCTTGAACGAGAGAGAGGCCGAGTAGCCGACCCGCCCCCAACGAGAGGATGGGCACGTGGCCGACAAGCAGCATGCGAACGGCGATGCTACGCTCGACATAACCAAGAACGCACGCGACGACCAGATGGAGGAGTACCCGCTCATCGTGCGCATATTCGGCGCCGTCAGCATCGTCGCCGGTGCCTTGCAGGTGATCGCGTTTGCGCTGGTGCTCATCGTCGTGTTCACGGGCAAGGTCGATTTCAGCCAGCTCGAGGAACATACGGCGGTGACGCTCGTCATAGTAGTCGTCGAGCTGCTTCTGATGGTGGTGCTCGCCGTGATGTTCGTCGTGCTCGGCGTGCGCCTCCTGATGGGCTACCGACGTCGCACGGCAACGCTCTGCAATATCATGATCGTGTTCGAAGTCGGGGTCCTCATCTGCCAGTTCATGTTGACAGGCCTCTCGCGCGAGCTCATTGCCCCGGGCATCAACTTGATCATCCTGATCGCGCTGCAGTCGTATTCCGACCCCGCGCTGCGCGACGAGCGCAGGCTCCAGAGGCGCCTGCACGAGCTTGAGTGGAAGGCCGAAGCCGAGGATGGCACGCTCGGCCGCGACACCACCGGCAAGGGCTATATCACGTTGAATTTCTTCAACCTCTTCTGGATCTTCGTCGTCGCCTGCATCGCGGGCCTCATCATCGAGGTCATCTGGCACGTGACCGTCGTCGACCCGGGCGTGTACCAGGACCGCGCCGGCCTGCTGTACGGCCCGTTCAGCCCCATCTACGGCGTGGGCGCCGTGCTCATGACCATTGCCCTCAACCGCTTCCACGACAAGAACCCCCTCATCATCTTCCTGGTGGCGGCCGTTATCGGCGGCGCGTTCGAGTTCTTCGTCAGCTGGTTCATGGAAACCGCCTTCGGCATCGTGGCGTGGGACTATTCGGGCACGTTCCTGAACATCGGTGGGCGCACGAACTTCATGTTCATGTGCATGTGGGGCTTGCTCGGCTTGGTGTGGGTGAAGCTCGCGCTGCCGATTATGCTCAAGCTCGTCAACAAGATTCCTTGGAACTGGCGCTACGCGGTGACGACGGTGTGCACCGTGCTCATGATGGTCGACTGCGTGCTCACCTTGGCATCGCTGGACTGCTGGTTCCAGCGCGAGGCGGGAACGATGGACTACCAGGACCCCTCCGCGATAGTCCAGTTCTGCAACAAGGAATACGACAACGACTTCATGACCAACCGCTTCCAGAGCATGACCATCAACCCCGAGGACGCCAAACGCGTGAACTGAGCAATCACCTCAAGCCCGAGCGCCAGCAGGAGCGGGCAGCCCACATGGCCGCATCGACCACTCTGTTGTGATAGAGTATAGGCATGAACGCACAGAACATACCCCATCCCAGTCCAGAGCCGAGCTCGCCGAACGCACCGGTGTGGATGCCCTCGCAGTTCAAGGGCGTAGCCGCCAAGGCGCGCGGAGGTAGGGGCTCGAGCCTCGAGAACCGCTCGCTCGGCGAGACCATCGCCAACGCCGTGTCGAACGGCGTGGGCGCCGCGCTCGCCATCGCCGCGCTCGTCATCCTCGTCGTGGTGGCCGCGCTGCACGGCGGCGGCGTGCGCCTGCTGGCTGCGCTCGCGTTCGCGGTGCCCATGTTGCTCGCGTTCCTCATGTCGACGCTGTACCACGCAATCCCCGCGGAAGAGCCCAAGACGGTCTTCCGCATTCTGGGCCACAGCTTCGTGTTTCTCTACATCGCGGGCGCCTGCACCCCGTACTGCATGCTGCTGCTCGCAGATGCGGGCGGCCCCATGCTGTGCGGCATCGAGTGGACGCTCGCCTTCGCGGGAATCCTCATCGAGGTGCTGTGGACGAACCGGCCGCGCTGGGTGCAGGTGGGCCTCTGCATCGTCATGGGGCTCCTGACGCTCACGCTGGCTCCCGCCTTGGCAGCTGTCATCGAGCCTGCCGGCATGATCCTCCTTGCCGTGGCGGCGGTCTGCTTCGTGATCGGCCTCGTGTTCTACGTGTTCCGCCAGGTGCCGTACTTGTGGTTCGTTTCGCACCTCATCGTGCTCGCCGGCTCCATTTGCCTGTTCCTGTCCGTGGTCCTGTTCGTCATCTAGGGGGCGGACATGGCGAAGGAAGGCGACAAACAGTCGGGTTTGTTCGGCGGCTTGCGCATGGCCCTCGGGCGTGGGAAGCGGTCGGTGTCCGAAGAGGACATCAAGGAGCTCGTGGACGACAACGAGGAGCTGCTCGACGACGAGAAGCGCATGATCGGCGAGATCCTCGACCTCGACGAGCTCACCGTGCGCGACGTGATGCAGCCGCGCGTCGACATCATCGCGGTGGAGGACTGCGAGACCGTGCGCACGGCGTTGGAGCGCATGCGCGGAACCGGCTACTCGCGCCTGCCCGTGTTCCACGAAGACCTCGACCATATCATCGGCATCGTCCATTACAAGGGACTCATCCCGGCAGTCCTCGACGGCTCGGTCGACGCTCCCGTAACCGATTTCATGCACGAGCCGTTGTTCGTGCCCGAGACGAAGGACCTCTTCCCCCTGTTGTCGGAGATGCAAACGAAAAGGCAACAGATGGCCATCGTGGTGGACGAGTACGGCGGCACCGATGGTTTAATTACCGTGGAGGACATCGTCGAGGAGATCGTCGGCGAGATCGTCGACGAGACGGACGCCGAGGCGCCGTTCATCACGCGCGTCTCCGACAACGAATGGCTCGTGGACGGCCGTTTCCCCGTCGAGGAAGCGCGCAAGCTCGGCTGGCCGGTCGTCGAATCGGACCAGTACGAGACCATCGCGGGATGGCTTATCGACACGTTGGACGCCGTTCCCCAAGTGGGGGACGAGTTCGAGGTCGACGATTACCGCTTCAAGGTGCGTGCCATGCGCAGGCGCCGTGTGAGCGAGCTGCTCGTGCAGCGCAAGGCCCCCGGCGAGAGCGGTTCCGAGCAGCAGTAGGCGCCGTCCTTCGTTAAACGAATTCGAGAGCGGGGAAGGTGGTCGTGGCACAGCAAGTCGCAGAACGTCAGCTGTATCGCTCGCGCGATGCGCATCTTGCCGGCGTGTGCGCCGGCATCGCCGAGTACTGCGATTTCGACCCCATCGTCATACGCATCCTTGCCGTCTTGCTCACCCTCAGCACGTTCGGCCTCGCCGCCATCGTCTACCTGATCCTTTGGGCGTACCTCCCGCGCGCGTCCGAAACGCGCGGCCTCTACGAGGTAATGCCCGAGGGGGTGGAGTCGAGCGCCTACGGGAAGATGGACTACGAGAGCGCGGCGGGGGTTGCGCCGAACGCTGCGGGCAACGGGCCGTCGCTTCTCGCGCGCCTTGCCATAGCCGTCTTCCTCATGCTCGTGTTCATGGTCGTGGCCATCAACGTCACGCCGCTCCTGTCGTCGGGCGAGTGGTGGCAGTTCTGGCCCCTCGTCCTGCTGATGGCGGGGCTTTGCCTTACCGTCATCCCCATGGGGGGCAAGCACGCCACCGCATGGCATGCGGTGGGCATCGTGGTCATGTCGGTGGGCGCGTCGCTGCTCCCCATGAGCCTGGGCGTTGTGTCGTGGGAAACGGTGCCGTATGCGTTCAGTCAGCTGTGGGTGTTCGTCGTCGTGTCGGTGATCCTCTTCGTGCTCGGGTACGTGCGCAACGTGGGGCCGCTCATGGTCGCGGCCGCGCTCTGCTTCGTCGCCTTCTGCCTCATCTCGCTTCTGGTGTACGGTGTGGCGGGGGATGCGAGCTTGGTCCTGATCGTGCCCTAATCCAGTCGGTTTCGGTGGGTTTTACACCGTGGCCGCGCGCGCGTTTTCGCGTGTTCAACAGGGTTAATTCTTGCTCGGGCGAGCGGTTCGAACCGCTGTTTCCACCATCATTCCACCATCGTTCGTTCGTTTTTCGGCGCACCGCCCTCAAAACGACATATTGTGCGCCTCTTTTCAGGACATACCGACATGATGCGATTTGGGCCCGAAACGGCTTCGAGCACCCTTCCAAAAAAGCGAACAAATGATGGATAAAACACCCCCCTGCATTTTGCAACAGCGCTCTCACCTGCGGTAAAATACGTGCCACGGTGGCGGGGGCCATCGGGAAAGAAAATTGAAATATGGGTCGGAAGCAGCTTAAACGGAGAGCCGGCAATATGGTGATAAACACCATGGCCGGCATTTTTATTCTCGCCATCGTCTGCGGGGTTGGGTTCGGCGTGGCTTCGGCCGGACCGGTCGACGACGTGGCGAAGGCTGGCGCGTTCGGATACGACGACGCGACGACGCGCACGACCTCTTCGGCGCAGGGCTATTCCGGCGCCTCATCCCAAGACATGGTTACCTACGAGCAATCGGCGCTCACTTCCACATCGGCCCGCACGATCGAGCCCGGCATGCGGATGGTCGACAGCATGGAGCGCTCCGCCAAGTACCGCACCCAGCGCGAGGACGAGGACGCCATCGACCGTGCAGACGCCCAGAAGGCGAAGCAGGGCGAATTCACCGGCAATCCTACCGAGGCGGTGGAGCCCGGCGGCTTCTCGAAGGAAGAGCGCCTCGAGTACACCCTCGAGCCCGTCGACTGGACAGTGGGCAGGAAGGCCTTCGTCGAAGAGTGGACCCGGCGCATCGACAAGTTTCTCGCGGGGTCGAACCTCGCGGGCTACGGCAAGGTGTTCGCCGAGGCCGCATGGGAAAACGGCGTAGACCCGCGCTTCTCGCCCGCCATCTCGAACACCGAGAGCGGCAGGGGCTCGGTGTGCTTCCTCCCCTATAACGCCTGGGGATGGGGTTCGAGCACCTGGAACGATTGGGAAACCGCCATCCGCGACCACGTGGCAGGCCTGGCCGAGGTGTACGGCTACACCGTCTCCTACGAGGCTGCCGGCATCTACTGCCCGCCCAACCAGGACAACTGGTATCACATGACCATCACCGCCATGGCTTCAATTTAAAAATCACTTTGTGCGACAATAGGTGCAACCGAGCGAAAGGGTGCATATGCGCAATGTGATCGTGGTGGGATGCGGGCGCGTGGGATCGAGCCTCGCGAGCATGCTCACCGACAACGGTGCGAACGTGTGCGTTATCGACCGCGACGCGGAGGCGTTCAACAATCTGGGCCGCAACTTCAACGGATCTACGGTGCAGGGCATCGGCTATGACGAGGACACGCTGGTCAAGGCGGGCGTGGAGGACTGCGACGTGGTGGCGGCGGTCACCGAGTCCGACAACGCCAACCTCATGGTCACCGAGGTCGCGAGCCGCCTGTACGGCGTGCCCCACGTAATCGCGCGCCTGTACAACCACGACCACGAGCGCGCCTACATGCAGCTCGGCATCGACTACGTATGCGGCACGACGCTCGTGGCCGAAGAGGTGTTCAGCAAGGCGCTCGCCGGTCACGGGTCGCACCTCGACACGTTCGGCGACTACGAGGTGCTGCGCTTCTCGCTCGACCTCTCATGGCGCGAGCTGCGCTCCATCCATGTTTACGAGCTCGAGCGCGAGCACGATATCCGCATCATCGCGTTCGAGCGCAAGGACGGCTCGGCGTCGTCGATCCCGACGGGCGAGTCGACGCTCTACCACGGCGACTCGGTGCTCGCATGCGTGCACCACAATCTGATTGACGAGTTCATCAAGTACGTGCAGTCGTAACGAAGGCGAAGGGCGCAGCGGGCTTTCCCGCGTTGCGCAAACGAGGAGAGGCGCATATGTACATCGTGATCAACGGCGGCGGCAAGGTGGGCGAGTACCTGGCGACGGTGCTGCTGCGCAGCGGCAACGAGGTTGCCATCATCGAGCGCGACACCGCGGTCGCCGACCGCCTATCCATGGTGCTCGAAGGGCGCTACCTGGTCATTCGCGGCGACGGATGCGACTCGCGCTACCAGGAAGATGCCGGCATCCGCAAGGCCGACGTGTTCGTGGCCGCCACCGGCCAAGACGACAACAACCTCGTTTCGTGCGAGATCGCATCGCGCGTGTACGGCGTCAACCGCACCATCGCGCGCGTGAACGCGCCCAAGAACCAGCGCATCTTCAGGGCGCTCGGCATCGAGTCGATCTCGTCGACCGAGATGATCGCGAACCTCATCGAGGAGGAGACGCTCATGGGCTCGGTGAACGTCGTGTCGTCGCTGACGCATGGCGACGTGGTGCTCACCGAGATCCCCGTACCGCACATGCACCGCCATTCCAACGACGACGGCGTGCTGGCCTACGACGTGGAAATGCCCGAGAACAGCCTGATCGTTGCCATATCGACTAAGGACGACGTGCAGGTCGTCAACGAGGACTCGCGTCTCTTCCCGGGCGACACCGCCGTGATCGTCGCAGACCGCGACCAGGTGGGCGCCGTCCGCGAGATCTTCCGCGAGCTGTAGTCGCCGAGCAGGTGGGCCTTCAGGGGGACGGCTTGCCGCGCGGCGCCCTGCGTCTGGTATCCTGAATTCCGTTCCGCAAGCAACGAGGAGGCTGGCATGATCGAGCGGTATACGCGTCCCGCCATGGGATCCATCTGGGAGATGCAGAACAAGTTCGAGATCTGGAAAGAGATCGAGGTCTTGGCATGTGAGGCGCAAGCCGAGCTGGGGAAGGCGGGCATCACGCGCGAGGAGGCTGCCTGGATCCGCGCGCACGCCGACTTCACGGTGGAGCGCATCGACGAGATCGAGCAGGTGACCAACCACGACGTCATCGCGTTCCTCACGAACATGGCCGAGTACATCGACGCCGACATCCCCGAGGGATCCGAGCCCCCGAGCCGCTGGGTGCACTACGGCATGACGTCGAGCGACCTGGGCGACATGGCCCTGTGCTACCAGATCACGCAGGCATGCGACATCATCATGGACGACATCCGCGCATTGGGGAAGGTGTGCAAGCAGCGCGCCTTCGAGTTCAAGGACACGCTGTGCGTGGGGCGCACGCACGGCATCTCCGCCGAACCCATGACGTTCGGCATGAAGTTCGGCAGCTGGGCGTGGATGCTCAAGCGCGACCTCGAGCGCATGGAGCAGGCGCGCGCCATGATCGCGACGGGCGCCATCTCGGGCGCGGTTGGCTCGTACTCGAGCATCGACCCGTTCGTCGAGCAGTACGTGTGCGAGAAGCTGGGCCTCAGCCCCGACCCGCTTTCCACGCAGGTCATCGCACGCGACCGCCATGCGCAGGTCATGACAACGCTCGCCACGGTCGCCTCGACCCTCGAGGCCATCGCGATGCAGGTGCGCTTGCTGCAGCAGACCGACGTCATCGAGGCGGAGGAGCCGTTCAAGAAGGGGCAGAAGGGCTCGTCGGCCATGCCCCACAAGCGCAACCCCATCACGGTGGAGCGCGTGTGCGGGCTATCCCGCATCGTCAAGGCCAACGCGCAGGTGGCGCTCGACGACGTGGCGCTGTGGTACGAACGCGACATCAGCCATTCGGGCGCTGAGCGCGTGGCCCTGGCCGATAGCTTCATTGCGCTGGATTACATGTTCGGGAAGATGCAGCCGCTGCTCGAGGGCCTGTTCACCTATCCCGCCAAGATGGAGCACAACCTGTGGCGCACGCGCGGGCTCATCTTCAGCTCGAAGGTCATCCTCGAGCTCGTGCAGACGGGCATTACGCGCGAGGACGCCTACGTCATCGTGCAGCGCAACGCCATGCAGGTGTGGGAGGACATCCAGAACGCCGTGGACGGCCCTACGTACCGGGAGCGCCTCGAGGCCGATCCCGATTGCACGCTCACGGCCGAGCAGCTTGACGCCATCTTCGACCCCTGGGCCTTCCTCCAGCGCATCGACGTGATCTTCGAGCGCCTGGAAGGCGTGGAGTTCTAGCGGGCTGGATGCAGTAGCTCCCCTTGTCCCGTTCCTAGGAAAGCGTCCGCCACACCTTGATGCGGCAGGCATGCGTCGCCTTGCCCTCGATGGGGGAGTGGTCGATGTTCGTGTACGTCACGAACCTGCTGTGAGACCCCGTGGTGGCCAGGTATTCCCCGTACGTGTCGGCGCCGTCGTCCACGTCGATCGCGTAGTACGTCCTGTTCTGGAGGTCGACGCCGCATACGGCGCGGGTCGATTTCATGACGAGCGTGCCGTTGCACCAGCAGGGAGGCGCCGTGGGGGTGCGTGCGAAGCCGAACCACTTCGCGTTGTCGTAGTCGCCGTTAGGGTTCGACATGGGCACGTACGTCCCGAGGTTGGAGATGCCGTCGCCGAAGTTGTAGATGTCGGGGAACGAGAACATGAAGCCCGTGTCGCCGTAGCCCGCGTCGAGGGGGCTCATGGAGCCGGGGAGCGTCATCTGGTCGGTAACGCTGCCCGTTGAGGCGTTGATATTCGTGAGCTGGTAGTACGCCGTCGCGCGGTCGAGGCGCGGCGTGATGGTCACGCTGTCCTGGCCGGCGTAGATGGGCGTTCCCATCCGACGGGCCGATTCGTACACGCACGCTGCATCGTTTTTGCCCATCGTCGCCGCCATGAGCTTCGATGACAGCTTGTCGGGATTGGGGTCCTTGGGCAGCACCTGCCAGAACACGCGGTCGCCTACGGCGGCGATCGTCGGGGTTTCGTACGTGCTGTCTCCCTCTTCGAGCAACGTCGCGGATGCGGGGACGTCCGCGCTGTCCAGGGCGGAGTATATGCGCCATGCCCCCTTGAGCACGTTCGCCTCGGTCCAGACGAGGCCCTTCGAAGTGGCCCGCATGTCATAGATCTCGAAGTTCTCGTTGAACCCGATGGCCTGCTCGAGCACGGTTCTGGGCTCGTCGCTTCCCAGGTCGAGCAATGCCGCTTGCGTGAGGGGCGATCCCTCGCTCGTCGGGAGCAGGCATGCAGCAACGGAGTCGTCGTTCATCCAGACGAGCGTGCCGTAGGGGACGTCGACCTCGTTCACGACTTCCACTTTGCCCTCGTACGATTCCAGCGCCTCGAAATCTGCGAGCGCCGTCACCGCGCTGTTAGGGACCTTCAAAACGGGAACGTCGCCGCCACCGTCGTCGAAGACACCGCCCCCGCGCGTTGCGACGCCGATGCCGATTGCCGCGACGGCGCCGACCCCCACCGCCCCGAAGAGCAGCTGGCGGCGCGAGAGCAAGGTCCTCCCGTTCTCCCCGCTTCCAGTTGGTTGGGGGGATGCGCTTCCCTCAGCCGATCTCGGTTTCGACGAGGGCGCTTTGGGTTTGTTGCTATGGCGGGGCGTTGTCGTGCTCATGGTGTTGAATTGTGTCATTTCACCTTCACAAGGATTACTTCTGACCCCCAATTGCTACAATAAAACCCAAATGCGTACACGCGCGTGCGGTCACGCGCTAGAATTCGAATACGGCACGAAACATGTAAGGAGACGACATGGGCAATGAGACTCGCCGCATCATGCTTGTCGAGGACGAGAAGGCCATCCGCGACGCGGTTACCGCATATCTCGAGCGTGAAAACTACTGGGTGACGGCCATCGGCGATGGCCAGGACGCCCTCGAGGAATTTGCCAAGCACCACTTCGATCTGATTATTCTGGACCTCATGCTTCCCCGCGTACCGGGCGAGCGCGTCTGCCGCGCCATCCGCGACAACTCCGACGTGCCCATCATCATGCTCACGGCGAAGGGCGAGGTTGAGGACCGCATCATCGGCCTCGAGTTGGGCGCCGACGACTACCTGATCAAGCCGTTCAGCCCGCGCGAGCTCGTGGCGCGCGTGCGCGCCCTGCTGCGCCGCGTGCATGCCGATTCCGAGCCGCAGCGTGAGGTGCTCGAGTTCGGCGACCTGACCATCGACGTGTCCGGGCACAAGGTGCTCGTTTCCGGCAAGGAAGTCGACCTGACTGCTTCGGAGTTCAAGCTGCTCACCACGCTGTCGCGCTACCCGGGCCGCGTGTACTCGCGCATGGAGCTCGTTGAAAAGGTGCTGGGGTACGACTTCGAGGGCTACGAGCGCACCATCGACAGCCACGTGAAGAACCTGCGCGCCAAGATCGGCGACAATCCGCGCAGCCCCAAATGGCTGCACACCGTGCACGGCGTGGGGTATCGTTTCGAAGACCCCACGAAGTCGGGCATCTCGCAGTAAGACCGCCCGCTCGATTCGGTGGCAAGCGATCCGCAGACAGCCGAGCGTCCCGACTTCGTGGACGAGGAAGAGGCAGAGGAGCTGGAAGAGGAATCCAGCCCCCGCCGAAGGCTGCGTTGGGGCAGCTTGTCGTACACGACGCGCGTAACCATCTCGTTCTCCCTCATCGCGGCCATGACCGCCCTCGTGGCGATTGGCGTGGTCTCGTTCGTGTGGGAGCAGCACTTCCATTCGTACACGCAAGACAACATGCGCACCGTCGCCGAGACGACCGCCGAGCAGATAGCCGAGCGCTACGAGCAGACGGGCCGCTTCAACGACGACGCCCTGCAACCCGCGAGGAGCGCGGTGGCCATGTCGAAGGGCGTGGGCATGCAGGTCGTCGACACCAGCGACAAGGTGCTGTTCGACTCCACGGTGCTCGCCTCCGAGGGAACCGACGGCGCCATCACCCCCTCGATAGCGCCCGTCCAGAGCCAGGAGAACATGGCGCGCGCACCCATCATCGCCGATGACACGGCGGTCGGCTCCGTCCGCGTGTGGGTGTACGGCTCCGACCAGCTTCTGCGCGCCACCGACCAGGAGTTCCGCGACCGTTCGTACCAGGCCATGACCATGGCCGCCATCATCGCCATCGTGCTGGCATCCGTGTTCGGCTACTTCTTCGCGCGCAGCCTCGTGCGCCCCATCAAGCGCATGACCGACACGGCCGTCGCCATCAAGGAAGGCGACCTGACGGCGCGCACCAATATGGAGGGCGAGGACGAGATATCGCAGCTCGGCCAGACCTTCGACGCTATGGCGGCCGCAGTCGAGCGCGATCGCAAGCTCGAGCGCCGTCTGACCACGGACGTGGCCCACGAGCTGCGCACCCCGCTCATGGCCATTCAGGCCACGGTCGAGGCCATGGTCGATGGCGTGCTCCCCGTCGACGAGGAGCGCCTCATGACGGTCGACTCCGAGGTCATGCGCCTCTCGCGGCTAGTCGATTCGATGCTCAAGCTGTCGCGCCTCGAGAACCGTTCGAACCCCAACAAGCAGGAGATCGTCAACGTGGGCGAGGTCGTTGCGGGCATCATCGCCACGCACGAGGCCTACGTGGCCGAAGCGGGCCTCACGCTCACGTACAAGGCCGACGAGAACGTGCTGATCATGGGCGACCCCGACCTCATTCGCCAGGCTACGGCCAACCTCATCTCCAACGCGGTCCGCTACACCGACGAGGGCGGCAAGATCAAGGTGCGCGTGAAGCGCGGCGAGACGATGGCGTCGATCTCGGTCAAGGACACGGGCATCGGCCTCACCCCCGAGGAAGCCCGCATGGTGTTCCAGCGCTTCTGGCGCGCCGATTCGGGCCGCGACCGCGAGAGCGGTGGCCTGGGCATCGGCCTGACCGTCGTAAAGGAAATCGTCGATCGCCACAACGGCTGGGTGCAGGTGGAAGGCCGCAAGGGCGAAGGCGCCTGCTTCACCATCCACATCCCCCTCTACGTGGAAAAAGAGCAACGCCGCAAAGCCAACCGCCCCAACACCGGCCGAATCCCCCGAATCAACCGCTAGCCCCTCCTCAATCTCTCTTCGCCTCTTGTGCAGTCGTCTGCCCCAGTCTTCGTGCGTCCAACCGCGCCCTACGTCACGCAACTCCCAATCAGCTGCACCCGACAAGGGAAAAATGCATGAGATTGCGGGTTGCGTGACCCGAACATGTTCGCCATTCCCATACAACCGCAAATATGCTGCAATTTCCATGGTGCCGATGCAGCAAATCTTCGGTTGTATGGGAATCAGATGGCTAAGCGGGATGCGCGACCTGGGGAAACGAGAATCACCCCTCCGAAATGAGGGGGAAAATTCATATACAACCGCAAATATGCTGCAATCCCGATGCCTGAAGTGCAGCAAATTTGCGGTTGTATGGGAATACGCCTCGAAGCGGACTGCCCCCCTCCCACACATTCCTTCAAGCGTAAGAGCGCAGCTCTCGCCTGCGAACGGGAAGCGGCTATCGCCGGGGGAGGGCGTAGCCGCTTCCGCAGGTACTAAATTGATTTTTCTTCAGTTAACCGAGG
>CACWWI010000032.1 GCA_902764575.1 uncultured Coriobacteriaceae bacterium
ATATAAGCGATCTGCTCCTCAGTGAGCGTATCGATCTGCACGCCGAGCGTTTCGAGCTTCACGCGCGCTACCCCGTCGTCGATCTCGGCCGGCACGTCGTAGACCTTGTTCTCGAGCTCGGAGGCGTGCTGGTAGAGGTACTCGGCGGCCAGCGCCTGGTTGGCGAAGCTCATGTCCATGACGGAGGCCGGGTGCCCCTCGGCGCACGCCAGGTTCACGAGGCGGCCCTGCGCCAGCAGCACGATCTTGCGGCCGTCGGCCAGCGTGTACTCCTCGACGAGCGGCTTGAGCTCCACCTTCGAGGAGGCGTTCTCCTCGAGCCAGCCGATGTTGATCTCGGAGTCGAAGTGCCCGGAGTTGCACAGGATGGCGCCGTCCTTCATGTTCTCGAAGGCGGGCGCGTCGACCACCTTGCAGTCGCCGGTGACGGTGACCCACACGTCGCAGTGCTTGGCGGCCTCGGCGGCGGGCATGACCTCGTAGCCCTCCATGTGCGCCTCGAGCGCCTTCAGCGGATCGACCTCGCACACGATCACGCGCATGCCCATGCCCTTGGCGCGCAGCGCCAGGCCGCTCCCGCAGTAGCCGTAGCCGCTGATGACGATCGTGCGGCCGCACAGCAGGCGGTTCGTGGCGCGCACGATGCCGTCGAGGGTGGACTGGCCCGTGCCGTAGTGGTTGTCGAAGCAGTGCTTGGTGTTGGCGTCGTTGATGTTGAACACGGGGTAGCCCAGCGCGCCCTCGGCCGCCATGGCCGCCAGGCGCACGACGCCGGTCGTGGTCTCCTCGGTGCCGCCGATGACGCCGGCCAGCTTCTCGGTGAAGCGGGTGTGCAGCGCGGTGTCGAGGTCGGCGCCGTCGTCCATGATGATCTGCGGGTCGGTGGCCACCACGGCGTCGATGTGCTTGTTGTAGGTGTCGGCGTCCTCGCCGGCGATGGCGTGCACGTCCACGCCGAAGTCGCGCACGAGCGAGGCGGCCGTGTCGTCCTGGGTGGACAGCGGGTTGGAGGCGCACAGCGTAACCTTTGCGCCCGACGCCACGAGCGCGCGCATGAGGTTGGCGGTCTCGGTGGTCACGTGCATGCAGCAACCGATGCGCACGCCCTCGAGGGGCTTCTCGGCCTCGAAGCGCTCGCGGATGCGGCTGAGAACCGGCATGTCGCGCTCGGCCCACAGGATGCGCGCGAGGCCCGCGTCGGCCAGGTTGATGTCCTTGATTTCGTATGCCATGGAATGCCTCCGTATCTATAGTAAGTGGTGCGTGCAAAGGGTAACACACGCGCCCCTGTGCGGCGCATATGTGGCGGGATGGTGAAGAAGTTTTGCGGAAATGGCCGTATACCGCTCGCTATCGGCTTGTTTCCCACTTGTCACGAAAACTCACGTGTTGACACGTGGCGAAATGGCTATAATTCCTTCGGCCCAAAATAATGGGGCTCGGCGCGGGGAAGGCGCCGTATATGGGGAGGGGCCGGCACCCCAGCAGAACGCCGGTAGTCGCAATAGCGGCGCCGTAGAAGAAGGAAGCTGTGATCGATCAGTTTTTCTCGCAGATATCGTTCGTCGATGTCTTCAACTTCAGCGTGTTCCTGGCATTCACCATTTGCTACGCATACCAACTGTTCTACGTGTTCAACGTTCTCGTGACCAAGCCACGGGAGCTCACGGCCAAGAAGAACCATCGCTACGCCGTGCTCATCTCGGCGCGCAACGAGAGCGCCGTCATCGGCAACCTCATCCATTCCATCAAGGTGCAGAACTACCCGGCCGAGCTCATCGACATCTTCGTCGTGGCCGACAACTGCACCGATAACACCGCCGAGATCGCCGAAGACGCGGGCGCCATCGTGTTCCGCCGCTTCAACGACGAGCTCATCGGCAAGGGCTACGCGCTCGACTTCTGCATCAAGATCATCCGCGAGCGCTACGCCGACCGCGGCTACGAGGCCTACTTCGTGTTCGACGCCGACAACGTGCTCGACGTGAACTACTTCCGCGAGATGAACAAGACGTTCGACAACGGCGCGCTGGCCTCCACGAGCTACCGCAACTCCAAGAACTACGGCAGCAACTGGATTTCCGCCGGCTACGCCACGTGGTTCCTGCGCGAGGCCAAGTTCCTGAGCCAGGCGCGCCTGAACCTCAACACGAGCTGCGCCATCTCGGGCACGGGCTTCTTCATCAGCGCGAAGATCATCGACAAGGTGGGCGGCTGGAAGTGGCACCTGCTCACCGAGGACATCGAGTTCTCCACGAGCAGCATCATCGACGGCGTGCGCATCTCGTACTGCCCGACTGCGGTGCTCTACGACGAGCAGCCCATCACGTTCCGCGATTCGTGGAACCAGCGCTTCCGCTGGGCCAAGGGCTTCTACCAGGTGTTCGGCAAGTACGCGGGCGGCCTGGTGAAGGGCATCTTCACGCAGAAGAAGGGCTATAGGTTCGCCTGCTACGACATGCTCATGACCATCTCGCCGGCCATGCTGCTCACGATCATCTCGGTGCTCTTCAACGCGACGATCGTCGTGCTGGGCCTGACGGGCGCCATGTCGACCGGCGTCATGATCGCCTCGTCGCTGTCGTCGATCTCCTTCTGCCTGCTCAGCTACGTCCTGTTCATGTTCGTGCTGGGCGTGCTCACCACGTTCGTGGAGTGGGATTCGATCCATTCCACCACGGGCAAGAAGGTCCGCTACATGTTCACCTTCCCGCTGTTCATGCTCACCTACATCCCCATCGCACTGGTGGCCCTGGTGAAGAAGGCGGAGTGGAAGCCGATCAAGCACTCGATCGCTGTGAGCGCCGAGGAGATTGCCGGCACCGAGCAGAACGGCGCTGTCGCGCGCGACTAAGGCGCGTCGGAAACGTGCAAGGTTCGAGGGAGCCTGCGGGGAAGCCCGCGGGCTCCCTTGTCGTTTTCCGGGGATGCTCGCGTAAGCCTGGGGCAAGGTCTGTGCGGTTGCACGGTAAGGTTGGGCCTGTACCATCGGGCAATGGGTTCCTGGTCCGATATAGCGCGCAGGGCGGCGTCGTTTGCCGCCGAGGCCGCGGCGGAGACGCTGTGGCCCACCCGCTGCGCTATCTGCGACCGGCCTGGCTCGGTGCTTTGCGAGCGCTGCGCTGGTGAGCTCCCATACCTGGACTGGTGGCGTGCGTGCAAGCGCTGCGGGAGCGCCTACGGACGCGTGCAGTGCGACACGTGCAACCCGGTTGCGCTCGCCCGGCTCGGCCGAACGAGCCTCCCCTTCGCATCCTGCGCGGGGGCGACCATGTTCTCGCCCGAGGTGGGCCATGTCGTGCGCGTGTTCAAGGACCAGGGCGAGCAGCGCCTGGCATCGGCCATGGCCTCGTGCATGGTGCGCGTGCTGCCGCCCGATTGGCCGGTCGACGCGGTGACCTTCGTGCCGGCGACGCTGTCGGCCGCGCGCTACCGCGGCTTCGACCATGCCGAGCTCCTCGCCCGCCGCGTGGCCGACGCCCTCGCCGTGGAGTGCCGGGAAGCGCTCGCGCGGCCAAAGACGCGCGACCAGCGCGGGCTTTCGGCGAGGCAGCGCATCGCGAACCTGGCCAACCGCTTCGAGCCGCTGGGTCCCACCGCGGCCGGCGGCCGCATCCTGCTGGTCGACGACGTGTACACCACGGGCGCTACGCTCTGCGCCGCCACCGATGCGCTGCTCTCTGCCGGCGCGGGGGAGGTGCGCTGCCTCACGTTCGCGCGCGTGTAGGCGATCGCCGATTCGGCTCGCGACGCCACGTTTCGGTCGCGGATTCGCTGGACTGCATCCTCCGCCGTCCGCTCACCGCAACGGATGCTCGGCACTGTTGACCGCACCCAGCTGTTCTCATACAATGCGTGTTACGATTTGTAAATCCGTAATATTGGAGGGGATATGAAACGAATACTCACCATTGTGTTTGCAGCGGTGTTCGCGTTCGCACTTGCGGGCTGCGCATCGTCGGGCAGCTCTGGCAGTTCGGGAAGCGCAAGCGCGAGCTCCTCGGGTTCGGCGGGCTCGCAAGCGGCGAGCGCGTCGCAGGTGACCGTCGCCATCCCGGTCACGTCCGAGCCCGAAGCTGGTTTCGACCCGTTCTTCACCTGGGGCTGCGGCGAGCATGTGCACGAGCCGCTCATCCAGTCCACGCTCATCAAAACCAACAAGAACCTCGAGTTCGAAAACGACCTCGCAACGAGCTACGAGGTTTCCGCTGACGGCCTGACGTGGACGTTCAAGATCCGCGGTGACGTGAAGTTCACCGACGGCCAGCCGCTGACGGCCAAGGACGTGGCGTTCACGATCAACGGCATCAAGGCTTCCGAAGGCTCCGAGTGCGACCTGAGCTTCGTGGACGAGGCGGTTGCGACCGACGACACCACGGTCCAGATCAAGCTCAACAAGCCGTTCAACGCACTGCTGTACCAGCTCGCCAACATCGGCATCGTGCCCGAACACGCGCATGGCGCAGACTACGGTACGAACCCGATCGGATCGGGCCGCTACAAGCTCGAGCAATGGGACCGTGGCCAGCAGGCCATCCTGGTGGCGAACCCCGACTACTACGGCGAGGCGCCCAAGATCGATCGCGTCGTCGTCCTGTTCATGGAAGAGGATGCGGCGCTTGCCGCGGCAGCAGCCGGCCAGGTCGACGTCGCCTGGACGTCCGCGACGCTCGCGGGCAGCGTCCCGAGCGGTTACGACCTGCTCTCGTGCAAGTCGGTTGACTCGCGCGGCATCTCGCTGCCGGTCGACCAGCCCGGCGGCAAGAAGAGCGACGGCGAGTCGGAGTACGCTCTCGGCAACGCCGTCACGAGCGACCTGGCCGTGCGCCAGGCCATCAACTACGGCATCGACCGCGACCAGCTCGTCAAGAACGTGATGAACGGCCATGGGACGGTTGCCTACTCGGTAGGCGACGGCATGCCGTGGGCCAGCGACGACATGAAGGTCGCGACCGACGTGGAAGCCGCTAAGAAGTACATGACCGACGGCGGTTGGGAGCTCGGCTCCGACGGCGTGTTCGCGAAGGGCGGCCAGCGCGCCTCCTTCGAGCTGTACTATCCTTCGAGCGACTCGGTGCGCCAGGCCATTGCCGAGGAGTTCAAGAACCAGATGGCCGCAATTGGCATCGAGGTGAAGCCGGTCGGTTCCACCTGGACGCCCGACGGCCTGTACGCGCACCAGTTCTCCGACCCGATCGTCTGGGGCTGGGGATCCAACGCTCCGATCGAGATCTACAACATCTACTACTCGACGGGCAACAGCAACGCTGCCAACTACAACAACGCGACGACCGACGCCCATATCGAAGCGGCGCTCGCGGCTTCGACCGTCGAGCAGTCGTACGACCTGTGGAAGCAGGCTTACTGGGACGGCTCGCAGGGCCCGGCGCCTCAGGGCAGTGCCGCCTGGGTGTGGCTGGCCAACGTCGACCACCTGTACTTCGTGAAAGACGGCGTGACGGTTGCCGACCAGAAGCCGCACCCGCACGGCCACGGCTGGTCGATCTTGAACAACGTCGATGAGTGGAGCGTGAAGTAGAGTAAGCAGCTTCGCGAAGGCGGGGCAACGGGGGCGGGGGCTTTTGTCCGCGCCCCCGTTGCCCTGTCGGGCGACTGGGGAATTGTGGGAAAACGCGTCATACGACAGATTGCAAGGCTGGTGCTCCTGCTGCTCGCGGTGAGCATCATCGTGTTCGCGCTCGTTTCGCTGAGCCCGATCGATCCCGTGCAGGCTAACGTCGGGCAGTCGGCGTACCTCAACATGAGCCCCGAAAAGCGCGCCGCGCTTGCGGAGTACTGGGGTTCCAACGTCCCCCTGTGGGAGCGCTACTTCAACTGGATTAGTGCGTTCCTGCAAGGCGACATGGGCACCTCGCTGCGATACAACGCGCCGGTCGCTCAGGTCATCGCGACGCGTGCCGCCAACACGCTGCTGCTCATGCTGGTGGCGTGGGTCGTCAGCGGCGTGCTGGGCTTCGCGCTCGGCGTCGTGGCGGCGATGAAGCGCGGCAGCTGGGTCGACAAGCTCGTGAAAGGCTATTGCTTCGTGCTGGCGGCGACGCCCGCGTTCTGGATAGGGCTCGTGTTCCTCATCGTGTTCGCAGTGTGGCTCGGATGGTTCCCCGTGGGGTTCTCGGTTCCCATCGGCAAGTCGGCCGCCGACGTCACGATCGTCGACGCGCTGCACCACCTCGTGCTGCCTGCGCTCACGCTCTCGGTCGTGGGCGTGGCCAACATCGCCATGCACACGCGCGAGAAGGCCATCGACGTCATGGAGAGCGACTACATCCGTTTCGCCCGCGCCCGCGGCCTCACCCCATGGCAGGCGCTGCGCGCGCACGGCCTGCGCAACCTGCTGCTTCCCGCCATCACGCTGCAGTTCGCGTCGATTTCAGAAATCTTCGGCGGCTCGGTGCTCGTGGAGCAGGTGTTCTCCTACCCCGGGCTCGGGCAGGCGGCGGTTACGGCCGGCCTCGGCAGTGACGTCGCCCTGCTTGCAGCGATCGCCGTGTTCTCGGCGGCGCTCGTGTTCGTGGGCAACCTCATCGCGAACATCCTGTACGGCGTGGTCGACCCGCGCATCCGCAAGGGGGAGGGCAGCCATGTCTAGCCCGAACCCCTACACCACGGTCATGGAGCGCGCGGCCCTGGCGCTGCACCTGCCGCGCCGCCGTCGCGTGGCGAACAGGCGCGTCCTCCTGGCCTCGTTCGTCATCGCGGTCGTCGCCCTCGTGGCGATCGTGGTTGCGGGGCGCGTGGTGTTCGACGCCGCAACGGCGACCGACTTCTCGCAGAAGAACCTCGCGCCGTCGCCCGCCCACCTGTTCGGGACCGACTGGATGGGGCGCGACATGTTCCTGCGCACGGTCGCCGGGCTCTCGACGAGCGTGCTCGTGGGCCTGCTCGCGGCGAGCGTGTCGGCGGTGGTGGCGCTCGTGCTGGCGAGCATCGCTGCGCTCGGCGGAAAGCGCGCCGACGCGGTGGTCACGTGGCTCGTCGACCTGTTCATGGGCATCCCCCACATCGTGCTGCTGATCCTGGTCTCGTATGCGCTCGGCAAGGGGTTCTGGGGCGTGACCATCGCCGTGGCGGTGACGCATTGGCCCTCGCTCACGCGCGTTCTGCGCGCGGAGATCCTGCAATGCCGCGAGTCGTCGTTCGTCGCCCATGCGCGCAAGTTCGGCGTGAGCTCGGCGCGCATCGCGCTCACGCACATGGTGCCCTACGTGTTCCCGCAGTTCCTGGTGGGGCTCATCTTGCTGTTCCCGCACGCCATCATGCACGAGGCGGCCATCACGTTCCTCGGCTTCGGGCTGTCGCGGGACGTGCCCGCGATCGGCGTCATCCTCAGCGAGTCGATGTCGTACCTGTCGGCGGGCATGTGGTGGCTCGCCGTGTTCCCGGGCATCGCCCTCATTCTCACCGTCATGCTGTTCGACGTGGCCGGCTCCAGCTTGCGCCGCCTCATCGACCCCCATAGCTCGCAGGAATAGGGGGTGGAGATGGAGGAACCCGCGATGCAACAGCGCGATCGTCTCGCAGGGCACGGCCCGCACGGCAATGCCGAGAAGCATCATCGGCATCGGCACGGGCCCACGTCGCGTCACGACCAGGGCCACCATCTGCTGCAGGTGAGCAACCTGTCGGTGGGCTTTCGCATGTACGACGTCGATGCGCCGTTCCTGTCAGCCGAGCAGCACATGGTGAACGTCATCGACGACCTGGGTATTTCCGTCCACAGCGGCGAGATCATCGCCGTCGTGGGTGCCTCCGGGTCGGGCAAGACGCTGCTCGCCGACAGCGTGATGGGTCTGTTCGAGCCGAATGCCGCAGTGTACGGCGAGGTGTGGTTCGACGGCCAGCGCATGGACGCCGAAGCGCTCTCCGCCGTGCGCGGGCGCGCAGGCGGCATCTCGCTCGTGCCGCAGAGCGTCAGCCACCTCGACCCGCTCATGCGCGTGGGCAAGCAGGTGGAAGGGTTCGGCAAGCAGGGCAGCCGCGAGGAGCGGCGGGCCAAGCGCCGGGCGCTGTTCGAGCGATACGGCCTCGGCGAGGACGTGGCGCAGCTGTACCCGCACGAGCTTTCGGGCGGCATGGCGCGGCGCGTGCTGTTGTGCTGTGCGCTCATGGACGACCCGAAGCTCATCATCGCCGACGAGCCGACGCCCGGCCTCGATTTGGACCTTGCCGTTGCGGCGCTCGACGACTTCCGCGCGTTTTCCGACGAAGGCGGCGGCGTGCTGCTCATCACGCACGACATCGAGCTGGCGCTGCGCGTGGCCGACCGGGTTGCCGTGTTCAAGGACGGCACGGTCGTGGAGGAGACGGCGGTCGCCAACTTCGCCTCGCCCGACTTGCTGGAGCACCCGTTCAGCCGCGCGCTTTGGCATGCGCTTCCCGAGCATGGGTTCGACGTGACGCCGGACGGAGGTGATGCGCCGTGCTAGAGGCGCGCGACATCTCGTTTGGCTACGTGAAGGGCGAGCCGCTTTACGAGGGCTTCTCGTTCTCGGTCGAGCCGGGCGAGCGCGTGGCGCTCGTGGCTCCCTCGGGCTTCGGGAAGACGACGCTTTGCCGTCTGCTCGCGGGATACGAAGCGCCCTGGAGTGGGGAAGTGCTCTGCGGCGACGCCCCGTTGCCGACCGTTGGCCCATGCCCCGTGCAGCTCATCGGCCAGCACCCCGAGTTGGCGGTCGATCCCCGCCTGCGCATGGAGAAAACCCTTGCCGAAGCGGGCGAGGTGCCCGATGGGCTGCTCGATGCGCTCGGCATCCGCTCCGAGTGGCTGCGCCGCTATCCGCACGAGCTGTCGGGCGGCGAGCTGCAGCGCTTCTGCATAGCCCGCGCCATCGCCAGCCGTCCGCGCTACCTCATCGCCGACGAGGTATCCACGATGCTCGATGCGCTCACGCAGGCGCAGATCTGGCACTTCCTGCTCGACTGGCAAGCCGATTCGGGCGCCGGCATGGTGCTCGTCACGCACAGCCCCGCACTTCTCGATCGCCTCGCCACCCACGTCGTTTCCCTCTGATGAGCGCCAGGAACGTTCTGGCATTCGTTCGCAAAGTTATCCGCGTAAGTCATTTTTGCTGCTGTAATGCAGATACGCATGTCCCATGGGTTATCTGCTACACTTCATATGTTTCTTTCGGGTCTGTAGTTGCGGGGTGCGCGAGCATCCCTAGTCCATGGCAGATGCGGTCGAAAGGACCCACGTAAACCAGTGGGCATGCCCGCTGGCGAGCACGGCGCGTTCTAGGAGTAAGTCGCATCGCCCGTTGATGCGCGGCAGCCAGCCGCGGCGGGCGAGAGGGTGATGGTGAGCAGCTCAGCCCCAATGCGCGAGTGTGGGGGCGAAGACTAGGTCAGCCGGAAGAAACGCAGGAGGCGGCGTGCCGCCCGGCGCTCGAAAGGGAACTTCGAGGCGTCGCGAACATGAGGAGGCAAGGATGAAACGTTGGAAGGTCGCAGTAGTCATCTGCGCGATCGCCACCTGTGCGAGCCTGTTGCTCGCGGGCTGCAATTCCCAGGAATACAAGCCCCCGGCCAAGGACCAGACCGTTCCCGCGGCAGCGCTCGGCCAGAACGGCACGCTGCGCGTCGGCGTGGACGCTTCGCACGCCCCGCTCGCCGGCAAGCCTGCCGACAATCCGAGTGCCGACATCATCGGCATCGACGTCGATGTCGCGCGCTACCTGGCCGACCAGATGGGCCTGAAGGTCGAGATCGTCGACGTGGGCAACGACCCCGCAGCGGCGCTCGATGGCGGCAAGGTCGACGTCGTGCTCGGCGTTGACGCCTCCGAAGACGACGGCACGTACTGGAAGTCCGAGCCGTACCTGGTGACGGGCGTCGCCCTGTTCGGCACGTCCACCGAATCGTCCGTGCCTACGCTCGATTCCAAGCCTAAGATCGCCGCCCAGGGCTCCACGACCAGCTCCTGGCGCGTTACCAACCTGTTCGGCGATGGCTCCCTCGTCACCCAGAACAACCTCAAGGCCGCGTTCGAGGCCATGAACTCCGGTACGGCGCGCTACGTTGCATCCGACGCGGTCGTGGGCACGTACGTGGCGCATGTGAACGGCTACAACGAGAAGATCGTCGCCCTGCTCGAGGATCCCAACGGGTTCTGCGCGGCCGTGGCGAGCAACAACACCGACCTGCAGGGCGCTGTGGCATCCGCCATCAACAAGCTCACGAGCGGCGGCATCATCGAGATCATCGAGTCGCAGTGGCTCGGCGAACCGCTCAAGCTCGACTCGATCACGGTCGTGAAGTCGCAGGCCGCCAACACGACGCCCGCGACGACCACGTCGTCCGCCAGCTCGGCGTCCGCCAGCGCCGCGTCTGCCAGTTCAGCCTCCGCATCCGCATCGAGCGCATCCGCCGAGAGCGCCCAGTAACCGGCTCCCACAACGGAAAACAGGCGGCCGCGCCCTCAGGGCGCGGCCGCCTTGCTATTGTCCGTCGGATAACGGAGGCTGCCCCCGCTGTCCCTTTCGTTTCGCCTAGCCGACGAGGGGGATGACCTCGAACCCGGCTTTAGATGCCTCGAGGATGTCGCGGTTGCCGAACGCGCACATCGCGTGGGCGTCGACCGTCATGGAGACGATGTCGGCGAACGCGCGCATCGCCTCGGCGTCGGCGGCAATCGTCTGGTCGCGGGCGGCTAGGCGGTCTTCGGGCTTGCGGCCGCGGAAGAAGTCGCCCATCTGGCGCCTGACGAGCGTGCGCGGCTTGATGGGCGCGTCGATCTGCGCCACCGAGGCCACCACGAAGCCGTCCATGTCCTCGGGCGAGGGATCGTAGGAGGCAAGCCAGCCGGCCGACTTGGCAATGCGGTCGAGCGATTCGTCCAGATGCGGGTCGCGGTAGGTGTAGAAGCGCATGTTGCCGGCGTCCAGCGCCTGGAACCCCACGCCGTACGCGCCGCCCTTCACGCGCACCTCGTTCCAAAGGTAATCGAGCGAGAGCGCGCGCCCAGCGACGGCCCAGCTGCCGTCGTAGGGGATGCCGAGCAGGCGGCGATCCCAGCCGATGCTCGCGAAGCACACGTCGCTCGGCACGATGAATGCCTCGTTGCGCACGGTGGGCTCGGGTATGACGAGCCGCTTCTCGCCCGACCCCACGCGCCCGCAGGTGGGCTGGGATTTCCAGAACGCCTCGTAGTCGTCATCGGATCCGGCGAAGCTCATCGTGCAGTTGTCGTCGCAGAACAGCCTCTCCGCGATGTCGGACAGGCGCTCGGAGAGCTCGCCGGCACGCTCGTCGAAATGCTCGATGAGGTCGCAGAGGAAACGGTAGTAGTCGACGTTGCCGACGTGCTCATGTACGACGCCTGAGCGCGTGTAGTACGACTTCACGCGGACGGCGGCGCACGAATGGCCCGAGTTGGCGAAGCCCCGCTCGAGCGCGATCTTCCGCTGCTTGAGGATGTCGAGGATCCTGCCCGTGTCGGAGAAGTCGGTCTCGAGCAGCACCTCGCGCGGGAGGTCGGCGAGCCAGGTGCGATTCTTCGAAAGCGCGGAGGCGCTCACCATGAATTTCGGAATCGCCGCGTTCACGTCGTCTATGCGGTCGTACGCGTCAATGAAGAAGGTGAGGTTTCCGAGCTTGCCCTGGGTGAGCGTGTCGAGCTCCGCGGCGGTGTGGCGCGCCGTGTCGAGCTTGCCGAGCACGCGGCTGAGCACTCCCAGGTAGGGCAGCTCGTCGAAGGACAAGCAGTCGATGTCGAAGCAGCGGTACGCATAGGCGATGCCGCGCGTGGGCACCTCGTGCCTGATGCAGGGAACGGGCGCCTTCTCGTCCAGCCCGTAGGCCGGCTCGTTGGGCACGGTGCCGATATCGGCGACCTTGAGCCGCGGCAGCGTGGCGATCGCCTCGGGCGAGTCGGGGGCTTCCTGAAGCTCGCGTAGCAGGGCCTCCTTCGCGACGATGCGATTGCGCTCCTCGGGGGAAAGCGCGCTGTTCATCGCGGCGAGGCGCTCGGCGGAGTCGTCGTCGGACTCGCCGGGCGTCGGGACGATCTCCGCCGACGCGGTGTGGGCGTTGTCGCAGAACAGCTCGCGGCAGAGCTGCTCGAAGTAGTCGCCTTCGAGCTCGGAGCGCAACGTGGCGAACATGGTCTCGTAGCGCAGATAGTCGATGGGTGCATCGTCGTCGTAGAGCCAGCTCGCCAGGGAGGTCATCGCGTACACCACGCCATCTGCGGTGCCCGTGTCGTGCTCGCGCATGTGGAACTCGGCGTTCGAGAGCGCCGCCTCCACGAGCTGCATGTCCAAACCGGCGTCGAGCAAGTCGCGCACCTTCGTCGCGATGATCTCCTGCAGGTTCTCGCCGGTTCCCTCGGCCGGCATCTGCGCTTGCACCATGACGAAGGGCTGCAGTATGGAATCGCTGAGGAAGGCGCTCACGTTATGCGCCACGCCCTCGTCGAGCAGCGCGCGCTTGAGCGGGGCCTCGTTGCTGCCGAAGAGCGCGTCGAGCAGGACCTCCGTTGCCGTCGCGCGCGTGCGGTCGGCTGCGCCGCCCAAGACGTAGCCGCAGGCCGCGCACGCGTTCTCGGGCGCGGTGTCCATGGTGCGGCGGACGTAGGGGGCGCAGGGCACCGCCTCGGGGTGCAGGGCTGCGAGCTCCGAGTCGGCGGGAACGCGCACCGTCACCACATCGTTGGCCGATCCGCCACAGCGCTCGCAGAGCTGAGGCGTCGTTACGAGCACGTCGCCCGGGATGCTGCCTTCCGCTGCCGTGATGGGGCGGGGCCGCAGCGGCTCGAGGCCAGCGGCTGCCCGCTCCTCGTCGAGCTCGCGCTGCTCGGCGGCGACGGGCACGAGGTAGCGTTCGTCCAGGAACTCGAGCGCATGGTCGATGTCCAGGTTGCCGTAGAGGATGATGTAGCTGTTGTCGGTGCGGTAGTGGCGCCGATGCTCGTCGAGGTAGGCCTCGTAGGTGAGCGTCGGGATGGCCTGCGGCGTGCCGCCCGACTCGAACGCGTAGCACGTGCCGGGGAACAGTGCCGCCTGCACCTCGTTGTACAGGACCGAGTTCGCGTCAGAGAGCGCGCCCTTCATCTCGTTGAACACCACGCCGTTGTGGACCAGGGTGGTCTCGTCCGCGCCGAGCGCAGCCGGGTCGCCCTCGCCGTCGTTGGCGACGAGCTCGTAGTGCCACCCCTCCTGTTCGAAGATGGCCTTCTTCGTGTAGATCTGCGGGTGGAACACGGCGTCGAGGTACACGTCCATCAGGTTGAACAGGTCGCGCTCGTTCGTCGACGCCACCGGGTAGAGCGTCTTGTCGGGGAACGTCATGGCGTTCAGGAACGTCTGCATCGACCCCTTCAGCAGGTCGACGAACGGCTCCTTCACCGGGAAGCGCCGCGATCCGCACAGAACGGAGTGCTCCAGGATGTGGAAGACGCCCGTGTCGTCTTGCGGGGGCGTGCGGAACCCGATGGCAAAGGACTTGTTGTTGTCGTCGTTGGCCAGGTAGAGCAGCCGCGCGCCCGATTCCTCGTGGCGCCCGATATAGGCGGCGCCTTCGATTTCGGGGAGGTCTTCGCGCTTGTCGATGGCGAAGCCGTGGAGGGTGGTTCCGGGAACGAGTTCCATGTGCTTCCTTTCATCGTATAATCGTCGTAATCCATGCAACTTTACCATGTGCGGAAGGATCGAGATGGCGCAAAGCGAAGGCTTCAAGCACATAACGGTTACGCCGGCCGAGGAGGAAGACGTCGTCATCCGCGTGGGCGCAACGGGAAGCGATGGGCCGGCGGAGGAACCCCAAGTTGAGCCTGAGCCCGATCCTGAGCCCGTTTCCGCCCACCAGGCCGAGGCCGACGAGCCCGCGCAAAGCGATCAGCCGGTTCCCGAGCCCACTAAAGCCAAGCCCAGCACGCAGAAGAAGCGCGACGATTACCGCGAGGCGACGCTCGAGGACCTCAAGTCGCAACCCATGCCCCTCGCGCAGAAAATCGTCATTGCTGCGGCAGTTGTTTGCATTATCGGTGCGATTGTGTATTACCTCCTTTTTCTAAGGTAATATAAGTGCACCATTTCGCACCCCGCCCACGACGGGGCTACGAGGAGGAAGCAAACGATGAGTAAACGTAGAACAAACGACTCCGACGACCGTTATCTCGACTCCGGCGATAACCCGATTGGCCTGACGGGGGCATTTACCCCTGTGAAGGGGCCCCAATCGGTCGACTACGCCGCAGAGGACGACCCCGTGGGCCTCACGCAGGCCTTCGGCGCCATTAACCCCGACGAGGAGGAGCGCGACTGGGGCGAAGAGGACAAATGGAAGGGCTTCGACTGGAACGCCGGCTACGATAGTCAAGAGCCCGAAGCAGCCGACGCGGCCGACGATGCCGCCGAGCCCGCGCCCGCCGCCGCGGTCGCGCCTGCACCCGCGCCCTCGGGACGCGGACGCCATGCGGCGCCAGACGCAGAGCTTTCCCCGCGCATGCAGAAATCGCGCCGTACGCGCAAGGTGCTCATCATCTTGATCGTGCTGCTCATCGTGCTTGGCGGGTTGGTGGCGTTCTTCGGCTACAAGACCTTCACCGGAACCCAGCAAGACACCGCCGAGCAGGCGCACCAGAAGCAGGAAGAGGCAACGACCCACTCGCAGAACAGCATTCAGGACATGGAGGGCAACGACGCCGTTCAGACGGCAGTCGCCCAAACCCAGGTTCCCAACCTCACGGCGTTGTTCGGCAAGACTGCCGAAGAGGCTGTCGCGGCTATCGGGCACGGCGCGCTCGTGACGTCCAACCGCGCGGTCGACGACAGCTCCAGCGCCGTCAAGACCAACCTCAGCGTGGCGCTCACTGAGGAGCCTGCCGATTCCAAGACGGGCACGCCCACCGTGTACCTAGGCCTCGACAAGGACGGCAAGGTCATCCAGGTAGGGTACTCGGCATCTGCCGGCGCCCTCGGGTTCGGAACGCTGAGCTTCGCCGACGCGATCAGCGGCGAGCACGTCATCGAGAAGACGCTGGCCAAGATCGGCATCCAGGTGCCCGAAGGCTCCGCGGTTCTTCCCACCGACAAGGCCTCGTACTCCACGTACGCGTCGGACAACACGACGGTCGTGAAGGAGCGCTGCTCGTTCGAGGGCCCGATCGACGTTAACGGCGTCGCATGCACCTGGTCCGCCGTGCTCTCCTACGACTACACCACGCAGATCGTCACCGGCAACCTCAACGACACGGTGCGCATCATCTACGTCTACATAAGCGAAAACGTAGAGCCCGAACCCGCATCCGAAGAAACACCCCCCGCCGAATAACCCAACAAACGGCCAAAGCAGAAAACGAGTACCAGGAGGTTCCTGGTACTCGTTTTTTTGGCACCACCATCAGAGCCCAATTCGCGCTAACCCGCACATCCGATGCAGAATCGCTCTCAAAAGCAATCTCGCTCACCTAGCATGGTATACAACCGAAAATTCGCTGCAAACGAGCACAGCGGGCTGCAGCAAATTTGCGGTTGTATACGAAATCCAGCGCCGCATCAGCCACCCCGCGAACGTTTCCCCAGGTCGCGATTGGCGCCACCTCCCCAAACGGGTATACAACCGCAAATTTGGGGAGCGCAGCCGCCTCAGCGCACACCATTCTCCACGATCGGCAGAGAGCAGCCTGCGGGACCGCGGGGACGGGCGTCAGCCGCTTCCGCAGGTGCAAAATTTATATACATGAGCGAACCGAGGACGCCGTAGGCGGACGCCCGTCCCCGCGGTCCCGCAGGCGGACAGGTGGAAAGGAAGAGAACGGCACCGTAGGCCCAGCTCCCTCCCAGCGCCAGCCGCTTCCCGTTCGCGGCTGAGGGCGGACAGAAGGTCAGGCGCCTTTCACTTTGCGCGCGATCCGGTCGCTCACCGACAGGTCCTCGCGGGCATCCTGCCCCATGAACGAGATGGCGAGCATGCCGGGGCCAACGTGGCTCCCGATAACCGGGCCGATGGAGGTCTCGAGGAACAGGACGGTGTCGTCCACCTTGTAGAGCTCTTCCTTCAGGCGCTCCACGTCCTTCGGGCAGTCGGCGCTGCCGATGACGATCTGCGTGCCCGCGCCGATTTCGGCAGTGCGGCGGCGGTAGTACTCGGCCAGCTGGCGAATGCCCTTCTTGCGGCCACGCGCCACGCCGGCCAGCGACAACTTGCCGTCGAGCGAGATGTCCATCATGGGCTTGACGTCGAGCTTCGAGCCCGCGAAGGCCACCGTCGACGGAATGCGACCGCCCTTCTTGAGCCAGTCGAGCGAATCGAGCGTGAACTGCTCGTTGACGTAGAAGCGTGCCTCGTTCGCCCAGGCGACAAGCTCGCTTGCCGAGAGCCCCTTGGCGCGTTGGCGCAGCGCCTCGAACACGATCAGCCCCTCGGCGATGGACGCCAGGCGCGTGTCGACCGCATACAGCTCGGCGTCGGGGTATTCGGCCGAAACCTGCTCGCAGATCATCTCCGCCGTGCCGAAGTTCCCCGAAAGCCCGCTCGTGAAGCCCAGGTAGACCGTCGGGATGCCGCTCTCAGCAGCGCGCGTAAACGCCTCGGTGAGCAAGTGCATGGGAATCTGCGCCGTTGAGCAATCAGCCCCCTTGCGCATGCGCCCGTAGAAATCGTGCGCGCTCATGGTCACGAACATGTCGTCGAAACGCTCCTCGCCGTCCATGAGGAACGGGAAGCGGAGCAATTCGACTCCGGGCACGTCGATGACTGCTGGCGGCAAATCACAGCAGGAATCGATTATGACATTGCACTTAACGTCGGGCACGTGGCCACCTCGTCTCGTTATGATTCCTACGAAGCATACACTAGCGTAGAGGGATTTACGGATATCTTCCCCCGAAGTTCACGTTCGCACTCGTAAACCACACCTATGGCGGGGCCAACATGCACGCCAATGCAGGCGCTCACGGGAATGACGGGCACCTTGCGCGCCACAATCGGCTCGATGACCTCGCGCGCCCACTGCGCGGCTTGGGCAGGAGACCCGATGTAGTGCACAACGATGTTCTTCAAGCCGTATTCCTCAATATCGGCCTTGACCTTCTTTGCGATGGCTTCGAGTGCCCTCTTCTGTGTGCGCACCTTGGCGAACGTGGAGGTTTCGCCGTCGACGACCGTGAGCACCGGGCGCAGCTTCATGATGCCCCCGAGCAGCGCCGATGCCGTTCCGATGCGGCCACCAGCTTTCAGGAAGCGCAACGACTCGGGGGTGAACAGCCATCGCGACGAGAGCATCGAATACTCGGCGAGCTCGCAGCACTCGTCAAGCGACATCCCGGCATTACGGCCAGTCGCAGCGGCCAGGACGGGCCAGGCCTCGTCGAAGCTGTTCGACCACGTATCGATGATGCGGTACTTGAACCCCGCATGCCGGGCGGCCACGCTGCGCGCCGCCCTCAGGGCGCCCTCGACCGTTCCCGACATCTTCGAGCTCATGAAGATGCCCAGCAACTCGTCGCCGGCCTCGGCGATACTCTCGAACAACTCCTCGAGCTGCCCTTGCGAGGGCTGGCTCGATTTGGGGATGTTGTCGACCATCTCGTAGATGTCGCGGTAAAACTCCTCGAGGTCCATCGTCGCGTCCTCGTACTCCCGCCCGTCGCGGTTCACGTACATGGTGACGACCTCGACGCCGTTCTCTTCAGCCATGTCTTGAGGAATCGACGCGGTCGAATCCGTTACGATGCGGATCATGCTTCCCCCTCCAAAGTTTTTCCTACTCGAAGCCCTTCATCTTCGCTACGAGCGCGCTGCGACGATCGAACAGGCCGCGCTCGAGCCCGACCGGGTACGTATGTGGATTGAGCAGGCGCTTCTGCGTTTCGTCAAGCGTCCCCAGCCCTGCGATTGTGCGCTCGCGCGCAGCCATGGCGTCGCGAGCCTCGGCGGGCAGCACGCATTGGCCGTTTCGGGCGAGCGGCTTGAGCAGCGTCTCGTAGCGCTTGCCCGCCAGTTTCTTGCGCCGCAGGCTATCGTACGGGTCGACGATGACTTCCTTCTCGTTGATCGGCGCGTTCACGTCGAAGACCATGTCGCCGGCGATGCGGCCGTCGTCAAGGTAGTAGCGGCGCACGTCGAGCACGCCGGGCGTCGTGAGCTTCTGCGCCGACCCGCTGATCTTGATGTGATCGGTCCAGGTGCTCTCCCCTTCCTTGCGCGTGGCCGAAAGCTTGTACACGCCGCCGAGCGTGGGCTGATCGTATGCGCAGGCGAGCTTCGTGCCCACGCCCCAGCTCATGACCTCAACTCCTTCGTTGCGAATCGACCTGATGGTGTACTCGTCCAGGTCGTTCGAGAGCACGATACCGCAATCCTCCAAGCCGGCTTCGTCGAGCATGCTGCGCGCCATCTTGGAGAGCCACGTCAGGTCGCCCGAGTCGATGCGTATGCCCGACAGGCGCTGCCCGCGCTCGCGCATCTCCAACCCCACGGTTATCGCGTTGCGCACGCCCTGCTCCACGTCGTAGGTGTCGACGAGCAGCACGCAGTTGTTGGGGAACGACTCGGCATACGCGCGGAACGCGGTAAGCTCGTCCGGGAACGACATGACCCACGAATGCGCATGGGTGCCCGACACTGGGATTCCGAACATGCGGCCAGCCAATGCGGCCAGCCAACACGTTCGAGGTAGATGCGCATCCCCCCACGACCGCAGCGCGGCTCGCCCACACGCCGCCGGCCGCGCCTTGCGCGCGGCGCAGGCCGAACTCGGCCACCGGCGTCTCCGCAGACTGGCACACGCGCGCGCTCTTCGTGGCGATGAGGGTCTCGAAGTTCACGCAATTGAGCAGCGGCGTCTCGATGAGCTGGCACTCCATGATGGGGCCGCACACGCGCACGAGCGGCTCGTTGGGAAACACCGGCGTCCCCTCGTGAACGGCGTCGATGTCAACGGAGAGGCGGAAGTTGGCCAGGTAGTCGAGGAAGCGCTCGTGAAACAGCTTCCCGCCCCCGGGAGCAGGAAGCTCCGAGAGGTAGGCGATGTCGTCGTCGTTGAACCGGTACGTCTCCACGAGCTCGGCCAGCTGGTCCATGCCGCACGCGATGGCGTAACCGCCCTTGAACGGGTAGCTGCGGAACTGCATGTGGAAGCACGCCTGCGTCTCGCCCATGCCGTGGTCGAAGTACCCCTGCGCCATCGTGAGCTGGTAGAGATCGGTGAGTGCGGCGTAATCTATGTTCATCTCGTACTCCATTCTCGGTTAAACGTTCTGCAAGCTGTTCCCGTCCGCTGCTACGCGTCGCCGTTTCCGCCGGCATCCTGGCCAGTCTTGTGCGAGCGCCTCCTGCGGCGCTGGGAGGAGCCACCGCCCTGCTGCTTGCCGGCATCCGATCCCGCATCGCCTTCCGGGCGGTTCGCGCGCAAGGCCGACGAGTTACGTCCGACCTGCGATTTCTTCTGCTGTTGCTCGGCAGAGGGACGACCCTGCCCCTGCTGCTTGTTCCCGCCGCCGCGGCCGCGGCGGCGACGCGAGGAGGACTTGGCCTTCTGCTCGCCGGCATCCTGGCCGGTGACAGCCTTGTCCTGCTTCTCGACCTGCGTCGATCCATCGGATTTCACCGTGGTGGAGCGCCTGCGACGGGGCTTGCGGGACGTGCTCTCCTGCTCCTGCTTGGACTGCCCGCCCTGCGCGGAGGACTTCCCACGCCCGGAACCGCCGCGCCTGCGCGAACGGGAGCGCGACGACTTGCCCTCGGGCTCGCCGTGAACATGGCGCACCGAGCCCGGCTCCGCGAGCTTGTCCTCGCCCGTGAGCTCGCTCGAGAAGAGCATCGCGGCGCTGTCGTTGAGGAACATGACCGGCTCGTTGGCACGTTCCCAGGCCTCCTCGCCCACCGCGTTGGGACGGGTGCCCTCCTCGGGCGGTTCCATGTCGGCCAGCGGCACCTTGACGGGCTTCTCGGTGCCCACCTTGATGGACACGATCTCGCGCGGCACGTCCAGGTCGACGACCTTGCCCTCCCCGTCGGGGGTCTGCACCTTGGCGTTCTTCTTGGGCGCGCGGCCGTGGAAGTCCTTGTAGGCCTCGTACTCGTAGCGCAGGCAGCACATGAGCCGTCCGCACGTGCCCGATATCTTCTGGGGATTGAGCGACAGGTCCTGCTCCTTCGCCATGCGGATGGAGACCGGGTTGAACTCGCCTCCGAGCCTGCGGCAGCACAGCTCCTGGCCGCAGTGGCCCAGGCCGCCCACCATGCGCGCGCCGTCGCGCACGCCGATCTGCTTCATGTCGACGCGCACGTGCAGTTCCGCGGCGAGCTTGCGCACGAGCTCGCGGAAATCGACGCGCTCCTCCGATTCGAAGTAGAAGACGGCCTTGTCCTCGTCGAAGAGGTACTCCACGGCGATGGGGTTCATGTCGGGCAGCGTCTCGCCGGCGAGCCGCCTGAACGTGGGAAGGGCCTGCGCTGCGAGCTCGGCAATCTCCTTGCCGCGGGCAAGGTCCTCTTCCTCCGCCAGCCGTTCCACGGGCTTGAGCGGCGACCTCAGCTTCTTCGTGTCCTCGTAGTCCATATCGAAGAGCGAATCGGACACCTTCCCGAGCTCGCGGCCGCGGGCGGTCTTCACCACCACATCGTCGCCGATGGAAAGCTCGAGGCCGTTCGCGTCGAACCAGAGCGTCTTGGGATTGAACGTTAGCCTAACGGGGGCTATTCGGGTCATACAGGGCCTCTCCTATCTCAAACAACATCGCATCGAGGCATGTTTCGGGTGATACATTATACGCAATGGCATCTTGGCAGGTGGCCACTGCGTCCAGGGCGCGCACCACGGCGGGCTCGCTCGTGCGGGCGGCCACCTCCTCGATCGTATCGCGCGCATCGTAGTTGATTACGAGCTCGGGCGTGCCCGCGCACACGGCGAGCACATCGCGCAGGAACGAGGCGGTTATGGCCGTAATCTGGCGGAACGCCTCCATGCTGCGCGCCGTGAGCTCCCGCTTGTTGCGCGCCTCGATCTGCCGGATGGCCGACTTGGCCAGGAAATCCGCGTTCTCGGCAAGCTGGGCCTCGTGCGCCTCGCGCACGGAGTCGAGCGGTGCCTTCGCCAGCCCGACGAGCTCGGCTCCCATGCCGATCACGTCCCAGGAATCGGCTGCGCCCAGACGGGCCATCGCATCGAGCACGCCTCGGCGGAACGCCAGGCGCTCGTTGGACTTGAGGAACTCGATCCCGCGCGTGATGGAGCCGCCGCACGCCTCGATGGCGATCTTGGCCAGCTCGGGCGAAGCGCCCGTTCGGCGCGAGAGGATGCCGGCGGCCTCGCTCGCGGGGATGTGGCGGAACGGAACGACCGAGCAGCGCGACACCACCGTGGGCAGCACGCTCTCGCGCGTGCGGCCGAGCAGGACGAGCACGACGTCCTCGGGAGGTTCCTCGAGCGTCTTCAGGAACGCGTTCGCCGCAGCGCTGCCCAGCAGGTCGACGCGGTCGATGATGTACACCTTCGCATGGGACTGGATGGGCGCGAGCGCCGTATCGGCCACGATCTCGCGTATCTGCTCGACCAGGTAGCCCCCTGCGCCCTCGGGCGCGAAGTAGCGCACGTCCGGATGCTTGCGCGCTTTCACACGGTTGCACACCTCGCAGGTCCCGCAGCCCTTCTGATCGCAGAGGATCGCCGCTGCAAGCGCATACGCCGACTGCGTCTTGTTCGAGCCGCACGGGCCCGTGAACAGGTAGGCATGGGTCACGCGGTCGGCCGACACGCTCGCCCGCAGGAAATCGCGCACGCGCGGTTGTCCGAAGATCTGATCGAACACGTCGGCCATGCTACTTGCGCCCCATCAGATCGCGCTTGAGCTCCAGCTCCTCGAAAAACGAATCGGTGCATACGGTCGGGTCGGCCATCCAGGGGAAAAGGTCGGATAGCTCGGCGAACACCTTGCGCGCCGTCGCCGCCTTCCCCTCGTCGGACACGACAACCCGCACGCGATCGGAATGCTCGGCCGCGAGCTCGAGATACCCCAGGTTGACGCGCTCGTGGAAGTCGACGCCAGCCATCTCCAGCCGGTCGGCGTGCTTGTCGTGCGTTGCGCGCTCCAGGCCCACCTCAGCGTCGCCGCCGGTGACCAGGAGGATCGTCCGGTCTGGCCAGATTCCCTGACACGCGAAGCGGTTCGCCCGATCGATGAACCCCCGGTCGATACCGCGGCCGTACGCTTGGTAGGCAACCGTCGAATCGGCGAAGCGGTCGCAGAGCACCACCTTGCCCATAGCGAGCGCCGGCTCTATGACCTGGGCGACGAGCTGGGCGCGTGCCGCCTCGTAGATGAGCAGCTCGCACTCGTCGGCCATCACGTAGTTACCGGGATCGAGCACGGTGTTGCGCAGCTGCTCGCCGATGATAGTGCCGCCCGGCTCGCGCAAGCACTCGACCTTCTGGCCGAAGCTGCGCAGCGCCTCAGCAACGAAGAAGAGATGCGTTGACTTACCGGCGCCGTCGCCGCCCTCGAACGTTATGAACACGCCCCTGGCACGGGTACCGCCCGACTCCTGGTCGTTCATAGTATGCATATCCTTTACCCCCACCTGGCATCTGCCGGCGATTGCGCCCGGCAGCGCGCACCTAGGCGAGGTCGTAAACGTCGTTTCCGTATGTGTCGACGCCCACGAACACGGGGAAGTCCTTCACTTCCACGCGCCGCAGCGCCTCAGTTCCCAAATCATCATACGCTAAGGTATCGGTTGATTCCACGCACTTCGCAAGATAAGCAGCAGCTCCTCCCACGGCCACGAAGTACACCGCGGCGTTGCGCACGCAGGCGTCCTTGACCTCCTGGGAGCGCACGCCCTTGCCGATGGTCGCCGCCACGCCCGCGTCGTGAAGGCGCGGCGCCGCGAAATCCATGCGGCTCGCCGTCGTGGGCCCGATGGCCCCGAAAGGCCTGCCGGCCGCCGGGGGCGTGGGGCCCGCATAGAAGATAGCCTGCCCCGTAAGCCCGTAGGGCAGCTCGTCGGAGCCTTTCTCGTCCAGTTCCTGGAGCAGGCGCATGTGGCCGGCGTCGCGCAGCGTGAACACGGGGCCGCTGAGCAGGCACTCGTCGCCCGCCCGCAGCTCTCGCAAGGCCGTGCGGTCGAACGGCAACGTCAGGCGCTTGGCATCGCTAGAGCTCATAGGTACCCCTCCTCATGGCCGAGCAGCCCATGTTGATGGCTACCGGCAGCGCCGCGATATGGCACGGCGCCGTCCGCACGCGAACGGCGAGCGCGGTGGTGGAGCCGCCGAGCGCCGCCGCCCCGATGCCCGTGGCGTTCACTGCTTCGAGCAGCTCTGCCTCGAAGGCGGCCGTCTCCGCGTCGTCGGCAGGCTGGTCGATGGGCCGCATGAGGGCCATCTTGGCAAGACCTGCCACCTTGTCGAAGGTCGCGCCCACGCCGACGCCGATGACGAGCGGCGGGCATGCGTTCGCCGCCTTCTCGCGCACACAGGCCAGCACGGCATCGACGATGCCCTGCCTGCCCGCACCGGGGGCCAGCATGACCACGCGGCTCGCGTTGTCGGAGCCTCCCCCCTTGCACATGATGTGGACGCGCGCTCCCGGCTGGTCGCACGTGCGGATCTCGCAGAACGCCGGAGTGTTGTCGCCCGTGTTGGCGCGATCGAACAGCGCGTCCCGCAC
>CACWWI010000033.1 GCA_902764575.1 uncultured Coriobacteriaceae bacterium
ATTTAGTGCCTGCGGAAGCGGCTGACACCCGTCACCGCGATCCCGCAGGCTACTTTTTGCTAGTAGGGACATTATGCGTTCGAAATCTTCCCCGTGGGAACTTGGTTCCGGCGGGGAAGCCGTTTTAAAAAGAAAAAAAGTTATCAGTGTTTGTGGGCGGGTTGTGGACTCAAAAACCAATTCTTGAACTGCTACCTGCTCAAACCTATAATGTTCATTTGCGTCTGCGTGTGGATGGACACACCCGGGCGCGTGGATTGCGGGGTCGGGGCGTTTGCCTCCTCAGACGCCAGCCGGCAATCGGAATCCACGAAGCAAGGGGGTCCTTGGTGTACGACGAGGCGTGCGAGCAAGGGCCTAAAGAACAGAGGGCGAGGTCGCGAAGAGCGGCGGGTCCTCACGGAAGAAAGAAGAAGGAAGAAGATGGGAGTCAAGCAGTATAAGCCGACCTCTCCCGGACGCCGCTTCATGATGGTTTCCGACTTTGCGGAAATCACCCGGAGCAAGCCCGAGAAGTCGCTTGTTGCGCCGCTGAAGAAGCATGCGGGCCGCAACAACTACGGCCGCATCACCACGCGCCATCAGGGCGGTGGCCACAAGCGCCGTTACCGTATCATCGATTTCAAGCGCAACAAGGACGGCGTGCCCGCCAAGGTTGCGACTATCGAGTACGACCCCAACCGCACGGCGCGCATCGCGCTGCTGCACTACCTGGATGGCGAGAAGCGCTACATCCTGCATCCGAAGGGCCTCAAGGTGGGCGACATGGTCGTCTCCGGCCCCGAAGCCGACATCAAGCCCGGCAACGCTCTGCCGCTGGCCAACATCCCCGTCGGCACCCTGGTTCACGCCGTCGAGCTGCAGCCCGGCAAGGGCGCCGCTCTGGCACGTTCCGCCGGCACCAGCATCCAGCTGATGGGCAAGGAGGGCAAGTACGCCATCCTGCGCATGCCGTCTTCCGAGATGCGCCGCGTGCTGCTGACCTGCCGCGCCACCGTGGGCGAGGTCGGCAACGCCGAGCACAGCAACATCAAGATCGGCAAGGCCGGCCGCAACCGCTGGAAGGGCATCCGCCCGACCGTCCGCGGTACCGTCATGAACCCGATCGACCACCCGCATGGCGGCGGCGAGGGCAAGAACAAGTCCTCGGGTCGTCACCCGGTCACCCCGTGGGGCGTTCCCACCAAGGGCCATCGCACCCGCAATCCGAAGAAGGCTTCGAGCCGCCTGATCATCCGCAGGCGCAAGAAGTAAGCGGCTTACACGTAAGGAGAAACAGTGAGCAGAAGTTTGAAGAAAGGGCCTTTCGTCGAGCCGCGCCTTCTCAGCCGAATCGCGGCTATGAACGCTGCTGGCGAGAAGAACGTCGTCAAGACCTGGTCGCGCGCGTCCACCATCTTCCCGGAGATGGTCGGCCACACGATCGCCGTGCACGACGGCCGCAAGCACGTGCCCGTATACATTACCGAGTCCATGGTCGGCCACAAGCTGGGCGAGTTCGCGCCCACCCGCACCTTCCGCGGCCATGCCGGCGACAAGAAGAAATAGGAGGGGTGAATAATGGAAGCTAAAGCAATCGCACGCTACGTCCGCGTTTCGCCCCGCAAGGCGCGCGTCGTCGTCGACCTGGTCCGCGGCAAGTCCGTCGTCCAGGCCCGCGAGATCCTCGCGTTCACGAACCGCGCAATCGCCGAGACCGTCGAGAAGACGCTCAACTCGGCCGTGGCCAACGCCGAGAACCTCTACCATGTCGATCCCGAGTCGCTGTACGTGAAGACGTGCTTCGTCGACGAGGGCCCGACCATGAAGCGCATCCGTCCGCGCGCCAAGGGCAGCGCGAGCCGGATCCGCAAGCGCACCAGCCACATCACGATTATCGTCGCAACGCGAGAGGAGGCATAAAGCCTTATGGGTCAGAAAGTAAGCCCCACCGGTTTCCGTCTGGGCATCACCGAGGATTGGCGCAGCCGCTGGTATGCGGGTAAGGACTACGCAGCCAACCTTGAAAACGACCTGGCCATCCGCGAATTCCTGAGCAAGGAGCTCGCACGTGCCGCCGTCGCTCGCGTCGAGATCGAGCGTGCTGGCGACAAGACCAAGGTCATCATCACGACCGCCCGCCCGGGTGTCGTGATCGGCAAGAAGGGCTCCGAGATCGACGCCCTTCGCAAGAAGCTGCAGCAGGTTGCCACCGGCACCGTTTCCATCGAGGTCGTTGAGGTCAAGCGCCCCGAGCTCGATGCGAACCTGGTCGCCCAGTCCGTGGCCGAGCAGCTGGAGGGCCGCGTGGCCTTCCGTCGCGCCATGCGCAAGGCCGTGCAGTCCGCCCGCAAGAGCGGCTGCGAGGGCATCCGTATCCAGTGCTCCGGCCGCCTGGGCGGCGCGGAGATGTGCCGCCGCGAGTGGTACGCCGAGGGTCGCGTGCCGCGTCACACGCTGCGCGCCAAGATCGACTACGGCTTCGCCACCGCCGCCACGACGATGGGCTCCATCGGCGTGCAGGTGTGGATCTACCACGGCGAGGTGCTGCCGGGCCAGAAGGCTCCGCAGCCGCAGCTCGAGGGCACGTCCCGTCCGTCGCGTCCGCGTCGCGACCGTCGTGAGCGCAACGACCGCAACGAAAGGGGGGCGAGGTAGATGCTATCTCCTAGGCGTGTAGCGCACCGCAAGGTGCAGCGCGGCTCCATGAAGGGCAAGGCCAAGGGCGGCACCAAGCTGAACAACGGCGATTGGGGCATCCAGGCCCTCGAGGCCGCTTGGATCACGAACCGCCAGATCGAGGCTGCTCGTGTTGCCATGACCCGTCAGATGAAGCGTGGCGGCAAGGTCTGGATCACCATCTTCCCGGACAAGCCGATCACCAAGAAGCCCGCTGAGACCCGCATGGGCTCGGGCAAGGGCAACCCGGAGGCTTGGGTTGCCGTCGTCAAGCCCGGCCGCATCATGTTCGAGATTGCCGGCGTCGACGAGGACACTGCCAAAGAGGCTCTTCGCCTGGCCGTGAACAAGTTGCCCATCAAGTGCAAGATCGTCAATCGCGAAAGTGAGGGGCAGCAGTAATGAAACCAGCAGAGATTCGCGAGCTGTCTGCAGAGGACCTGCAGGGCAAGCTCAAGGAGGCGCGCGCTGAGCTGTTCAACCTGCGCTTCCAGATGGCCACGAGCCAGCTTGACAACACCGCCCGCGTGGGCCAGGTGAAAAAGGACATCGCCCGCATCCAGACCGAGATGCGTGCCCGTGAGCTCCGTGCTCTGAACTAGGGAGGGGAGGAAGAACAATGGCAGAAGAAACCCGCAACTCCCGCAAGGTCCGTCAGGGCATCGTCGTGAGCGATGTCAACGACAAGACCATCGTGGTGCAGATCAAGGAGCGCAAGGCTCATCCGATCTACAAGAAGATGATGACCTCCACGAAGAAGTTCCATGCGCATGACGAGAACAACGAAGCGCACATCGGCGACACCGTGCGCATCATGGAGACGCGTCCGCTTTCCAAGATGAAGCGCTGGCGTCTTCTCGAAATCGTCGAGCGCGCCAAGTAATCGGCGACGGAAGAAAGTAAGGTACAGCAATGATTCAGATGCAATCCATGCTCGCAGTTGCCGATAACTCCGGCGCCCGCAAGGTGCAGTGCATCAAGGTCCTGGGCGGCACCGGCCGCCGTTACGCGGGCCTCGGTGACGTGATCATCTGCTCGGTGAAGGAAGCTATCCCCAACGCGGGCGTCAAGAAGGGCGACGTCGTCCGTTGCGTCATCGTGCGCGTGAAGAAGGAAGTGCGCCGCAACGATGGCAGCTACATCAAGTTCGACCAGAACGCCGCCGTTCTCATCAACGAGGACGGAAGCCCCCGCGGCACGCGTATCTTCGGGCCGGTAGCCCGCGAGCTGCGCGAGAAGAAGTACATGAAGATCGTGTCTCTGGCACCGGAAACGCTGTAGGGGGGTGTTAGGAACATGCCAGGTATGAACGTCAAGAAGGGCGATACCGTGAAGGTCATCGCCGGCAAGGACAAGGGCAAGCAGGGCGAGATCATCCGCTCCATGCCCAGCAAGGGCCGCGTCGTCGTCGAGAAGGTGAACGTCGTGAAGAAGGCCCAGCGCCCGACGCAGTCCAACCCCCAGGGCGGCATCATGTCGATGGAGGCCCCGATCAACGTCTCCAACGTCATGCTCGTGTGCCCGAAGTGCAGCGCGGCCACCCGCGTCGGCCACCGTTTCGACGAGGCCGGCAAGAAGCACCGCGTGTGCAAGAAGTGCGGCAAGGACATCGACTAGTTCGGTGACTGTTTGGAACAAGACCCTCGGGTAAGGTGCCCGAGGGACCTAGGGTCAGAAATCCTGGGTTTAAATCTTCGGAAAGGAACGTAAGAATGGCAACTCCTCGTTTGAAGGAACTGTACAAGGCGGAGATCATTCCGCACCTGGAGAAGGAGCTGGGCGTCAGCAACATCAACCAGGTCCCGAAGGTCACGAAGATCGTCGTGAACATGGGCGTGGGCGCTGCTGCCGCCGACTCCAAGGTGCTCGACGGCGCCGTGGCGGACATGCGCGTCATCACCGGCCAGCAGCCGATGATCTGCCGCGCCAAGAAGTCCATCGCCGGCTTCCACATCCGTGAGGGCATGGCGATCGGCTGCAAGGTCACGCTGCGTGGCGACCGCATGTGGGAGTTCATGGACCGTCTGCTGTCCACGGCCCTTCCGCGCGTCCGCGACTTCCGCGGCATCTCGCGCAAGAGCTTCGACGGCCGCGGCAACTACTCGCTCGGCATCACCGAGCAGCTGATCTTCCCCGAGATCGACTACGACAAGATCGACCGCACCCGCGGCATGGACGTGACCGTGGTCACCTCCGCCGAGACCGACGAGCAGGCGCTGGCGCTGCTGCAGGCGCTCGGCTTCCCGTTCAAGGCCGAAGGCGCTGAATAGTTCAGACGAGAACCGTAAAGGTGAAAACCGCGGAAACGCGGAGAATGAGAAAGAAGGAATTGCATGGCTAAGAAATCGATGATCGCCAAGGCGAAGCGCGAGCCGAAGTTCTCGACGCGCCAGCACAACCGCTGCATGCGTTGCGGACGCCCCCGCGCTTACTACCGCAAGTTCGGCCTGTGCCGCGTGTGCCTGCGCGAGCTTGCGAACAAGGGCGAACTCCCCGGCGTCACGAAGGCTTCCTGGTAGGCAACGGCGGCGGGTGTACCTGCCGTTCAGGCATGCGCGTCATGGGCGCGCGTGAACCGAGCGGCCAAGGTTCATCACGACTCATAAGGAGAAAACAATGACATTGACCGATCCCATTGCAGATATGCTCACGCGCATTCGCAATGCGAACATGGTGGGCAAAGAGACGGTGTCGATGCCGACGAGCAAGAAGCTCGTCGAGATCGCACGCGTGATGGCCGAAGAGGGCTACATCACGCGCTACGAGGTGGTCGACGGCGAGCCGCGCGGCACGCTCGAGATCACGCTGAAGTACGGCGACCACAAAGCCAAGACCATCCGCGGAATCAAGCGCATCTCCAAGCCCGGCCTGCGCATCTACGCCGGCAAGGACGAGCTGCCCCGCGTGCTCGGCGGCCTGGGCACCGCAATCATATCCACGAGCAAGGGCGTCATGTGCGACCGCGACGCGCGCAAGGCGGGCGTTGGCGGCGAAGTCATCGCATACGTCTGGTAGGAAAGGAGCGATAGATATGTCTCGTATCGGCAAGATGCCTATCACCGTTCCCGCCGGCGTCACTGTGACGATCGACGGCCTGACGGTCACCACGAAGGGCCCGAAGGGCGAGCTTTCCCGTTCCTTCCGCCCGTTCGTCACCATCGAGCAGGATGGCGACACCATCATCGTTAACCGCATCGACGATTCCCGCGATGCCAGGGCCCAGCACGGCCTCGTGCGCAGCCTCATCGCGAACATGGTCGAGGGCGTGTCCACCGGCTTCTCCAAGAAGCTCCAGCTCATCGGCGTCGGCTACCGCGCCGCGGTGAAGGGCAAGAACCTCGAGATGCAGCTCGGCTACTCGCACCCCGTTCTGGTGGAGTGCCCCGAGGGCATCACGTTCGAGTGCCCCCAGCCCACCGAGATCGTCGTGAGTGGCTGCAGCAAGGAGCAGGTCGGCCAGGTTGCCGCGGACATCCGCAAGTGGCGCAAGCCGGAGCCCTACAAGGGCAAGGGCATCCGCTACGAGGGCGAGTACGTCCGTCGTAAGCTCGGCAAGGCCGCCAAGACCGAATAGCAAGCCAGACCGATAAGGAGTAATTCATGAAGACTCAGAACGCAAGGAAGAGGGAGACTGGTCTGGCACGCCGTCATCGTCGCGTGCGCGGCAAGATCTCCGGCACGGCAGCGCGTCCCCGCATGTGCGTGACCCGCTCCAACAACAACATCTACGTCCAGGTCATCGACGACGTCGCCGGTAAGACCATCCTGGGCGTGTCGACGCTCGGCCCCGACTTCAAGGCGACGGGCAAGAAGAGCGGAACCGTCGAGGGCGCAGCCGCCCTGGGCGAGATCGTCGGTAAGAAGGCCATCGAGGCCGGCATCACCGAAATCGTGTTCGACCGCGGCGGCCACCTGTACCACGGCCGCGTGAAGGCCGTTGCGGATGCCGCCCGCGAAGCAGGACTGAAGTTCTAGAAAGGGAATGTGATATGCCTCGTAATCAGAAACAGCAGGAATCCAACGTTCCCGAGCTTCAGGAACGCGTCGTCACCATCAAGCGCGTTGCGAAGACCGTCAAGGGCGGCCGCCGCATGCAGCTGACCGCTCTCGTGGTCGTCGGTGACGGCCAGGGCAACGTGGGCGTTGGCCTGGGCAAGTCCAAGGAAGTCCCCACCGCCATCTCGAAGGGCGTCGAGGACGCGAAGAAGAACATGTTCCACGTCTCGCTGACGCCCGAGGGCACCGTGCCCCACGACGTCATGGGCGAGTACGGCGCGGGTCGCGTGCTCATCAAGCCGGCCATCCGTGGTACCGGCGTCAAGGCCGGCGGCCCGGTGCGTGCGGTCATGGAGCTCGCGGGCGTGACGGACGTCATCACCAAGTCGCTCGGCACGAACAACGCCATGAACATCGTGAAGGCGACCGCCGAGGGCCTGAAGAACATGCAGAGCCCCGAGGAAGTCGCTGAGCGCCGCGGCGTTTCCGTCGACTACATCTGGGGCCGCAAGCAGGCCGCGACCACTGAGGAGGCCTAACAATGGCAGAGAAGAAGATGCTGCGCGTGACGCAGGTGAAAAGCCAGATTGGGCGCAAGTACGACCAGGAGCAGACGCTGAAGTCGCTGGGCCTGGGCCGCATCGGCAAGACGCACGACATCGTCGACAACGAGTCCGTGCGCGGCATGATCTTCAAGGTGAAGCACCTCATCACCGTCGAAGAGCTTTAAGCATCAGGGTGGGGGAGCGCAAGCTTCCCCACCCAGCGCTATTGTTGTAATTTGGCTATAATGCCATGGAAGTTTGCTGGCGAGCGAGCTGCCAGCACGGGCGCCGAAGAAAGACAAGCGCCCGTAGAGCGAAAGGAAACAAGAAATGGAACTTAAGGATCTCTATCCCGCACCGGGTTCGCGTCATGCGAAGAAGCGCGTTGGCCGTGGCCCCGGTTCCGGTAAGGGCAAGACCGCTGGCCGTGGTGAGAACGGTCAGCTTTCCCGTGCTGGTGGCGGCAAGCGCGCCGGCTTCGAGGGCGGCCAGACGCCGCTGGCTCGTCGTCTGCCGAAGCTGCCCGGCTTCAACAACATCAACCGCGTGGAGTACGTGCCCGTCAACGTGAAGCTGCTCGAGGAGCGCTTCGAGGCCGGCGACGTGGTCGATCATGACAGCCTGGTGGAGAAGAACATCATCAAGCACTACGAGGACCTCGTGAAGGTGCTCGGCGACGGCGACCTCTCCAAGGCGCTCACGGTCAAGGTCGACAAGGTCTCTGCTTCTGCTAAGGCGAAGATCGAGGCTGCCGGCGGAAAGGTTGAAGAGCCTTGCTAAGTTCACTCATCAACGCGTTCAAGGTTCCGGAGCTTCGCAAGAAGATTTTGTTCACGCTTGCGATCCTCGCGCTGTACCGCGTCGGTGCGTACCTGCCCGTGCCGGGCGTTCCGTGGCAGCAGTTCTCCGAGCTGTTCGCCGCGCAGAACACCTCTGGCGGCGTGGGCGGCGTGTCCATGACGATGCTCGACCTGTTCTCGGGCGGCGCGCTTTCCAACTTCTCGGTGTTCTCGCTGGGCATCATGCCCTACATCACCGCATCGATCATCATGCAGCTGATGCAGGGCGTCATCCCGGCCGTCGGGCGCTGGGCCAAGGAAGGCGAGACCGGCCGTAGGCGCATCACGCAGATCACGCGTTACATGACGTTGGGCCTGGGCCTCATCAACGCCATCGGCTACCTGCTGCTCTTCCAGTCCGATGCGTACGGCGTCCGCTTCTCGGACGAGGTGCCCATCCAGCTGACGAGCATCGTCGTCGTGTTCACGCTCGTGGCGGGCACCGCCTTCATCATGTGGATGGGCGAGCTCATCACGCAGCGCGGCGTGGGCAACGGCATGTCGCTGATCATCTTCATCAGCATCGTGTCGCGCGTTCCCGCGGCCATCTACAACTCCATCACCACGAGCTCTGCCGACCCCGGCCTGAGCATCGCGATCACCATCCTGATCGTGCTCGTGGTCCTGGCGTGCATCCCGGCGATCATCTTCGTCGAGCGCGCCCAGCGCCGCATCCCGGTGAACTACGCCAAGCGCGTGCAGGGTCGTCGCATGATGGGTGGCCAGAACACGTACATCCCGCTGAAGGTCAACGCCGCGGGCGTTATCCCCATCATCTTCGCGAGCTGCCTGATCTACTTCCCGGCGCAGCTTGCGGCCCTGTTCAACGTCGATTGGCTGACGGCGTTCGCGAACATGGTGTCGACGGGTCCGCTCAACTGGATCCTCACGCTCATCCTGATCGTGTTCTTCGCCTACTTCTACACCTCGATGGTGTTCAACCCCGAGGAGACGTCGGACAACATCCGCAAGCAGGGCGGCTTCATCCCGGGCATCCGTCCGGGCAAGGCCACCACGGAGTACATCAAGAACGTGCTCAAGCGCATCACGCTGCCCGGCGGCCTGTTCATTGCTGCCATCGCCGTGGTGCCCTCGATCCTGTTCTACTTCACGGGCAACCAGCTCATCCAGGCGTTCGGCGGCACGTCCATCCTCATCATGATCGGCGTTGCGCTCGACACGATGACGAAGGTCGAAAGCCAGCTGAAGATGCACAACTACGACGGCTTCTTCAAGTAAGCCCCGGAACAACGCATCAACCCACAAAGGGACCCAGCCCAGCTGGGTCCCTTCTTTTGTAAACACCCCTTCACCTAGCGTTATTGCCGTTTGGGATTGCGGTTCTGAAAACCGCCTGATGGGACGCTACAATGGCACCATGCGATAAAGGAATGATTGTGAGGGGGAAATCGCATGTTCCAGGCAATGCTCGATCCGGTTGGTGGCAGCCTTGGGCTTTCGGCGCTCGTAGCCTGCATTCCGCTGGTGACGTTTTTCATCATGCTGCTCGGCGTGAAGGCCAAGGCGCACATCTCCGCTGTCGTGGCGCTCTGCGCGGCCTTGGTCGTGGCGATCGTCGGGTTCCAGATGCCCGGGCTGTTGGCGCTCCTCTCCGCGACGCAGGGCGCGGCGTTCGGCGCGTTCCCCATCGTGTACATCATCCTTATGGCGGTGTGGTTCTACGAGGTCACGGTCGTGTCCGGCCGTTCCGAGGACCTGCGCAAGTTCTTCGACCAGGTCGGAGGCGGCGATATCCGCATCCAGGCCATGATGATCGCGTTCTGCTTCGGCGGCCTGCTCGAGGCGCTCGCCGGCTTCGGCGCTCCTATCGCAGTTACGGCGACGATGATCCTCGCACTCGGCGTGAAGCCTAAGAAGGCCGCGCTCACCGTGCTCTTGGCCAACACCGCGCCCGTCGCGTACGGCGCCGTGGCAACGCCCATCACCACCGCCGGCAACATGGTCGCGAGCATCACCGGCAGCGGTGCAGCCACGGCTCAGCACGTGGCCGCGATCGTCGGTTACCAGGCGCCGCTCTTCGCCGTGTTCGTACCGTTCCTGATCGTGGTCATCCTGGACGGCAAGCAGGGCGCGAAAGACTGCGTCATCCCCGCGTTCGTCGTGGGCATCTGCTTCGCCGTAACGCAGTGGGCCTGCTCGAACTTCTTCGCCTACGAGCTCACCGATGTCATCGCCTCGCTCATCGGCATGGCGGCTTGCGTGCTGTTCATGAAGGTGTGGAAGCCCAAGGGCGTCGACGGCGTCCGCGAGCGCTTCGGCCTGCCGCCCCTGGCCGAGACGGGCGAATCCGACCTGAACGGCAAGCGCACGTTCATGGCGCTCGTGCCCTACATCATCGTCGTCATCGTGTTCGGCGTCTGCAAGCTGGGGATCCCGGGCATCCTGGCCCAGACCGACATCAAGATCCCGTGGCCCGTCATCACGGGCGCCGTCCTTACCGCTTCCGGCACCAATCCGGGCACGACGTTCAACCTCAACCTGCTGTCCACGCCGGGCACGATGCTGCTGGTCTCGGGCCTTCTGGCTGCGCTCGTGTACACGCTCAACACCGAGAACGGCCGCTACAAGATGACGATGGGCGCGGCCATCAAGGCCATCGGCACCACCACCTACAAGATGCGCTTCTCGGCGCTCACGATCGTGCTCGTGCTCTCGCTGGCCTACGTCATGAACTTCTCCGGGCAGACCATCTCCATCGGAACGTTCCTCTCGGGCTCGGGCGGTGCCTTCCCGTTCATCTCGCCGATGCTCGGCTGGGTGGGCACGGCCGTCACCGGCTCCGACACCAGCGCCAACGCCCTGTTCTCCAGCCTGCAGTACTCGGCGGCCATGAACAACGCGGCGCTCGGAGGCGTCACGCCCGACCTGTTCCTGGCTGCGAACACCATGGGCGGCGTCGTGGGCAAGATGATCAGCCCGCAGTCGCTGGCCATCGCCGCCGTTGCTACCGGCGTCATCGAGGCCGACATCATGAAGAAGGTGCTCCCCTGGTCGGTCGCCTTCCTCATCGGCACGTGCCTTCTCGTCGGTTTGCAAGCCACTGTCCTGGCAGGCGTGCTGCCAGTTCTTGCGCCGTAGCAACTCATCGGGCGGGGCAGGGGCTGGCTCCGCTGTGCCGCCCGCAAACCTGATATAGTCTGGACAACGCAAGAGGGTAACGAGAGAAAGGGGACGGATGAAGATAGCGTTTTTCCCGATGTGCATGACCGACATGATGTACCCGGAGATCGGCATCGCGGCCGTTAACGTGCTCGAGCGGCTGGGCTGCGAGCTCGAGATGCCCGAGAAACAGGTATGCTGCGGTCAGGGCCTTATCAATTCGGGCTACACGAAAGAGATGATCCCGGTCGCCAAGATGATGGTGGACGCCTACTACAGGAGCGATTACGAGACGATCGTCTCGATGTCGGGCTCGTGCATGAACGCCATCGTGAACGACTACCAGGTGCTGTTCAAGGACGACCCCGAGTACCTCGAGCGCACGCGCAAGCTGAAGGAGCGCTTCTACGAGTTCACCGACTTCATCGTGAACGTGCTCGGCGTGACCGACGTGGGCGCGAGCTTCCACGACACGGTGACGTACCACAAGAGCTGCCACCTCACGCGCCTGCTCGGCGTTTCCGAGCCGCCGCTGCTCCTGCTGCAGAACGTTGAGGGCCTCGAGTACATCGAGATGGAGCACGCCGACCGCTGCTGCGGCTTCGGCGGAACCTTCTCGTTCAAGCAGCCCGTCATCGCCGGCGAGATGGTGCGCGAGAAGTGCCAGACCATCATCGACACGGGCGCGAACGTGGTGTGCGGCGCCGATGCGCCCTGCCTGCTCAACATCAGGGGCGGGCTCGGCCGCATGCGCGCGGAAGGTCTGCTCGACCGCGAAATCCGCGTCATGCACATCGCGCAGATCCTCGATTCTAAGGAGTAGCCCATGAGCATCCTCTACAACACCGAGGCGACTCTTGCCGAACGAGTGGACGAGTGCCTCTCCGACGATTTCAAGCACAACGCCATCAAGGCGGCCCAGGAGGCGTTCTACGTCAAGCGCGGCCAGCTCGTCGAGGAGATGGGCGAGGGCTGGCAGCAGCTGCGCATGCATGCCATGGAGGTCCGCAACCACGTTACCGAGAACCTCGACTACTACGTGAAGCAGTTCGCGCAGAACGCCGAGGCCAACGGCTGCATCATGCACTACGCTCCGAGCGGCGACGACGCTCTGTGGGAGGTGCTCGACATCTTCGAGTCCCACGGCGCCGCCTACGCCGTGAAGTCCAAGAGCATGATGACCGAGGAGGTCGGGCTCAACGAGATTCTCGAGGAAACGGGCATCAAGATCACCGAGACCGACTGCGCCGAGAACATCCTGCAGACCGCCGAGTCCAAGCCGTCGCACATCGTGGTGCCGGCGCTGCACTTCAACCGCTCGGCCATCGCCGACATCTACCGCGAGAAGCGCGGCTACGACGGCACCGACGTGCCCGAGGAGATCACGCACTTCCTGCGCAAGATCCTGCGCCACGAGTTCATGGAGGCCCAGGTCGGCATCCGCGGCTGCAACTTCGCCGTCGCCGACACGGGGTCGGTGACGCTCGTCACCAACGAGGGCAACGGCCGCATGGTCGACTCGTTCCCCAAGGTGCAGATCGTCTTCGTGGGCATCGACCGCATCGTGCCCGACCTTGAGGCGCTCGACACCATGATGGCGCTCCTGCCGCGCAGCGCGGTGGGCGCCAAGATGACGGCCTACTTCTCGCTCGACAGCGGCCCGCGCGGCGAGGGCGAGATCGACGGCCCCGAGGAAGTGCATATCGTCCTCATGGACAACGGCCGCCACGAGCTGGCCAACAGCGAGTTCCAGGACATGCTGCGCTGCATGCGCTGCGGTGCCTGCCTCAACATCTGCCCGGTGTACCGCCACATCACCGGCCATGGCTACGGCTCCATCTACCCGGGTCCCATGGGCCTGGTGCTCACGCCCGGCCTGGTGGGCTACGACGCCATCGACAACATGGTGTACGCCTGCTCGCTTTGCGGCGCGTGCACGGAACATTGCCCCGTGAGCATTCCCATCCACGACCTGGTGCGCCAGCACCGCATCAACATCGTGGACCAGGGCAAGAACCACCTGATCGAGGTGCCCATCTTCAAGGCCCTCGGCCTGTTCTGGTCGAGCCTGCCCATCTACATGATGGGTATGAAGGTCGGCGCGCCCGTCATGGAGCTGTTGGCGCATGACGGCGTGCTCGACGCCAGCAGCGCCTGGATCCCCGTCGTGAAGGGCTGGACGTCGACGCGCGACTTCGACATCCTCTCGAAATCGCGCTTCCGCACCTGGTTCAAGGAGCACAAGGAAGAACAGAAGAACGCGGAAGGCGGTGAGCAGTAATGGCATTGGGAAACAAGACGCTCGACGACCTGCTGACCCCCATTACCAAGCAGCTCGAACATGACGGCATTGCCGAGAAGATCGACCTTCCCGAGTGGGAGTTCAAGCCCGCGCGCGTGACCGACGGCATGAGCAAGGACCAGCTCGTGGACCTCTTCGCCGCCGAGGCCGAGAAGATCCGCGTGCAGGTGAAGCGCTGCAAGGCCAACAAGCTTGCCGAGACCATCGCCGCAATCGTGGGCGCCGGCGTGCCCGAGACGGGCGAGGCGTGCTCGGTCGTGTGCGCCGACGAAGACCGGTTCGCTGCAGTCGGCCTGTACGATGCGCTAGCCGCCGCCGACCTCGTGACCGACGTGACGGTGTGGGACGCCAAAAAGGGCGACGCAAACGTCGACGCCGCGCTCGTGGCAACATACGGCATCACGTACGCCTCCGCCGGCATCGCCGAGACGGGCACGATCGTGCAGCCGACCAGCCCGAAGTGCGGTCGCGCCGTGAGCCTCCTGCCGCTCGTGCACATCGCTGTGCTTGACGCGCCGACGATCGAGCCGACGATGCTCGAGATCATGAAGGAATTCGAGGGCGGCAAGCTGCCTTCGCAGGTGTGCTTCATCAGCGGTCCCTCCGCCACGGCCGACATCGAGCTCGTCCGCGTGGAAGGCGTTCACGGGCCGATGTACGTGAACTACGTGATAGTCGAGTAGCGGCCCGACCCGCTGTCCGCTTGGGTGAGGTCCGGCGGGTTGGCGGGTGGGGTGTTCACCTACAGCTGCTCGCTGGATAACGTTGCCTCACAGAAAGCGCTGGGAATGCTTCCCAGCGCTTTCTTGCTGTATGCGGTTGCCCAGCTGCGCAAGCGGTGAACACCCCACCCGCCAACCCGCCGGACCTCAC
>CACWWI010000034.1 GCA_902764575.1 uncultured Coriobacteriaceae bacterium
GCGGGGCGCCGGGGACCTCCCCCTCGCGCCCCGCTTCGCTTTTCCCCGCCTCCCAACCGCGCTATTGAAATCGGCCGAACTACGCGGGATTGGTTCTCCTCGTATCGGGGCCGCACGGCGCTTACTGGACTTGGCCGATTTCTTTGGGGGCGCGGTTGGGAGGCGGCGCTCAGAGGGGCGCGCGGGGGAGGTCCCCGGCGCCCCGCGAGGGCGGACAGAGGGCCAGGCGCGCCCTTGTGAAGAACTCAAGCACTCTCTTGCGCCCCACCCCCGCTGTGCTATCATGCAAAAGCTTGTCTTAGCCTTGGTCGGAAACCAAGGCAGAATAGGAGAAACCGCAATGAAGCAAGGAATCCATCCCGACTACGTGGAATGCACGGTCACGTGCAGCTGCGGCAACACGTTCAAGACGCGTGCCACAAAGCCCGAGCTGCGCGTTGAAATCTGCAATGCCTGCCACCCGTTCTACACGGGCCAGCAGAAGTTCGTTGACACCGGCGGACGCGTCCAGCGCTTCGCCGACAAGTTCGGCTCCGCCACCGACCTGGTTGCCGCCCGCGAGGCCGAGCGCAAGGCCAAGCGTGCCGCCGAAGTGGCCGCTGCCGAGGAGAAGCGCAAGGCCGAGAAGGAGGCCAAGGCCGCTGCCAAGGCAAAGCGTGCCGAGGAGTTCGCCAAGAAGGCTGCCGAGCAGGCCGAGAAGGAAGCCGCCGCTGCCGCCAAGGCCGAGGCCGAAGCTGAGGCTGCCGAGGTAGCCGAGGCCACCGAAGCCGCCGCCGCTGAGGTTGCCGCCGAGGATGCCGTTGAGGCCACCGAAGAGGCTGCTGCTGAATAAAGCGCTTCAAAGAGCTGAGAAAGGGGCCCGAGCAGTTTGCTCGGGCCCCTTTTGTTTCCAGGCACGACGCAAATGTGTTACCCAAATAGTCGAAATTAATACTTCCGACCTGCACCGATTTGTTCCAGAAGAAGGCTTGCAATCCATTAGAATATGCGTATGGCCAGTCGAGGGGCTGTTTTTGCATGCGCTCAATCGGCTCTGAGGCAGGTCGGAGGGATGAGTTCTGCATGGGTTCTGACGGGGTTCGAGGAGAGGAAACCGCGCGGCCTGTGCAACAGGTTTCCGTGTGGCGAGCGGCTTTGACGCCGTACGCTTTTCGAGCGTTCGGGGCTCCTCGGATTCCGCAGAACCATCAAGGCAAAGGAAGGGATGAAAAGGAGAGAGAGGAGAAGCCTATGAGCGAAAACGCGAAAACAGTGCATATCACCGATGCACTGGAAGCGCGCGGGGTATCTCGCCGCAGCTTCATGAAGCTGTGCGCAGGGATAGCAGCGGCTGCCGGTTTGTCCGCAGCTGCCGCGCCGCGCGTTGCAGTAGCGCTCGATAACAAGTTCATCGGCAAAACCGAGGGGACGCTCTTCCCGGTGCTCTGGATCGAGGGCGCATCGTGCACGGGCTGCACGGAGTCGTTCGCCCAGATCGAGACCCCGGATGCGGGCAGGGTCGTTCTCGAGCTTATCTCGCTGAACTACTCTGACGTGCTCAGCGCGGGCGCAGGCTGGTCGCTCGAGGACGCCAAGAAGGCGACCATCGAGAACACCAACTACATCGTCGTCTACGAGGGCGGCATCACGCAGGGCTTCAACAGCAACACGCTCCGCGTGGCAATGGAGACCGGCGAGGAGATCCTCGTGCATGCGGCAGAGCACGCGAAGGCCGTCGTGGCCCTCGGCTCGTGCGCTGTGAACGGCGGCTGGATGGCGGCTTACCCGAACGCTGCCAACGCAACCGGCGTTCAGGGCATCCTGAAGCAGCACAACATCGCAACCCCCGTGGTCAACGTCCCCGGTTGCCCGGCCAACCCCGAGTGGCTCATGGCAATCTTGGTGCAGGTGCTCATGATGGGCGGCGACAAGGCGCTCGTCGAGGGCGATGTCAAGGCCGTCGTCAAGCTGCTCGACCTCAACGACGAGGGCAAGCCGCAGGGCATCTTCGGCCAGACGATCCATGACAACTGCGAGCGCCGCGGCCACTTCGAGAACGGCGAGTTCGTCTACGAGTTCGGCAGCAAGGAAGAGGAACTGGGCTACTGCCTGTACCCGCTCGGCTGCAAGGGCCCGCAGACGAAGTCGAACTGTGGCGTGGTTCTGTGGAACAACCGCCGCAGCTGGTGCATCCAGGCCGGCTCGCCCTGCCTGGGCTGCTGCGAGGCCAACCCCAACGATCCGGGCGACAACTGGGTCGAGGTCAACACGCCGTTCTACGAGCGTCATCGCGACCTGCACATCGGCGACTGGTTCTTCCAGCCCACCATCGTCGCGGGCGGCCTGACCGCTATCGTCGCGGCAGCGCTCGTCATCCACGGCTTCGGCATGAAGAAGACCGGCCGCATGGACGGTGGCGCCGACTTCGAGAAGCGCCGCAAGTGGGACGAGAAGAACCCCGACCGGGCTATCGGCCAGTACGAGTACTCGATCTTCGAGACCGAGGACCCTGCCGCCCTGCACGAGGCCCAGAAGGAAATCGCGAAGCAGTACGAAGAGCCCGTTGTCGAGGAGGCGGCCGAGGCCGCTGCCGACGCAGAAGAGGGGAGGTAATCCACAATGGCAGACGAGTACAAAGTACCCAGTAACCATTCCATTATCGACCCCATCACCCGTATCGAGGGCCACATGCGCGTCGAGATGGAAGTCACCAACGGCGTCGTGAGCGATGCGTGGGTGTCCGGCGGTAGCTTCCGCGGCATGGAGAAGGTCGTCGAGCATCGCGCTCCCGAAGACGCCGCACAGATCGTTCAGCGCATCTGCGGTGTATGCCCGGTCTCCCACTCCCACGCGTCCACCATCGCGGCGGAACAGGCTTACGGCATCAAGATCCCGAACCGCGCGCGCGTCATCCGCAACCTCATCGAGGGCGCACAGTTCCTGCATAGCCACATCCTGTGGCTCTACAACCTGGCAGCGCTCGACTACGTGAACCCGCTCGACGCCGTCGGGGCCGACCCGGAGCTGGCATACGCTCTTATCGAATCCATGCCAGAGGAAACGCGCTTGTCGACTCACAGCGACCTGCACGCAGTCCACGAGCGCCTCGTCAAGTTCGCTGGCACCGGCCAGCTGTCCATCTTCTCGGGCAACTGGTTCGACACCAAGGAAGAGCTCGGCTACCCGCTGACCCCCGAGGCTAACCTGATCCTGACCTCCCATTACCTGGAGGCCCTGAAGATGCAGGCGCGCTCGAGCGAGATCGCGGGCCTGCTCGGCGGCAAGATGCCGCACGTGATGACCATCATCCCGGGCGGCACGGCGTTCGTGCCCACGGCCCAGAAGCTCGACGACCTGCTGTTCATGTGCAAGGAAGTCAAGGAATGGGTCGACAGCACCGTTGTCCAGGACACGCTGCTGCTCGGCGACGTGTTCCGCGACGGCTTCCTGTTCGGCCAGGGCTGCGGGCGCTTCGGCGCTTGGGGCGTGTTCGAGCGCGGCAGCCTCGATTACAACGACCGCTACCTGCCCGCAGGCGTCATCACCGACCCGCTGGACATCTTCAACAAGCCCGACTTCGGCGTTCAGGACATCAACGAGAAGCTCATCACCGAGTACGTGGGCCATTCGTGGTACAAGGGCACCGGCACCTACACGGCACCCGACTTCACCACCGATCCCGCGTTCACGAGCTACGACCTCAACGATCGTTACACCTGGTGCAAGGCTCCGGCATACGACGGCAAGCCCCTCGAGTGCACGTCGCTTTCGCGCGTCCTCATGGCTTACGCCCGCGGCCAGCAGCCCGAGTACGCCAAGGAGAACGAGTGGATGGTCGAGAACGTCAACGCGTTCCTCACGGCGATCGCTCCGATCTCGGTCAGCGTCACCGGCATCATGGACCCCGTTGCTGCGGGCCTCACGGCTGCCGTCTCGATGCTCGGCCGCACCGCCATCCGCCAGCTCGAGACCAAGTACATCGCCAAGCTCATGGTGGACTGGTGCGAGGAGCTCATCGAGATGTGCAAGGGCGGCACCGCCGAGGACCTCATCGGCGACATGGCCGCACGCGAGGGCATTTCCGCCGACAAGTTCGCGAGCAAGGACGTCACGAGCTATTTCGAGAAACCGTTGAACAAGACGGGCTCCGGCTCCGGCTTCTGGGAGGCACCGCGCGGTGCGCTGTACCACTCGGAGAAGGTGACCAACGGCAAGATCGACGGCTACCAGATCATCATCCCGACCACGTGGAACCTGGCCCCGCACGCCGAGGACGGCACGCCCGGCCCGATCGAGCAGGCGCTCATCGGCGTTCCCGTGAACGACATGGAGAAGCCGATCAACGCGCTGCGCGTCGTCCACAGCTACGACCCGTGCGTATCGTGCGCCGTCCACGTGACCGACACCATCACCGGCAAGCACTTCTCAACCGTCACGAATCCTTGGGGGGTGAAGTAAATGGCGCATCTTGCACACTACAAAGAAGCTCATCCCGTGCCCTTCGTGGTGACGCACTGGATTAACCTGGTGTCGATGATCTTCCTGATCATCACCGGTTTCGTGATCCACTTCCCCATCCCGGGCATCATGGGCGTATGCCGTGGCCTGCACGTGTTCTTCGGCTTCCTTATCTTTATCAACTGCGTAGCCCGCGTGCTCATGTCGTTCTTCATCAAATCCGCCCCCACGGGCGGCACGCGCGAGCAGGTGAAGGACTTCTACACCTGGCTTCCACAGAAGGACAACCGCCATCAGGCCGGCGCCTGGATCAAGTACTACCTGTTCATGAAGAAGGATCATCCCCTGTCGGCTAAGCTGGGCGTTCCGCAGAAGCTGAGCTACCTGCTTATCCCGATCCTGATCATCCTGATGTTCATCACGGGCATCTGCCTGTGGGTGCCGACGATGAACTGGCCGTTCTGCCAGTGGGTTACTGGCTTGCTCGGCGGCCTCATGTCGGTTCGCATCATCCACTACTTCGGCATGTTCGTGTTCATCATCTTCATCTTCATCCACGTCTACCTGGCGAACGTCGAGGGCACCGCGCCGACCAAGCTCATGTTCTTCCACAAGGAGCATGGCGGCCTGGTCTACGACCCCGAAAAGCACGTCATCGTGGGCGACGATACGCTCCAGCCGCGCAACGAGTAATCCGAGCAAACTCGCCGACGTTTTAGAGCGCATCTCCGAAGGGGCCCGTTTCAACGGGCCCCTTCTTCTATAATGGCTCATGAGAATCAGGAGAACCGCGAACGGGGTATACATGGCAGAGCTGACCGACGAGCAAATCGCAGAAGAAGAGAAGTTCCTCAAGGGGCTCCCCCGCATGAACTGGGGCGCGTTCCTCATGCCGGGCATCTGGGGCCCAGCGCACGGGTTCTGGGTGTGCATACTGTTCTACCCGCTGTGGGTGTTCATTGACTACGTGATCTACGGAGCCTACATCAACCCCCAGCCCTGGACGATAGCGCTCGCAGTGATCTGCTCCATCATCCTGTTTGGCATCACGCTCGCCTTCGCGCTGGTAAGCCAACCTATCGCGGCGCACCGCGCTGCTGACAAGGGCATATCGCGCGAGGAGTACCTGCGTCGCGAACGTATCTGGGCGGTCGTGTGCCTCGTGATCGCCATAGCGTTCCTCGCCTGGGCGACCTACTACAACCTGGAAGTACGGACGGTTCTGAAGTAGCCACGGGGCGAGAGCAATTTCAAGAACGGAGAGAACCATGACGAATAAGAAGATCGCAGTGTTCTGCGTGGGAAACAGGCTTCACCTCGACGACGGCGTGGGGCCGGCGGTGTATGACGAGGTAATGAAGCGCTTCGACGTGCCCGAGGGCGTAGAGCTCTTCGACCTGGGCGTGCTCACCATGGACATGATCGCGTACCTGGAAACGTGCGACGTGGTGATCACGGTCGACGCCATGGAGTACTCCGGCGCAGAGCCCGGCACCGTCATGCGCGGCGACCCCGACGGCATGGCTCCCGCGCAGGGCGCGAACATGTCGCTGCACGACCTGCGCCTGAAGGACCTTTTCGACGCCGCCCTGCTGCTCGGCTACGACTGCGAAGGCATCTGCCTATGCATGCAGGTGGAGAACACCGAGCCCGAGATCCTCACAGAAGACCTCACCCCCAAGGTAAAGGCCGCCCTTCCCCTGTTCGTGGAAACCCTTGCCGCCGAGCTCGCCCGCCTGGGTTCGCCTTTCATCTCCAAGGAAACCGGCAAGCCCTATCTCGGGCCTGAAGAGAGAAGTAGAAACTAGAGGCCAAAATCCGGGTCGAGCCAGTCTCGTTGGGCGCTGTCGCGGGGGGCTTCTTGCATCGCGTAGCGCGCGGCGCCGATCACGCCCGCGTCCCCGAGGAGCGTGGCGCAGCGGATCTCGGTTTCGGCGCAGGCTGCGAGCGCGTACGAGCGATAGGCAGCGCGCAGGTCGTCCAGGTACAGGTCGGCTGCTGCGGTCAGGCCGCCTCCGAGCAAGATGATGTCGGGGTCGATGACGCAGGCCACCTGCGCGAGCACGTATCCCAGCTTGTCGGACATGTCGGCAAACGCCTGCTTGGCACGCGGGTCGCCCTTATGGGCCGCCTGGAACACCGCGAGGGCGTCGGTGTCGTTTGCGGGTGCGCAATCGGTGAACAGGGTCTCGTCGAGCTTTCCCGACTCCCCCGCTTCCTTGAAGGACTGCACGATGCCGCGGGCCGAGGCATAGCGCTCGATGCAGCCGGCGCGCCCGCATTTGCAGGGGCGGCCGCCGGGTACGACCGTGATGTGCCCGACCTCGCCTGCGGCGCCGTTGCCGCCGGCCACCACGTGCCCGTCGACCACCAAGCCGGCACCGAGACCCGACCCTATCGTCACGAGGAGCGCCGAACGCGCATGGGCTCCGGCACCCATCCAGAGCTCGCCGAGGGCCGCGGCGTTCGCGTCGTTCACGATGGCCACACCAGGCTTGCCGAACGTGCGCGCCACGCAATCGAACACGAGGGGCCAGTCGGCTTTTACGTTGGGCGTGGTGTACGTCCCTTCCTTGATGATGCCCGGGATGGCAAAACCCACGCCACCGAGCTCGGAGGAGTAGATGCCCATGCCGTGGACGAACTCCGCGACATCGGCTGCGAAGGCGCGACATTCCACCTTGTCGGTGAGATCGACCGTCGGACGGCTCGCCCGACCCGAAAGCTGGCCGTATGCGTCCACGAGCCCGAGCTTGACGGCGTTTCCGCCATAGTCGATTCCCAGGTAAAGCCTGCCGTCATCCATGCCCTTCTCCAATCCTCGCCCTAAGCGGGCAAAGCCGCCTCTGCCCCGTAGTTTCCTACTCGTGCTTGCCCTGGGCAGGCAAGCCCTGTTGGGGAAGCTTCTTCTTTACCGCGTACACGATTATCACGATGCCCGCCACGATGAGCGGCGCCGATAGCACCTGCCCCATCGTGAGCCAACCACCCCACAAGTACCCGAGCTGGGCGTCGGGCTGGCGCACGAACTCGATGGCGAAGCGGAACACGCCGTAGCACACCAGGAACACGCCGATGAACGTCCCGCGCGGGCGCGGGGGCAGCTTGCGCGAGAGCGCAAACAGGATTATGAACAGGAGCACGCCCTCGAGCAGCGCCTCGTAGAGCTGCGAGGGATGCCGGGGATACTGGCCGGCGGCACCGCCGAAGACGACTCCCCACGGCAGGTCGGTGTAATCACCCCAGAGCTCGCCGTTCACGAAGTTCGCGCAGCGGCCGAGGAACAGGCCGATGGGAGCGACGATGGCTCCCATGTCGGCTAGGGTGAGATACGGAATGCCGGTGAGCTTGGCTGCCACGATACCCGAGAGGAGCGCCCCGATGAGCCCTCCATGGAAGCTCATGCCGCCATGGTGGAACGCGAGTATCTCAAGCGGGTTCGCGAGATAGTCCTCCTCACCGTAGAACAGGCAATAACCCAGGCGTGCGCCGAGGATGAGCCCGATGAGCACGCAGCAGATGATCGTGAGCAGCGCGTCCATGTTGAATCGGAGCTTCCAGCGCTTGGCAAGGCGCCACATGAGCAAGCCAGCGAACAGGAACCCGAGCACGTAGGCTATGCCGTACCACCGAACGGTGATGGGACCTATGGCAAACGCCACCGGGTCGAGGTTCTGGTAGATGTCGTTGAGCATCGCTCTCCCTAGAGGTTGCGGCCCATGCCCGCGCCGACCTCGATAGCGGCGAACTGGACCTCTTCGCGCAGTTCAGGCGGAATGGAGCGCAAGCTCGAAACGCGTGCGCCGCAATGGGCGCAGCGCAACGTGAACAACGCGAGGTCCTGCGAGACGACGATCATCGACTCGTACGCACTCAAATCGAAATCCGCCGACCCGCAGTTCGGGCAGCTTATCAAGGGCTTCATGGGAATTGCCTACGCGAACTGGTCGAACTGCTCCTCGGCAGGCACGACGGCCTCTACGCCGGGCACGCGCTCCTTGAGAATGCGCTCGATGCCGTTCGCGAGCGTGAGCTGCGAGAGCGGGCAGCCCTTGCAGGCGCCGGTCAGCTCTACGACCACCTTCCCGTCCTCGGTCACATCGACGAGCGTCACGTCACCGCCGTCGGCGATGAGGCTCGGGCGGATAAGGTCCAACACAGCAGATACTTCGTTCTTGTCGATCATGAGATGCTCCTTTACATCGTTCTTCTGTCACGTAAATTCTACCAGACCCCGCACCGAAACCCCCGCGCACCCAAGAACTACGCAGGCGTTAAAACCACAAGCGCATTTGACTGAGCCGATGCGGGCAGCGAAACCAGTGCAACCTATGAAACGGGTTTGTAGTCGGCGCCTATTACGAGAAGCACGTCGGTGTCGAACTTGTAATAGGCGGCGGCGTCGACTGCGCGCCCGATGCCGAGAGCGTCGATGATGGCCTTCGCCTGGCCGGGACCCGCCTTTTCGTCCTTGTACACGACGAGCGTCTCGTTGTATACCTGCTGTTCGGCGTTGCCCGACTTCTCCACCCTGAAACCGAGCGAGGTGAGCGTGTTGGCAGTAGTCGATGCGGCTCCCGCGATATCGGTGCCGTTCTGCACTTCCACCGTGAAGCTCGAAGGCGATGCGGCGACGATGTCGGTCGCATTGGCGAACGTGGGCGTCGTCCCGTTCTCAAGCGCCTCGATGATGGTCGCCATGTTCTCGGCCTTCGCCACGTAGAGCGAATCGCCCGTATCGACCACGCCCGTAACCTCGGTCATGTAACCGGGCAAGACCACGCGCGTGATGTCGTTGACGGACAGGTCCTTTATCCAACCCGCGAGCTCTTCTATCTCGCCGAGCGAAAGGTCGGTTTGGAACGACGACCCTACGGAATCGAGGCGGCTCGCGAGGTTCCCCTGCCCGTCGAAGAGCTTGAGCATGAGCAAGGCCGCGAAGTACGTTTGATGGGCAAGCTGGTCGGTTACGCCCAGCGTGACGTTCGTGGCGCGCAGGTATGTGAGCGCCCCTTCGCCCCCGAGCGTCACCGTCCCCTCGGGAATGTATACCGATCCCGCATGCGGGTCATCGATTTCCTGATCAACCTGAACCTCTATGCCACCCAAGCCGTCGACCATAGCGCGCAGGCCCGCTTCGTCGATCTTGACGAAATGGGAGATGTCCACCTTCGCGTACAGCGACACCGCCGATATGAGCGCGGCATCTCCTTCGAGCGCGAGGTCCCCGAGCCGTCTCGTCACCGAGTCGGTGGTCACCTGCAAGCTCGACGGGATGTTCACCAGCGCGAGCGTATGGGCCTGACGGTCGACCCGGGCGAGCATGATGACGTCGGGGCCGGCCTGTTCGAGGGGCTCGGCCACGGCGCCGAGCTCGGCCGTCACGAGCGCGTAGTAGGGTTCGGTCGATTTCACCTGCACGAGCGCTTCGCCCGCATTGGAGTTCTTGAGGGAGAACCCCGACCCGACCGTACCCCGGAAGGCGAGGTATCCCGCCCCTCCCGCTATCGCGAGCACGACGACGATCACGATGATTGCCGTGACCGTGCGGCGGATGCGCGCACGGTGCTGGATTTCCTCGGCATAGCGGCGCTGCTGCGTGCGATGCCGGTACGTGGAGCGGCTCTCGCCGCTTGTTGCGGTTGGGGTAAAGCCGTTCACCTGGCTATTGGACGCCCGGGCACTCGCCCTCGAGCTCGAGTACGACCGGGAGCTCGACGACCCGCGCGCATGCGAGCCGCGCTCGACGTGCGTCCCGACGAGGGAGTCGTCCATCTGGCGCGCCATGCGCCGCGATTGCTTTGCCGTGAAACCCTTGCGCCCGGCCATCGTCGCCTAGTCTTCCGTCTCGACGCGGATGGTCGCGCGATGGTTTCGGTACGGGAGCTCGCGCGACACGTCTGCGCCCAGAGAGCGCAGCTTGCCGACGTAGTCCTCGTAGCCGCGGTCGATGTGGTTGATCTTGTGCACGCGCGTCTCGCCCTCGGCCACGATGCCGGCCAGCACCAAGGCGGCACCGGCGCGCAGATCGGTCGACGACACGGGAGCTCCCTGCAGGGGGCGCCCTCCGCGCACAAGGGAATGGTGGTCCTCGATGGAAATCTCCGCGCCCATGCGCGCAAGCTCGGCGGCGAACATGAAACGGTTCTCGAACACGTTCTCGGTGATGACGGACGTGCCCTTCGCGCACGCCGCAAGCAGCATGAACTGCGCCTGCAGGTCGGTGGGGAACCCGGGATGAGGAAGCGTTTGGATCTCGACCGGCTTGAGAGGCTCGGTGCGCGATACGGTAACGCTATCGGGGCCTTCCTCCACCTTGCACCCCATCTCCCGCAACTTCGCAAGCGCCATGCGCAGGAACGAGGGATCGATGTTCGTCACGGTGAGCGGACCGCCCGTGAGCGCGCCGCCCACGAGGAAGGTTCCCGCCTCGATGCGGTCGGAAACCGTGGTGTGATCGCAAGGATGCATGTCATCGAGCGACACGCCGTCGATGGTGATGATCGATCCGCCCGCGCCCGACACCTTCGCGCCCATTTCGTTGAGCATATTCGCGAGGTCGACGATCTCGGGCTCGCGCGCGGCGTTGGCGATGACCGTCTGGCCCTCTGCGACCACGGCCGCCATCATCGTGTTCTCGGTAGCCCCCACACTGGGGAAATCGAGCACGATGTGCGCGCCGATGAGCCCGCTCGGCGTTTCGGCCCGCAAATACCCATGTTCGATTGAGAACACCACGCCGAGCGTCTCCAAGCCCCTCAGGTGCATGTCGATTTTGCGCGCGCCAATCTGGCAGCCTCCGGGCATAGCGACGAACGCACGGCCGAACCGGCCGACGAGCGGCCCGAGCACGGCGATGCTCGCACGCATCTTCGAGACCAGCTCGTAGGGTGTCTCGAAGGAGTCGATTCCCGAAGTGTCGATGGTGAGCACGTGCTCGTCGCGGCCGTCATGGCCGTTACGGTCGACGGTCGCCCCGAGCTCGCCGAGAACGTCGGACATGACGTCGATGTCGGAGATGAGCGGCACATTGCGGATGACGCATTCGCCCCGCGCCAGAATAGAGGCCGCCATGAGCTTGAGCGCCGAGTTCTTCGCGCCCGATGCCGAGACCGTGCCCGTCAACGTATTGTTGCCGTGCACGATAATTATTTCATGAGCCATGAATTGCCACCTAGCTCTTGTAAGTTCTATTGGGCCCGCAAGGGGGTTTTCGTAATGATTGGAACCAGTATACACAGCATTGGCGGCAGGGAGCCCATTCCGCCTCCCCGGTCACGAAACCCCCGTAACGTGCGCGGAAGCAGCCTTCGCCCCTGGCGCAGCGCCCATGTGCTTCACCGCGCTACATCCCTCGGACGATTTCGGTGACGAGGCGGTAGAAATCGGGTTCGCGGCGCTTGGCCACCTCGAAAACCTCCTCGTCGGAAGGAGATGCGCCCTTCACGCCGCAGGCCATGTTCGAGCAGAGCGAGATCCCGAGCACGCGCATGCCCACATGGCGGGCGGCGATGACCTCCTCGACGACGCTCATCGCCACCGTGTCGGCACCCCATGCCCCGAACATGCGAATCTCGGCAGGGGTCTCGAAGCTCGGCCCGAGCAGCCCCAGGTACACGCCTTCCTGTACGGAGATGCCGTTCTCGTCGGCAACACGATGCGCGAGCGCACGAAGCGCGGGGTCGTAGGCGTCCTTCATGCTGAAGAACCTAAACGCGATGCCATCGGGGTCCTGCCCCTCGACGGGGTTGCGCCCCGTGAAGTTGATATGGTCGCTCATGATGCAGAAATCGCCGACGCTGTACGACTCGTTGATCGCGCCGGCGGCGTTCGTCGTGATCAGCGTGCCGACACCCAGCTCGTGCATGATCCACACGGGGAACGCAACCTCCTGGGGAGTGTAGCCCTCGTAACCGTGAAGGCGCCCCTGCATAACGAGCACGCACTTGCCCGCCAACATGCCGCAGACGAACTGGCCCTTGTGGCTGGTCGCCGTGGAGCGCTTCATGTGAGGAATGCTCGCGAACGGGACCACGACCGCGTCTTCGACCCGTTCTGCGAGGGGACCGAGCCCCGACCCCAAGATGATGCCCACCTCGGGCTGCCGTCCCGCGAGCAGCGCATGCAGGCGCGAAGCCGACTCGTGCAGGTTCTCCTTCAAGACGTTCTCGCTAGCCATTGATGCCTCCCCGTTCGGTTGTACTGAAACGCCTGGTTAACATGGCCATTATACCGCCGTGGGAAAAGGCTCGGCTCGGGCGAATCGCCCCCTATTGACCATGCTGGTCAGACGAATAACGAATCGTGGGCCCGTTCTGCGAGGGATCCTGCTGCGGTGGAACGACTGGCTGCTGCTGGTATGCGCCCTGCTGCGGCACGTAAGGCTGCTGGCCTTGTTGAACCGGTTGCTGCCACTGCTGCTGAACGGGCTGCTGCATCGGCTGCTGCCACTGCTGCTGCATCGGCTGCTGCCACTGCTGCTGCATCGGCTGCTGCCACTGCTGTTGCTGCTGCAGGGGCTGCTGGGGCAAGTCCTGCCGGAACGACCCCCATTGGGGCTGGAATGGCTGCTGCGCTGGCGGCATCGCAGCCTGTGCGCCATCGGGGCTGAGCCGGGAATCGTTCTTTGAGATGTTGTGCACGATCACGAACGCGATGATGATGAACACGATGTCGACTCCCAGCGCGCCGAGCGCGGCGAAATCGCTTTCGAACGAAAGGGCGGCATCGTAGAACCCGTGCTCGAGAACGGGAAGCAGGAACGCCAGCCAATAGTACGTCCGAGCACCCGAGGCGTTGCCGTGCAGCTCGCGCTGCCGTGCCAGACCGAAGAACACGCCCATGACCACGCCGTCGGCCATATGGCCGGGCACCGAGAAGATCGCGCGCACGACCGCGACCTCCAACCCGCCGTCGAACACGTAGAACACGTTCTCGAGCGCTGCGAAGCCGAGCGCCGCGGCAACCGCATACACGATTGCGTCGAACACGTAGTCGAATGCCGGGTTCTTACGCACGGTAAGCAGGCAGGCGTACTTGCACGCCTCCTCGACTGCCGCGACACCGATGAAGTACTCGACGACGATGAGCAATGGACCTGCCGGGATAACGGCCTCGAACAGGCCTATCAGCACGCCTTCTATGAGAGCGGCAACGATTCCCGACACCGCACCGAGCAGGAACACGCGCACGACGAGCCCTATCGGCTCCTTGTCCGCCTTGTCCTTATGGTATACGTAGACCAAAAGCGCGATGGCCGGCAGCAGCGCCACGAACAACAGGAAACTCATGCAAGCCCTTTCTCGAAGTCAGGGCACATTGTACAGCAGACGACGATTACCATTCGCCCCGCGTGGCGAAAGCCTCGTCGCCGCGCCACTCCACGGCATGCCCCGCTTCGCGCGTCGCGGGAAGATCGAGGATTCGCTGGTTGCTCGACCCGCGGAAACGGGCGGTGATGTCCTTGAGCTCCTCGACGAAAGGCCCGTCGACGAGCACGTCGATGCAGGCAAGCATGCGGTCGGTCACCTCCGTGCGACGCGGGCTGTCGGGATCGATCAGGTCCTCGTACACATCGCCCGTGTAGGACCAGATGGTCTTCTGAGGATAGCGCGCCTTCACCTGCTCGAGGAACGGAACGAGCGCGCGTTGGTTGTCGGGCTCGAACGGCTCGCCCCCGAGCACCGTCAGCCCATCGACGTAAGCAGGCTCGAGCGATTCCAGGATCTCCTCCATAACCGCTCCCGTGAACTCCTCGCCATACGAGAAATCCCAGGTTTCCGGCTGAAAGCACCCCTTGCAATGATGCGTGCACCCCGACACGAAAAGAGTCGTGCGCACCCCTTCCCCATCAGCAATATCGCAATATTTGATGTTCCCGTA
>CACWWI010000035.1:0-1087 GCA_902764575.1 uncultured Coriobacteriaceae bacterium
ATCGGGAAAGCAAGATTTCAATAAGAGAAGTGCCGGGTATCAGATACCCGGCACTTCGAGAGCGTACGATTACCAAACTCGTACGATTGACTCTTTACTTGGCCTCGCCCTCGCTCGCGGCCTTTGCAAGTTCATCAGCGAGCTTCGTGAAATCGCCCTTGGTGACCGAGGACAGATTGACCACGCCATGCCCCATGACATTCATCTTCATAGAGGAGCCAGGGGTGGATTCGACGACTTCGTAGGTTATGGTCTTCCCGGTTTCGTTGTCGGTGATGGTCACAATCTTGCCGTCCTCGCTGGCGCTGTATTTGCCATACCAAACATCGCCGTCAGAGAGGTCCGCCTTGGTGATGGAGAGGAAGGCCTCGCCGCTCGCCGGATCGTCCATGTAAATGACGTCCTTGCCATCAACGAGCGCGCCATTCCAGAACAAGACAGTTTTCTCATCCAGTTTGTCCCACTCGTTCGAGAGCTTTTCGAGCTCGTTCGAGAAGCTCTCGAGCTTGCCCTTGACCTCCTGTTTAAGGGCCTGGCCGGCTTCCTCGATTTCCTTAATGAACTTCTCGCCCTCACTTCCTGCTGTTGCTGCAAGCTGCTCTGCGTACGCCTTGATATCGGCCTCGGTTACCCCCTTGAGCTCGACATCGCCGTAACCCTCGAGCTTAATCGAGAACGAGGTGTCGGTGATGTCGGTGATAGTGAAGGAGATGGTCTTCTTGGTCTCGTTATCCGTGATAGTGAGCACACCATCAGAGCTGATGCCAATGGGGCCAACCCACAATGCGGCGTCGGAGAAGTCGCTCTTGGCAACGAGAAGAGCTGCTTCGCTATTAACTACGTCGTCAATGTAGCAAACGGTCGAGCCATCGGAGAGCGTGCCCTTCCAAAAGACGATTGCATTGCTTTCAGCCTGGCTGGATGCGGCGGAGCTAGAGGTAGCCGCGCTGGAAGCAGCCGAGCTGGAAGCCTCGGAACTGGCCGCTGCCGAGCTGGACGCTGCTGAGCTGGAAGCGGCTGAACTGGATGCGCTGCTACCACCACAAGCGGTGAGGCCAATGCACATGGCCATCATGCATGCGAGCGC
>CACWWI010000035.1:1139-17952 GCA_902764575.1 uncultured Coriobacteriaceae bacterium
AGCGTCACCCCCTTGTAGGCGCTGCTGCTACCACAGGCCGAGGCGGTCTTCGGGGGCGAAGTACATCTTGTCGCCTTCCTTGACTCCGTAGGTCTCGTGGAACTTATCGAGTTGGGCAAGCGTCAGGTTAATGCGCAGGTTGCCCATCGGGTGTTCGTCGGTCAACAGCATGTAGTCGAAAGCGTACTCGGTATCGATGCGGCTCCATACGCGGCCGAATGCCCGGAAGAACTTGTCGTAGTCGAAGCCCTCGATTTCCTTGGCAAGCGTCATCGCAACGCTCAGGCTGCCAAGGTCTGCGAACGTCTCGCCTACGCTGCGCTTGCCGATGCCCGGCATGAGCTCGCCTTTGGGCTTGTAGACCGTCTCGTACCAATCCATGGCCTTCTTCGCACGGGCGTCGAAAGCGACGGAGTCTTTTTCTGTCCACCAGTCGTTGGCGACGCCGAACTTGTCGTAGAGCCGGCCGTTCACATCGAAGCCATGGCTTATCTCGTGGCCGATCACCACGCCGAGTCCGCCCATCTTCTCCTCGAGGGTCATATCGCTGCGGTAGGTGATGTCGCTGATGAAGCCCATATAGATGTTGACGGAGTTGTCCGCGGGGTTGTAGTTGCAGTTCGTCTCGATGCACTTGTCCATAAGCTCGCTGTCATATGCCTGTCCAGCCAGATCGCGCTTGATCTTTGCGACGAAGGCGCCGACTTTGAGGCGCGCAGACCATAGCGTCTCGCCCTCTTCGGCAGAGCGGATGTCGAGAGCAGAGTAGTCAGTCCACTTCTCAGGATAAAGGACGCGGAACTTCATGGCGTCCAGCTTCTCGATGGCGTAGTTGCGGGTCTCTTCGGACAGCCAGTCCTCGGTTGCCATCATCTTCTTGTAGACGCTCACGATGTTCTCGCACATCTCGCGGATCTCGGCTTTCATCTCCTCGTTGGCGTAACGGGAGACGTAAAGCTTTGAAGTCGACGCGGGCAGGGCCTCGAATACCTTGTCGAAGGCCTTGCGGCGCTTGTCCTCGTCGTCGTTTTTGAGTTCGCCACCCATGTTCTCGGAGTAGATGCGGGCTGTCTCGTCGTAGATCTCGGAAGTGAGGTAGGCGGCGGATTCGAACACGAGAGACGCCATCAGCGACGATTTGATGCCGTCGAGGTGTGCTGCGTCATAGCAGGCCGCGACTTTTGCGTTGAACTCGTCGAACGGGATGCAGAACTCGTCGATGTCACCGTAGCCGTGAGCGGCGAGCACGCGCTCGGTGGGGAAGGATCCGAGAGCGGAGATGAGCTCGGCGCGGTTTGCGCGCTTCTTGCCGACCTCGGTCCAGAAGCCGGCTTCCGCCTTATCTGCTTCGGTCGGGAAGAGCGGGGCCATCTCGGTCTGGTAAGCAAGCGCCGCCTCCCAGATGGCATCGGCCTTGTCCGCGATGCAGGTCTTCTTCGCGATGAAGTCATAGGTTTCCCGCTTGGACTTGAGACCAATCTGGCCGGTCGGGGTGGGCTCTGTGTACTCGGCGGAGTCTTTGTGCATGGTGAGGATGTGCATCACGGCGACGGCCGTGTACGAAGAGCCGTCGATGGGGTCCTGGTCGACATCGGTTTCGAGCAAGTCGATCCGGCGCAGCGGATCAGGATCGCAGAGCAGCTCGTTGAGCTCCTCGATCGTCGAGATCGCGTCGATGCGGGCAAGTTCCTCGTCGAGCGGGGCGATGCCGGCTTTGTCGCGGCCTTCCCAGTCCAACATCAGCTTGTAATAGTTCTGGGTGCTGCGGATGTCGCTTTCCTCGGAGTTGGGGCCGAGCAGAAGCTCTGCGCACTGGTCCTGGACCATGCGCATCGCGCCGAACATCAGGGGGATGTTCTGAAGATCTCCGGCGGGCATCTCGTTCGACATCAGGAAGTCGCGGTTAACGTAGACGTAGAAGTCCTCTTCGGGACCCGGGTTGAAATCAGGCGAGAGGTTGTATTGCAGGTTCGACGACACCCACGGCTCGCCGAGCATAGCGCCTGTGGCTTCGACTTGCTCGTCGCCCATGAAGAAGGTCTTCACTGCGCCCGCCATGGCGCCTGCGGCTGTGCCGACAGCTCCTGCGGCGGCGCCGATGGCACCTGCGGCCGCCTCAGCTGCCACTTGCGCCCCTGCCTTCACCTCTCCTTCGGGTTTGCCGCTCCCGCCGACCACGCCGTCGTTGTTCAGGTCCATGCCCGAAACTTCCTCAACACGGTCATTCAGGAAGTCGTAAGCGGCGTTTGCGGCACCTGAAACGGCGCCGAGAATGCCTTCGCCGGCTTTCCCGACGGTTTCATATGCGCCTTCCATGATGGGATGCTCGCCGCTCGCCCATTCGTCGGCGCTCTTGGCAAGCCCGGCTGCTGCTTTGGCGCTTGCGGCTACCGCACCTTCGACGACGGGTTTTGCCTTCGAGATAGCCTCGCCCGCGGTTTCTGCAGCCTTTCCTGCGAATTCACCGATTGATCCCATGTTGTCCTCCTGTTCTCAAACTACCGCTCTTTGAATTGTGGTTCTGGCATCTTCGACTATACGTTGTCGGGCGTACGTATCCGTTACAGCAACCATATCCTGTCCATGTTGTCCGACGCGGGCGTTATGGTAATGGGCGAACGCTCGGGTGGCGGAAGCTGTGCTGTGCAGAAGTGCGTGTTTGCCGATGGTTCCGGATGGCAGATCTCTTCGTGGCGCGGAAAACTCATCAACGATACAGGGCACGATATTGACGACGGCGTGCCAGTGGATGTGGACATCAAGGGTACTTATGAAGAGCTGCTTGCGAAAGACGGCTTGTTTGCCGAGCTCGTCAAACGACAGCGTCTCGATACGGGGGCATGCAGCTAGCTTCGTTTACTCGCAGGGGGCAATCGTGATTTCGACCATGTCGATCTGGTCGCGGTCGTTGCCCGCACCGCCACCCCTGTCGTCCGTCTCCCATTTGCCCCACGCGGGATTCTCGCCCATCCAGTGCACACGGTAACGGGCAGCGAAGTATCCCGTTGAATCGGGGTCTGGCGTCTCGTAGTACACCGTCAGGCCGATCAGCTTGTCATCGACGATGTTCTTCTCGTACCAGCCTCCGCCCAAGCTGCCCTCTTCTATCTCGAAGTCGACGATCCCGACTCCTTCGATTCCGGCATAGGTGTCGCCAGAGCCATCGGTGCTGTAAAGACCTTCGCACCAATCAAGCCACACCTTCTCGCTTTCTTGCATGATGGCCGCACGGTATCTGGGCATCGGCATGTTGGCGGTATTGCTCATTTTGTTTCCCCTTTCATACGGAAACCAGTGCTAATTCATCGTAGCACGACCCCTAAGCTTGGCGTCGCCGCACGACTATTCCGAAAGTGCCGTGAAGAACCTGCGCTGCTCGTCGGTGGCCAAAACGCGCACGGGCTTTATCTGGTCGGGCGCGGTCTTTTCCTGGAACATCTTCCGGTCGCGATACAGCAGGTGGGTTTGCGGCTGGAGGAAACGGAGATGAAGCTCGGGGATCGAGCCAGATTCCCGTCCCTTCGCATAATCCGCGCTCGCGGTTTGCAGAATTTCATCCGCCAACGAGGCAGTTAGGGTCGTTGAGTGACCGTCGTCTTCCGCCACCTCCAGGAAGAGCGTGAGCGCGCCTGCATTGTCTGCAGACGAGCAGAAGTCAAGTATCTCCGCGCCGGACGTGGATTCCAGCTCGGCGATGGCTCGTTCCAGCTCGCTTCCCGTAATCCTTGCCTCCAGAAGATCGCAGCAATCCTCGGCCCGGTACTCGAACGTGAATATGGGCGTGTTCTCCTCGAGGCGCGAAATACGGATCACGTCGCCCAGGCGGTAGCGGTACAAGCCGGCGTTGTTCGTCACGATGACTTCGTATTCGCGTCCTGGTTCGACGTCCTCTGCCATGACGGGCGCATCGGCGCCCGGTTCTAGGAACTCGAAGAAGGCGTTGCCAGACACGAGGCGGTACTTGTTGGTATCGACGCCGAGCGAGCGGCCGATGACCGCCTCGGAAGCGGCGTACAGGCCGTTGTCGAGCTTCACGTTGCCGCAGTAACGCCGCAGCTTGCGGGTGTATAGGGCGAAAGCGCCGGTTCCCGCGGCCACGATGCGCCTGCATTTGGGCCAAATTCGCTCGACGATGCCCTCGAAGCCCTGCGAGAAGATCTCGCGTAGCTCAGCTGCGCGTTCGGGGCTGGGCTTCAAGTGCGATTGCAGCGCGTCTTTCAGCGATTGGGGCAGCTCATCGTCGAAGGAAATGCAGCCCTTCTCAATGTCGTCTGCCAGTCGTGCGTGATGCTTCTCGAGGAACTGGAGCGTGTCGAGCACGGTCCAGGTGAAGGGCGCGACGATCCGCGTCACGTCGGGGTCTAGAAGCGCAAACAGGAGCCGTGCGTAGCGCGGGTCGATGGCCTGTTCGGGGAAGAGCAGCTCGGAAGGACTCGTTACCATGCCCACCTTGCGGCGCCTGGCGAAGGAAACGCCATGCACCCGGTCTTTTATCTCCCTCAGCGCCGCTCCGGAGATGGAGTCGAGGAAGGTGCCGTCTTTGTATTCCAGCTCGTGGGGGAGACCTCCCATGAGCAAGAGGGTGTCATGGCGTTCCAAGATGTTCCAGAGGAAGGCGGCGTAGGCGTCCATATGCCGGGTCGTGTAGGGCACGCGCTTCAAAGGCCCTTCGGTTCCAGAAGTGAGCGCGTAACCGCTCAGGGGCTCGGCGCAGAAGATGTTGCTCTCGGCCAGGCGCGTGGTCAGCTCGATGAGCGGCGCGTAGAAGGAGTAGTCGCTGAGCGGAACCTGCGACGTGAATGCGGAATAGGTCCGAATCGTCTCGAAGTTGTACTTCAGCCCTAGCTCCGTATCCTGGTTCATGGCCAGGATACGCACGAGCGTATTGAAACTGTGGCTGGCAGCGGCCGTATCGCCCTGGATAAACGCGGCCTTCACCATTTCCATCATCCCGTCCATCTGCTCCTGGGTGAAGATCTGCCGCTTCTTCGTAAGGCGAATGGGTGGGATTTTGGGAATGAGCTCCGCATACTGGTCCGTAAGCTCCTTCAGCTCTTTCTGGGGAAGACCCGGGGTGGACAGCCTCCGAGCAGCGTCTGTAAGGGGCAGCCAGAGGAGGTTGGAGACGTCGTAGCCGGTGTCGAGGGCGCCCTTCGTCCAATGCAGGATGTCGTTCAAGAACTGCATGGCCCCTTCGACGTTGTCCTCGGTCGCGCTTTCGAGCAGCGAACCCGCGTTGCGGAAATAGACGTTGCCGATGTGCTGGGGCATGGCGACGAACGTGTTCACATGCTTTAGGCAGTCCAGGTTGAAGCAGATATCCTCGCCCAACCTGACGTCTTCCTGGAATGTTATGCCATTGTCTTCGATAAGCTCCCTTAAGAAGATCTTGTTCCACACGGGGCCGTTCATGGGGTTGAACATGCGGCCGATCCTCTTGTCTCCCTTCTGGCATACAATGACCGGTTGGGTCTGGTCCATTTCGAGAACCATCACGTCGAACACCTTCTTGGCAGTTCCCGTCCTCTTCACCTCGGTGCGGAAGCTGCCCATGTCCCCGCCGTTTTCTTCCATCATGCGGACGGCCACTTCCAGGCAGTCTGGGTAGTAGTAGTCATCCGCGTCGAGGAAGCACACGTACTTCGCGGTGACGTGCTTTAGGCATTCGTTGCGCGGGCTCGAGGCCGTGCGGTTGTCGTTGTATAGCTCGAAGAGCTTGATGTTCGGGTACGGTGCGGCCATCGAGCGGACCGCCTGCACGTACTCTGGCTCGGAGTTGTGCATGGTGATGACCCATTCCACGTTTTCGAACCCGATGGTCTGGGTGGCCATGGATTCAAAGCAATGGGCAAAGTACTCCAAGTTCGTGTTGTGGAAGGGCGTCACGACAGAGACGATGTAACTGGTTTGATTCGTGTCATGCTTCATTGCGTATAACACTCCTAATTCTTGATTGTCACGCTGTCGATTGTGTGCGTGATTCCCTAAACCTGGGCGTATGATCCTATTTCTTCCTCCTATTCGTAGGGTTGCGCAAAGTATAAGTAAGGCAGCGTACGTATGCATTACAGACGTGCATTTGCCAAGCTGAACAATCTGTAACGGTTGCGTACGCGCTTTTCTATAAGATTCGCGGAAGAGATTTTGAATAAGAGGAAGGAAAGGGAGGTAAGCGCGATGAGAAACATCAGAAAAGAGACGCTAGTCCTGTTAGCGAGCTTGCTGATTGCGGCAGTGCTCGGTCTTGTAGCTTGCGGTACAGGCACGAGCGGTTCCAGTGGTTCAGCGGGAAGCAACAGCGCTTCTGAAAGCAGCGTCGCTGCCGCTTCGTCTGACGCGGCGGCTTCAACCGACCTTGTCGGGAAGCCTTGGATTACCTCAATCTTGCAGGGCAACCTGCCAGCGGAACAGCCTGCGGCCAAGGACGACCTGTACACCCACTACGCCTGGAATTATCTGCAGGAGCATCAGGAGCAGCCGGCAACGAACATGCTGACGTATTCTGCCGATCTTCAGGCCACCGTCGTCAATACGATTTCAGATGAGTCAAAGACGGGCCACGATCTGGATCAGCTGCGAATCTTCTTCAACCAGGCGGCCGACACCGAGGCATTGAAGGCCGCGGGGCTAAGCGAGGTCCAGCCTTTCCTCGACCGGATCGATGCCGTCACCTCGATCGACGAGCTGAATGCGCTCCTTACGGCCGGCGATTTCCCCTTCAGCCCGTTCATTACGTCTCTCGTGTCAACGACCAACCTGAAATCGGACTTCGGTGCAAGCGTGCTGCCGAACATGCTGTTCAGTCCCGACAGCCTGCTCATTGGCGGAACGTATTTCCAGGACGCCGAAACTCCCGAGCAGGAGCAGGCGAATCAAAGCGCCATCTTGATGGTGGCCCAGTATACGATGGTGGACTTCACGAACCTTGGCATGACCTTGGAAGAGGCGCAGGCGCTCGTTATGCAGCTCATCGACTTCGAGAAACAGTACGGGAAATACGCCGATTACCCCGCCAAGTACCTGAAGTCCGAGTTCGGAGCGGCAGCGAAAGCCGACAGGGAAGCCAGGATGCCGCTTGACGACATGTGCGCACTCTGCCCCAACTTCCCCCTAAAGGGGGCGCTCGAGAAGGCCAAGAAAGCGAATGCGTCGACCTACATCACGCAGCCCGACTACCTCAAAGCCCTCAACGAAGTCTGGACCAACGAGAACCTCGATTCCCTCAAGTTGATCGCGAAGGGTCTGGTTCTGAAGGAATCGCGCCCGTACCGCGACCCGTCGGCCATGAACGCGCTTCTGGAGAAGGCCGGTAGCCCCACGCCTGACGCTGCAACGTTCGCCTACACCGCCTGCAACAGCCTCGACACGCTTGCGCAGGTCGTCGCCAAGACCTATGTGGACGAGGCCTTGGGCGACGAGGCCAAGGCCCGTGTCACGGCGCTCACAAACGACCTTATCGCCTCGTACAGGGTCCTCATCAACGAAACAACATGGGTCGGTGACGAGTCAAAGGCCAAGCTTCTCGAGAAGCTCGACCATATGACGCTCAACATCTTCGAGCCCGATGGAGGCTACTTCGACTACAGCGCCTTGCAGCTCACGCCGACTGACCAGGGCGGCACGTTGTTCAGCAACTATCTTAAACTTAAGCAATACCGTATCGATCGCGAGGCCGAGATGATTGGCCAGCCCGCGCGTGCGGTGTACTCATGGTTCGCGTTGCCTCCGACCATGACAAACGCCTTCTACGATACGTCCAACAACTCCATCAACATCCTGCCCGGATACATGACAAGCCTGATTTACGCTCGCGACATCAGCGATACCGACTTGCTCGCTTCGCTTGGGTTCACGATCGGTCACGAGATCAGCCATGGCTTCGACTACAACGGCGCCCAGTACGACGCGTATGGTGTGCCCGAGCCCGTATTCGCCGAACAGGACGTAGGGGCTTTCACGAGCAGGACCAGCAAGCTCGCCGACTACTACAGCACGATGGAGGTCGTTCCCGGACTGAACGAGGACGGACAGAACTGCATTGCCGAGGCGGGTGCGGATCTCGTGGGAATGCAGCTCGCGATGGAGCAAGCGAAGAAGATCGAGGGATTCGATTACGAGCAGTTCTTGTCCACGTGCGGAACCGTATGGGGGGCGGTTGTCGATGCGCGGTCGTTACCAGCGACCGTAGCGGACACCCACCCTCTGAACAACCTTCGACTGAACGTGTGCGCGCAAATGTACGACATGATGTACGAAGTGCTCGGTGTGACTGAGGGCGACGGTATGTACCTCGCTCCCGACAAGCGCATCATCTTCTGGGGAAAGGGCGCCTAGCGAGGGTGCGGGTGACGCCGATCTTGTTGTGGGTGGCGACGGCCTGCGCCTGCGTTTGCGCGGCGGTGCTCCTTTACGCCCGCATTGACCTATTCGCTCGGATGCATGGCGAGTACATCGGTGAATGCGGGCACGAGCACCGCCTTTCGCGAAACACCTGGGTTCAGGACGTATGACGTGCCGTCGAATTGCGCTTTGTCACCGAAGGACATCTTCACTACCTCAGCTGCTGCGTCGCTTGAGGGCACGATGTAGCTGAGCGAGATGTCGTCGTGGAGAATCGAGATTTGGGCGAATGCCATGTCAACGCCTAGCGCTGTGGTCTCTGCGGGCATTACCGCCTTCATGCGCGCAGCGAGGTCTTTGGCGGCTTGCTCGTCGTATGCTTCGATGCTGGTGATGGCAAAGCGGGTTCCCGCGCTTTCGTACGTTTTGACGTCGTTTTCGAATATCTCGGTATCGGTCATGCCCTCGTACGAGAGGGACGCCTTGAACATGTCCTGGTAGTAAGCGTCAGGGTCTTGAACTCCTGCGAGCGAGCCGAGCATCTCGACCGCTTTGCGGTCGGCGGTGGTCACTGTGTTGGAAGTGAGATTCTTGGTGTCGGAAAGCACGGCGCCGAAGAGTAGCTTGGCCGTCTGCTCGTCGACCGGTACGCCGTAGTTGTAGTATCGAACCCAGACGATCGAGGCAGTCGCCCCGAGCGGGCGGGCGTCGTAGACGAGCTGGTTTCCGGTGGTGACGGCTCCGTCGTTGTGATGGTCGATGATGGTGATGATGTTCGCGTCCGAAATCCCCTCTACCGAATGGGTGTACTCGCTATGGTCAACAAGAACCATGTTGCAACCGGATGCGTCTTCGAGCTGTTCGGGCGCTTCGACTCCGGCGGACTCGAGTATATAAGCTGTCTCGTTGTTTATTCTGCCCGCGACGACCGGCTGTGCATCGTAGCCGAGCGCGTTCAGAAGCCGCGCATAAGCGATGGAGCTGCAGACGGTGTCGGCATCGGGGCTCTTGTGGCCCGTGACGTAGATGGGGCCGTCGACAAGACTGAGGTTTTCGAGGTCGCTGCGGTTGATCGCAATGCCGATCTCGTCGTCTTTAGCGACTGATTCACTGATCGACTTCATGGCACTGTTGGAGCCAATGTTGTACGCGGCTATTCCAACGACGACGCATGCAACTAGTGCGATAACAACTAACAAGCTCAGTTTTGATCTCTGCATAGCGGCTTACTTCCTCTAGATCGCGTGGGGGTCCTTGTCGTACTCCATACGGGAAACTCGCCCGCTTGCTGACAATGATTGTAATACACCATTATTGCAGAGGCGGCTCGTTTCGGTTTGCTGACAACTTTCAGGTCATATGGCCTGTAACGGTTACGTACGCCCTGCTCTGTAGACTTCGCGGAAGAATTCCGCGAAACCCGCAAGGAAGGGTTCCGCAGGGGAGAGAGGAAAGGGAGATGAGGAAACTACCGATTCTGTTGTGCGTGGCTGCGGCATGTGCCTGCGCTTGCGCGGTAATGCTTGCCGCATGCGGCGGAGGCACAACCAGAAGCGCGAGCTCGGCATCCGCGAGCGCGTCGGGCAGCGAGGCAGGCAGCGCGTCGGGCGGAAGCGCCGGCAGCGCGTCGACGTCGGGGGCATCGGCAGAAGCCGCATTTCCCGCCAAGTTCGACCTGCGCGACAAGGGTGTCGTGACGCCCGTCAAGTTCCAGAACCCCTGGGGCGCCTGCTGGTCGTTCGGCGGCATCGCGGCAGCCGAGACGAGCGTCCTGTCGGCGCTTAGCATGACGACCGACCAGTACAAGGAGAAGACGGGTAGCGACTTCGACCTGTCCGAAAACCACCTCATCTGGTTCTCGCGCCTGCCCATCACGCCCGAGACCAACTCGGAGCAGGCAGGCGAAGGCCTGTACGTGATCGGCTGGTTAGATGGCGGCGACCAGTTTGGGATGTACGACGGCGGCGACTCCACAATGATATCGCCGCTGTTCGCCAACGGCGTGGGGCCGGTGGATGAATACCTCTTCCCGTACAAGGGCAAAGAGGGCATCACCGACTGGGATTACTTCTCAACCTACGATACCGATCCGGCAGACGTCCAAGCTGCGAAGATGAAAGAAGTCCGCACCAGCCAAGAGCAGAAGCTGGGGATGACGCTCGATAAGGCGGTCCAGCAGATGCGGGGCGGAACGGACCCCCACGAGCTGTTCGGGAAGCTCTACTACACCGGCTGCCTGGACGAGAGCTGGCCAGAAGCGGGCAAGACCGACGAGCAGCTCGTCGAGGACCTGGAAAACGCCTACTACAAGTTCAAGCTCGACGATTTACGCGTCACCAACAGCTACACCGCCCATGACGACTGGGTCATCCCCGTCTATGCGGAAGGCGAGAACGGAAGCAAGCTGCCCAACCGCGACATCTTCTGCGGCTACACCCTGAAGCACGGCAACATCCTGCCCTACCCGGTCATCAAGGACGAGGAGGACAGGGCAATCGGCACCGACCCGGATTCCATCGCCGCCATCAAAAGCGAGCTCTCTGCAGGGCGCGGCGTGTCCATACGCTTCTACGCCGACCAGGCGGTCCCTGGACAGGATGTCTCCGAGAACGGGTACATGAACACGAAGACCTGGGCGCAGTACACCTACGAGGACCAGCCCGTCACCCACGGCGTGTGCATCGTCGGCTGGGACGACTCCATCTCCAAGGGAATGTTCAACGACGACCCAGCTAAGCAACCTCCGGCTGACGGTGCCTGGATAGTCAAGAACTCCTGGGGCTCCGAGACCGAGTACTCGATGAGCGAAAGCGGCGAGCGCCTCGGCTACAAGGACTGGGGCATCGTAAACGACAAGGGCGAGCACACCGGCTACTTCTACCTGTCTTACTACGATAAGTCCATCGACTCTCCCGAGACCATGGAGTTTGGCACCGATTTCATGGACAGCCCAGACGGCCTCAGGGTGTACTCCCATGACTACATGCCGTGCACAGTGGACTGGACAGACTCGCAGCCGAACATGACAAAGACGGCGAACGTGTTCAAGAACAAGGAAGGCGCAAGCCAGGAGCTCCGCTCTGTAGGCACCAGGACGGCTGAGCCAGGCGACGAGGTCACCTTCAACGTCTTCTTGCTCTCCGATGATGCGAAGAACCCCGAAGATGGCGAGCTGGTCGCCACGAAGAGCGCGACATACGACTACAAGGGATATCACCGCGAGATCCTCGATACGCCCGTGACGATCAAGGACGGGCAGAGGTTCTCCATCGTCGTAATGGAGAAGGGCAAGGACGAGAGCGGCGCCGACCGGTACTCGTACGCCACGGTCTGCTCGAACTCCAAGAAATTCGCGGAAGAGAACGACTACCCGTCTTACGGCGTCCCCGTGCTCCACGAGGGCGAGAGCTTCGTCTACGACGGCGGCAAATGGACTGACTGGGCCGAGGGCCTGCCCAAGTTCAAGCAGGCCCACGAGGCAAGCGACGACTACGTGTTCGAGAACTTCTCCATCAAGGCGTACACGGTCGCCAAGTCCAAATAGGAACGTGATGTGCAACCGCGCTACAGCGTGAATAGGGAAGGGGAGTGATATGAGAAAGCTAACGATCATTCTATGCTTGGCGGCGATGGTTGCCCTCGCGGCTACGCTCGCTGCATGTGGTGGCAACAGCGCCACCAGCAGCAGTGCGAGCTCGGCATCCGCGAGCGCGTCGGCTGTGAGCGCATCATCGGGGCCCACCGAAGAGGAGCAGGCCGTCCAAATGCAGGCTCTTACCGGGGAGGGCATTGTCAACACCTTTATCACTGAGAAGTTCTGTGACCACAAGGTCACGAACGAAAAAGAGGCCGAGGCTTGTGTCAAGGATATGATCGACCGTATCGGCGGCGATCAGACGACTGAGTTCGAGCTGACTTCCATACGCCCCAACGAGGACGGTATGACGGTCATCACCTTCACGCAGCGCGCTGGAGAGATGATGGTCTTCGGCTCGACTGTGAAGCTCGTCCTGGACAAAGACGACAACCCCATCGCGCTGGTCGCCTCGATCCTTCCCGACGTGCAGATTAGGGACATCGAGGAGTGGGCTGTCGACGCGGCGGGGGCCGAAAAAGCCGTCATGAGCAAGCTCGAATCCGAGGGTGCGTCTGACTCGCTCGTCGAGGGCGCTACCATGAGGGCAATCGTTCCGATTCCGGGCCTCAAGGAACACTACGCCTGCGTTTGGGTCGTGTTCACCTTCCAGCCTGATAGTGATGACCACCAGGCCTACACGGCACACTATGTGGCCGCGGATGGCGCGTACTTGTACTCCATACCCGTCTCGGGAGTCGACGACCTCGACGCCGTGGCCGGCCAGAGCGCGAAAGCCAGCTTCGACTTCGACGCTTACGAACAGGCTGAGATGAACGTGACCGTTCAGGCGGTCGACGGTACATCCAAGGAGGTCACTGTCCCAGTCTTGAAGGACCCCGCGACAGGTAAGACCTACCTTGCCGACGCGAAGCGCAAGATCCTCTGCGCCGACTACGCAGCCTTCATGTACGGAAAGGAGCTCGTTCCCACCGAAGTGCAGGGCGGAGCCAATCCAGTCGACGCGAATTCGTACAACACCTATATCCGCACATGGGATTATTACGACTCCGTCGGGTGGACCGGCCCCGATGGTGACGGCACACCGACCCTTCTGCTCATGAACTACGTCGACGCGGAGGGCAACCCCATCAAGAACGCCATCTATTACTGCAAGCAAGATGGGTTCCAGGTGTTCGCCATCACGCGCGAACCCGATTTTGGCAATTGCCTCGACGTCCTGGGCCATGAGTTCACCCATTGCGTCACGAGTACGACCATGACGGCCAACCTCTATGCGAATGACACCGGCGCCATCAACGAGAGCTTCAGTGACGTTATGGGCAACATCATCGAGATGAGGCTCGACGGCGACGCGGGGGCCTGGACCATCGCCGAGGGAATAGGCGAGATTGGCCGCAACATGGCCGATCCGCACGAGTGCGCGCAGCCCGAGTTCGCCTTCGACACCTACTACGCCCCGCACCCGCCCGTGGCAACCGGGATAAACGACATGGGCGGCGTGCACACTAACTCGTCCCTGCTCAACATCGTGTCGTACAAGCTCGACAAGGCGGGCATGTCGCCCAGGGAGCAGGGCTACTACTGGCTGAACGTGGCTCTGGTCATGTCGCCCCAGACCGACTACCCGATGCTGGCGAAGATGCTGCCTTGGGTCATGGAGCAACTCGGGTACTCACAGTACATCGAGCCGCTGAAAGCAGCCATCGAAGAGGCCAAGTTCACCGTGACCGAGGACCCGGGCACGGTTGTCGAGGGCTGCGGCTCCGCGACGTTCGACTTCGCCGACGTCAAAGATGCGGCGGATAGCGGCCAGGTGTGCATCGGCTTCTACAAGGCTCCCGACGCCAATCCCATGGCTCGCGCGGAGTCCTGGCCTGTCGCGGGCGAGACGGTCGCCAAGGCGAACCTGCCCGCGGGCGACTACTACGTCGTCGTCTCCTTGGGCGGCGGCGCCGGCAACATGGACAACGTCAGGAAGTGCATGGTCCTTGGTGAGAGTGGCTGGACTTACGTCGGGGACAATCACAAGGATGTCGCGGCCATCAAGGGCGCCGGCAAGCCCGTGACCATAGAGGCCGGAAAGACCCTCGAGATCCCGAAGGACAACTTCGGATCCTTGGCAACCGAGCAGCTCAAGGAGATCGAGAAGGCGCTCGCAGAGCAAGCTAGCGCTTAGGTTTTGAATCCGGCATAGAGCTTGCGTACTCATCCGGGCCGCATCTGATCGATGCGGCCCGTTCAGTTTTGCTGGTCGCTGTCAAGTTGCATGCCTTGTAACGGTTGCGTACGCCCTTCTCTGTAGACTTCGCGGAAGAATTCCGCGAAACCTGTCAGGAAAGGTTCCGCAGGAGAGAGAGGAAAGGGAAATGAGGAAACTACCGATTCTGTTGTGCATGGCTGCGGCATGTGCCTGCGCTTGCGCGGCAATGCTTGCCGCATGCGGCGGAGGCGCAACCAGCAGCGCGGGCTCGGCATCTGCGAGCGCATCGGGTAGCGATGCGAGCAGCGAGGCGAGCGGCATGGCGTCGGCGTCGGGCTCATCGGCGGAAGCTGCGTTCCCGGCCAAGTTCGACCTGCGCGACCATGGTGTCGTGACGCCGGTCAAGATGCAGAACCCCTGGCAATCCTGCTGGGCGTTCGGTAGCATCGCGGCCGCGGAGTCGAGCATCCTGTCAACGATGAAGGAGAAAGGCCAGACAATCGATGCTAAGGACTTCAACATGTCCGAGAAGCACCTTGTCTGGTTCGGCTTGAACCCGATAACGGAGGCAATCGACCCGGCGCAGGCCGGCGAGGGCATGCTGATAACCGGCGCGGAGGGCGACGACCCGAAGGCGGTCTACGACAACGGCGGCTACGGCCTGAACGCTTCGACCCTGTTCGCCTCGGGTGTGGGCCCCGTCTACGATAAGTACTTCCCCTACCAGGGCGATTCCGGGCTCACGGAAAGCCAGTACCTTGAGGAGCATCCCGACCTGAAGAAGAATATCGCCGTCGAAACCTGCGTGGGGCTGACGGGCATGACCCCGGAAGAGGTGGTGAACGAGCTTGACGAGCAGACTGCCGCCAAGGTCTTCGATACGCTGCGCAGCATGGGGTGCCTGGCCGAAACCGACAACGCAAAAATGACCGTCGAGGTGCTTGAGCAGGCGTGTATCGACCTGTATCTGAAAAACGCTGCGGGCAACAACGCGTACACCAAGTGGGACGACTGGTCCATTCCCGAGACCATGACCTTCGACGGGCAAGAGGTGCTCAGCCGCAACGTGACCTCTGGCTTCACGCTGGTGGACGGCAACAAGCTTCCGAGCCTGTTCAACAAGGACGCGGACGGCAAGTGGGAGAGCATCAACCAGGAGGGCATCGACGCCGTCAAGTCCGAGCTGATGAAAGGCCGGGGCGTGTCCGCTGGTTACCAGGCCGACCAGGCGGCGCCGGGAGTGCCCGTGCCCGAGAGGTACATGAGCGCAACGAACTGGGCGCACTACACCTACGAGGACATGGGCACCAGCCACATGATCTGCATCGTCGGGTGGGATGATGATTACTCCGCATCCAACTTCCTGGAAGGCCACCAGCCTCCCGAGAACGGTGCGTGGCTGGTGAAGAACTCCTGGGGCTCCGAGACCGACTACGTGGTAAACGATACGGGAGCGCATATCGCTCAAGATGCGTGGGGCCTTGAGAACGAGGAAGGCAAGCACACCGGCTACTTCTGGATCTCGTACTACGACAAGTCCCTTAACTACTGCGAGTCCATGGCCTTCGACACCGATCTTGCGGACGCCGAGGGCGAGATGGTCACCCGCATGTACGACTACATGCCTTCGCTGATCGGGGTCAGGACCGGTGAAGACACCAGCGAGCAGAGCGAGAGTCTGGTGAAGACCGCCAACGTGTTCACGAACGACATCGGCTACGACGCGCAGCTGCTCTCCGTCTCCACCAAGACGGCACACCCGAACGCCACGGTGAAGTATTCCATCTACAAGCTCAGCGACGGCTTCCAGAACCCCGAGGACGGTGAGCTGCTCGGCACGGCGACGGCCACCTACGACTACGCCGGCTTCCACCGCGAGAAGCTGGACGGCTCCATTGTGCTCAAACCCGACGAGACGTTCGCCATCGTGGCGGAGGAGACGGTGGAAGAGGGCGGTAAGACGCTCTACGAGTACGCCGCGAACATCGCGTACACGAAGGCGCACGCGGAGGCCGTGCAGGCCAAGGAGGCCGCTGAAGGCGTTGACTCCGATGACAGGGACCGCAACGCTGACGAATACGGTATCGCCGTCGTAAACAAGGGCGAGAGCTTCATCTACGACGGGGGCGCATGGACCGACTGGACCGAGTACGAGCCCAGGACCCGGCTGCTCGACGACTACGCCATCGACAACTTCAGCATCAAGGCGTACTTGGTGTTCAAGCCCGAATAGAAATGCGACGGAGTAACCGCGTCACAATGTGAAAAGGGAAGGGGAATGATATGAGAAAGCTGACGGTCCTTCTATGCATGGCGGTAACGTTCGTTCTCGCAGCGACGCTCGTCGCCTGCGGCGGAGGTACAGCCAGCAGCGCGGGTTCGGCATCTACGAGCTCAGCCGGCAGCGCGAGTTCTGCATCCGCGAGCGCAACATCGGGACCCACCGACGAGGAACAGGCCGTCCACATGCAGGCAATCACCGGCGAGGGTATCGTCAACACCTTCATCGCTGAGAAGTTCTGCGACCACAAAGTCACGAACGAGGAAGAGGCCACGTCTTGCGTCAAGGAGATGATCGGCAGAATCGGCGGCAACGAGACGACCGAACTCGAGATCAACTCCGTCCGCCCTAACGAGGACGGCATGACGGTTGTCAGCGGTCCGAACGCTGAAGC
>CACWWI010000036.1 GCA_902764575.1 uncultured Coriobacteriaceae bacterium
TGCGGTCGGGGTCGTACGACACGATAGCGCCGTCGCCGAACACGGCGTGGCGCACGCGGGTGCCCGCCGGGTACACAGGGGCATTCTCGCCCTGGTCGAGCTGGCGGTCCTTGGCGCGCATGTAGGCCCGCGCATCCTTCACGAGCGAGTCCTCGAGCGGCGTGACGAAGTCGACCAGGTCGGGGTCGATGTCAAGCACGAAGCGGCTCGGGTAACGTGGCATACCGTCGTGGGAGGTGCCATCGGCGCACGTGAGAAACAGCCCGCGCTCCGCGCGCGTCGCGGCGACGAACGCGAGGCGGCGCTCCTCTTCCATCGCCTCGGTCGTCTTCGTCTTGCGCGTTCAGCGAGCAGATAAACACGTAGGGGAACTCGAGGCCCTTGGCTGCGTGAATGGTCATGAGCTTCACCTTGTTCGAGGAGAGGCCCTTGTCGAGGTTGGTCATCATCGACGCATGGACGAGGAAGTTCGCCGCCGTGGCCTCCTCGCCGCACGTGGTCTCGAACTCGTAGACCGCCTGGCGCAGCTCGGCCAGGTTGTCGAGGCGCTCCTGGCTGCCCTCGGTGCGCAGCGCCAGCTCGTAGCCACTCTTGTCGAGCAGGTCGGCCAGCAGCTCCGAAGCCGGGCGCGACTCGGCCTGGGCGGCGTAGCGCTCGATGAGCTCCACGAACGCGCGAGCCTTCGTTCCCTTCATGATGGCGTTGTCCAGGTTGTCGCAGAGCGCGCGGTAGAGCGACACGCCGTTGCCCTCTGCGTACTGCCGCAGGAACTTCATGCGCCTCGTGCCGAGGTTGCGGCGCGGCACGTTGGCGATGCGCTCGAACGACAGGTCGTCGCGGAAGATGACCATGCGCAGGTACGACAGCGCGTCCTTGACCTCCTTGCGGTCGAAGAACTGCACGCCGCTGTAGATGGCGTAGGGAACCTGCGCCTTCACGAACGCCTCCTCCACCGGCCGCGATGCGTAGTGGGCGCGGTAGAGCACGCAGATGTCGCGCAGCTTGGCGCCGCCCGCGACCAGGTGCTCCACTTGCTCGGCGATCCAGGACGCCTCGTCGGCGGAGCTCGTGCCGTGGTAGCAGCGCACCTTCTCGCCCGCTTCGGATGCTGCCACGAGGTTCTTGGGGATGCGCTGGCGGTTCGCGCTGATGAGCGAGTTGGCCACCATGGTTATCTGCGGCGTGGAACGATAGTTGTCGTTCATCATGACGGTGCGCGTTGCGGGGAACTTCTCGTCGAACTCCAGCAGGTACTTCACGTTGGCACCCCGCCAGGTGTAGATGGTCTGGTCGGGGTCGCCCACCACGAACAGGTTGCCATGGTAGGCGGACAGCACTTCCATGAGCTCGTATTGCAGGCCGTCGATGTCCTGGAACTCATCGATCATGATGTATTCCAGGCGCTTCTGCCATTTGAGGCGCAGGTCTTCGCGGCGGTGGAAGATCTCGAGCACGAGGATGATGAGGTCGTTGTAATCCAGCCCGAAGCACTTCTTCTGCTGGTACAGGTAGCCGTAGAACAGGATGTCGTCGGGCGACTCCGCCAGGTCGTACTTCAGCTTCAGCTCTTCGGGCGAGAGGTCCACGAGGCTGCGGTAGTAGTCGCGCTCGGTGAACGTCTTGCGAATCTCGAACATGTCGCGGGCGCGCGCGTACGTGTAGTCGCGCAGCGTGAGGCCGCGCTCGTCGTAGATGATCTGCAACATGGCGTCGATATCGGAGTTGTCCAGCACGAGGAAGCTCTTGGGAAACGCGATGGCCGCGGCGTCTTCCTGCAGCACCGACACGCAGAACCCGTGGAACGTGTTCACGTAGCCCGTGTCGGCATCGCCCGTGAGCCGCCGGATGCGCTGGCGCATCTCGTTGGCCGCCTTGTTCGTGAACGTGACGCACAGGATGTTGCCCGGCATGATGCCCAAGTCGTTCACGAGGTACGCGAACCGACGGGCCAGCGCCCGCGTCTTTCCCGACCCTGCGCCCGCAATCACGCGCACGGGGCCCTCGGTCGTCGTGACCGCCTCGCGCTGCGCGTCGTTCAGCCCCTCGAGGGCCTCCATTGCCTGCATCTCCTCCATAAGTACATATGTTCGCATACAGAAGGACCGGCGTCAACCCTTCCCCGCGGGAAATCAGTTTCCCGCGGGGAACCGATTTCTCCCCGCCATCGCTGCAAGCTCCCTGTTCCCCTTCGCCCTGATTGGTGCGATATAATTCGAGATGGAAATCGTTCTACACGCATCGCATCGGAGGAGATCATGCTTTCCTGGAAGACTCGCCTCGCCATCGCTGCCGGATCAGTCCTGGCGCTCCAAGCCGTTCACGTCGCAACGTCCGATGCGGAACCCGAAACTGGCGAGGGAGCCGAGCTCTCCGCCCGTACCGAAGACAATTCGGACACCCTCTTGGGAGTCGCCCTGCTCGTCGGCATAGTCGTCGTAATCGGAGCCGTCGAGGCCGTTAAAGAGATAACTAGCCTGATCTAGCTGCTCCCCCAACAACGAAAAGTCGCAAGCGCCCGGAACGGCCGCTCTGTCACCCTGCGCCCACGTATCACCTTCCCCGCGGGAAATCAGTTTCCCCAGGGGAAAACGGTCGGCCCAGGTGGGAACGAAAAAAGGGCGGGAGGATGTCCTCCCGCCCCGCGTGCATTGCCTTTCCCGTTCGCGTTATTCGACCGGGATCTTCACTACCCAGCCGAACGGATCTTCGGCCGCGCAGGTCTGGATGCCCGTGAGCGTCTCGCGCAGCTTCTTCATCACCGGGCCGCTCGTCTCCACGCCGTCGGGGAACGTGACGTCGACGCCCTCGGCCTCGATCTTGCCGACCGGCGAGATGACCGCCGCCGTGCCGCACAGGCCGCACTCGACGAAATCGCCGTTGGTCACTTCCTCGAACTTCACGGGACGCTCGATAACGTTCATGCCGCACACGTCGCGCGCGACCTGCACGAGCGAGCGGCGCGTGATCGACGGCAGGATGGAATCGGTCGCGGACTGCGGCACGACCAAGTTGCCGGCCTTGTCGACGAACATGATGTTCGCACCGCCCGTCTCCTCGACGTACGTGCGGCTCTGGGAGTCGAGGTACATGTTCTCGGCGTACCCGGCGTCGTGCGCCTCGGTCACGGCGAGCAGGCTCATGGCGTAGTTGAGGCCCGCCTTGATGTTGCCCGTGCCGTGCGGGGCGGCGCGGTCGTACTTTGCGATGGTCAGCTTCACGGCCGTGTCGCCACCCTTGAAGTACGGACCGACCGGCGTGACGAAGATGCGGAACTGGTACTCGTCGGCGGGCTTCACGCCGATGACGTTGCCCGTGGCCACCATGAACGGGCGGATGTAGAGCGATGCGCCCGACCCGAACGGCGGCACCCAGGCGGCGTTGGCCGCGACGACCTGCTTGACGGCCTCGACGAACTTGTCCTCGGGGAACACGGGCATGACCAGCCTACGCGCCGAATCGGCCATGCGCTGCGCATTCAGGTCGGGGCGGAAGCACACGATGTCGCCCGCCTCGGTGGTGTAGGCCTTCAGGCCCTCGAAGATCTCCTGACAGTAATGGAAGATGCCGGCGTCCTCGCTCAGCGTGAGCGTGTGGTCCTCCGTCAGGCCGCCCTCTTCCCAGGCGCCGTTCTTGAAGTTGCACACGTAGCTGTAGTCGCACGGCATGTACTCGAAGCCGAGGTTGCCCCAATCGAGGTCTTTCTTCTGCATATGAATCGTCTCCTTGCGCGCTCGATTTTTCCGAACAGCTAGATTCTACTCCGCATTCGCCCATCGCGCGCACATTCATCCAGCCTTTAACAGAAAGGCAACCCCAATCACTTTCCCCTGGGGAAATCGATTTCCCGCGGGGAAAGTGATTTACAGGTAAGGCTCGATGTAGGCGAGGGGGGCTATGCGGACTTTGCCGCAGTAGGGGGCTGCTTTGGGGAGCTCGAGGCCGGTTTTCGTGACGATCATCGTTATGGTTTCGTCGGCGGTTATGCAAGGGGTGCTCGGCTCGCCGGTTTGGACGTTCAGGCCGCTTGGGGCGTCGGCGGATACGATGTACGCGCCTTCCCCGTGGCGCTTGTTCGCTTGCTCGATCCATTGGTCGAATGGGGTTTTCACGGTCTGGCCCGAGAAGCCGGTACCCAGGAGGGCGTCGACGATCACGTCGGCGTTGCCGAACGCTTGCGTCAGGTCATCATCGGAGGGGTTGAGAAGGATTTGGACTCCGCGTTCCTCCAGCACGGGCAGCGTTGCCTCTGCGGTGCTGTGGGCGGGTTCCGCCTTCAGGTCTTCGGGTTCCCGTGCCGTCACGAGCGTCACATCGTGTCCCCAACCGGCAAGCTCGCGGGCGGCCACCCAGCCGTCGCCCCCGTTGTTGCCGTTGCCGCAGAGCGCGAGAACGCGCGCTTCGGGGCGCTCGGTGTGGATGCGATGCGCAAGCGAAAGGCCGGCGCGGTCCATCAGCTCCCCAAGCGTCGTCCCGTCGGCGTCGATCGTACGCTCGAGGGCCACGACGTCGGGTACGTCGAACGCGCCCGGCGAGAACTCGTGGAGATGCGGGAGCAGCGCGCCGTAGGCTTCCACTAGCTCGTCCAGCTTCACCGCCGCGTTGGCGGGGCTCGTCGACGGCAGCTTCACGCACGGCATGCCCGTCCGCGGCTCGCAGAAGCGCGTGTACAGCTCGGCCGCACGCGCGCCCGTGCAGAAGACCGCCTCGATGGGCGCTGCATCCAGCACGCGCGCCAGGTCGTTCGGAACCGCGCCGGTGATGCTCGCATCGCTCGCACCCTCGATCTCGCACGACGCCAGCACGTCCCAGAGCGCGATGTGGTGGCGCAGCAGCTGGTCGCGCCGGCGCTCGTTGGTCGTCGCGACCGGCTCGTCGAACAGCGCCGCCAGCACGCGCCAGAAGCGGTTCTGCGGGTGCCCGTAGTAGAAGCCCACCTCGCGCGACTTGGGCGAGGGCATGGTGCCCAGCACGAGCACGCGCGAACGCCCATCGAATATGGGCTCCAGCGGATGCTCCACCCTCTCGGCCCCTGATCCCTGCTGGCGTTTCATGCGGCGCGCCTCCTCATCCTCTGCAACGATGCGATCGATGGTCTGCTCGACGGTGGAAGGAATGCCGAACAGCGTGCGCTGCGACACCATAGGGCGCAGCTCCCTACCGCTCGCCTCGGCGGCGAGCAGGTCCTGTATGCGCTTCCAACGCTTTTCATCATCGCGATAGCTCATGTGCGGCAATAAAAATGAGTCAACCCCCCTGGGGCGGATTGACTCATCGACTCATCATGTCCTGGCTCAGCGCGCTAGCTTTGGAGGCGCTGCGAGCCCTCGAACGTGAAGCGGCCCATCTTCGTGCCGCCGAGGATGTGCACGTGCAGGTGCCCCACCGTCGCGGCGGAATCGGGGCCGGTGTTGAGGATCGAACGGTAGCCGGACTCGCCGACGCCCTTGATCTTGGCCACCTCGGGCACGACCTTCATCAGCTTGCCGAGCAGCTCCTCGGGCACGTCGTCCTGCAGGTTGTCGAAGTGCTGCTTGGGAATGACGAGCGTGTGAATCGGCGTTTCGGGCTCGATGTCATCGAACGCGTAGAACAAGTCGTCCTCGTAGACCTTCTTCGAGGGAATGTCCCCGGCGACGATCTTGCAGAACAGGCAGTCTTCCATGGTTTGTCCTTCCGTTACGAGCGGGCGCTACTGCAGCACCCATCCAATGTTCGACTCGGATTGCACGATGTTGTCGTAGTAGTACACCTTGGTCGCGTTTCCGTCGAAGTAGATATTGCCGGTGACGGTGCCGCCCGGAGTGAGATCGCCGCTCTGGAGCTCCTTGTCGGCCTCGGAGTAGTACGTCTCGCTGCGCAGCGCGCCGGTGGTGTCGAGCGCCTTCCAATCGTACACGTTGAACGAGCGGTTGGACTTCCCCTTGTTCTCGTAGGTCACGTTGACGGCGGTGACGCTCGATCCGTCGAAGTTCTTCAGGTCGAACGTGGCGCTGTTCACGGTCACGGCAAGCCCGTTGTCGAGCACGACCGTATCGCCCACGGCCATGGCGCTGTAATCGGCCGCGCTAGCCGATGCCGCAGAGCTCGAAGCAGGCGCGGTCGCCGTGGTCGTCGGCGTCGTGCTGGCGTTCGCCTTGTTCGCGCCGTTGTTGAACATTCCGGGGAAGAGGTACTGGGTCAGCAGCACGGCCACGACCGAGAGCACGCACAGCAACACGCCGGCCACCGCAATTCCCCTGCCCGTCTTCTTGCCGGCCTGGATTCCGTGCGTTCCGATGAGCGCGAAGATGAGGCCGAAGATGGCGAAGACGAATGCGCTGTTGTTCACGACGAGCTGCGCCGTGACGTTGCCGCCTCCGATCATGGAGGCAACGGGGACGAAGAGCGGGACGATTGCCGCCACCATGGCCAGAACGCCCAGGATCAGGCTCAAGATGGCCATTGCGGACGTGCCGGCATTCTTGCTCACAATTACAGGAGCGGCCTTCGCGGAATCAGCCCCCTGCGCGGCGGGCGCACCTGCGGCCGGGGCCTGTGCGGCGCCTGCTGCGGGCTGGGCTTGGGAAGCTCCCTGCTGGTTCGGCACGACAGCGGGAAGGTCCTTCAGCGCAGCGCCGGAAGCAGCTGCGGACTGCACCGCAGGAGCGGGCTCGGGCTGCGGCGTGAACTGCGGCATGGGCGCGGGCTCGGGCTGCGGCGCAGGCGTCGGCTGTGCCGAGAACTGGAACGCCGGCTCGGGTGCCGCCTGAGCCTGAAGCGCCGGCTCGGGCTCGAAATCGAACTCGGGATCGGGCACGAGCCCCGGATCGGACGCGGGAGCCGGTGCGGGCTGCGCGGCAGCCACGGCTGTCGGCTGGACACCCGCAGACGAGATGGATGCGAGGAAGCTGTCCTGGGCAACCGGAGCTGCGGGCTCCGCAACTGCCGGCGCGGCCTGAGCCATGGGGGTCGCCTGCTCTACCATCGGTGCAGCTTGCACCGCGGGAGCCTCCTGCGCGACCTGCGCCGCGGGAGCGACCTGCTCTACCATCGGCGCGGCCTGCGCCGCCGGCGTTACCTGCGCCACGGGGGCGGCCTGCTCTACGACTGGCGCGGCCTGCGCCGCGGGAGCGACCTGCTCTACGACCGGCGCAGCCTGCGCCGCGGGAGCTGCCTGCACGGCTGCTGACGTGGCGACCGCGGCAACGGCGGGCGCTGCGGCAGCTGCTGCGGCAGCGGGCATCGCGGTTTCCTGCTGCGCGGGCTCCTGAACCTGGGCTGCCGGCGCAGCCTGGTCGGCTGGCGCCTCCTGCTGCTGCCCGGCCATGGGGCGGCCGGTAGCCGGGTCGATGATCCACGACACCTTGCCGGTCACGGGATCTGCCGAGCACAGGCAGCCCGATGCGGGATCGGCGTATACCGGACGCGCGGTGAGCGGCTGGCCGGTAGCGGGATCCACGATCCAGACAACCTGCCCGTTCTCCGGGTTGGTCGTGCACATGCAGTTCGAAGCGGGATCGACAAAAATTGGCCGATGACCTGTGGGTTGGCCGTTCGCAGTAGACATTGAATCTCCTTCAACGTATGGCATAGATATTCGTATTATACGCGATGGGCGAGGGCTTTTTCCCTGCAACCCCTCTCGATGCGCAGCGTTAACATGGCCCCGACATCGTAGGCGCGACCACCCGGCTCATCTACGTCGCTCACGAGGTTGAAGCCCACAAGGCGCCGCGCGTCCTCGCCCGTCGCCTCGAATATGTACACCACGGTCATACCGTCGCCCTCGCGCACTTCGACGAAGCGCTCGGGCGCAAGCTCCATGGTGCCCGCCGATATGAACAGCGTGCCGTTGACGGCGATCGTGTTGGACGGAATCGACCCAGCGAGCGCCTGCGCAGGGTCGGGCTGCACACCCGCGAGCTCCGCGGCTATCGCAGCACCGGCGCACGCGCCTTGAAGCGCCGCGTTCTTCCAAATGCCCACGATGCGCTTCTCGCCCGAGATGAGCTCGGTCGCCTGAGCGACGTCGCCAGCCGCGTACACGTCAGGATCGCTCGTGCGCATGAACTCGTCCACCACGAGCGCGCGGTCGATCTCGAGCGCACCCTCGTCCAGAAAGTCCAGGTTGCACCTCATGCCGTGTGCCACCGAAATCTCGTCGAACGTATCGCTCTCGCCATTCGAGAACGTCACCTGAAGCCCGCCGTCAACGCGCTTCACGGCCTCGATCTTCTGCCCGAGGCGCAGTTCCACGCCCTTCTCGCGCAGGCCCTTCTCGAAGCGCTCGGCCGCTTCGGGCAGCGCGTTGAAGTCCAGCACGTGCGGGTTGACGCCCACGAGCGTGCACTCCAGCCCGTGGTTGAGGCAGGCCTCGAGCGTCTTGAGCGCCACCATCGAGGCGCCGCTCACCAGGAAGCGCTTGCAGGAAGGCGCCTCGATGGCGGCCTTCAGGCGCTCAGCATCGTCCATGGAGCGCAGCACGATGGGCGCGTAGTCGGGGTCGCCCTCGACCTCGGGGAAACCCCGCGTCGTCGGCGTGGCGCCCGTGGCTATGACGCACTTCTCGTAGGGGAAGTCGCCCCGGGGCGTGCTGACGACGTGCGCTTGAGGGTCGAGATGCGTCACCGGGCAGTTCTCCAGCACCTCGAGCTGCAGCTCGCCGAGCTCGTCGGCCGACCACGGAAAGCATTCGTCGTATGCCTTCTCCCCTCCCGCGTAGTACGAGGTGAGGATCGGACTGTACGGCAGGATGCCCGTGTCCGAGAACACGCGGACCGTGCCGTCGTAGCCGGCGTTGCGAAGCGCGATCGCCGCGTTGACGCCCGCCGTGCCGTAGCCGATTATCGCAACGCCCGCCGTTTGATTATCACATGCCATCGTTTCACTCCATCCGCTCGCCGACTACGCGAAAACCTCGGCGAGCCAGCTGCCGTATTCGCCTGACCACATGCTCCCGAGTTGGTAGAACGTCGTGTCCCAATCGAACTGGCTCTCGAACAGCAGCTCGGTGTAGTGCTTGTTGCTTATGTCGCGCGGCGCGCTCATCATGCGGTACGCATACGTGTACGTGCAGGTGGGACACATGGTGACCACCGTCGCGCCGTCGGGCGCGAACGACAGCTTCTCGTCGGCCTGTTGCGCCTGCCGGTTGGGCTGGAACGCGCTCACCGCGCCGCCCGCGCCGCAGCAACCGTGGAAGATCGACGGCGTTTCGGGGTCGATTCCCAGCAGCTCGCACGTCTCGGCGAGGTACGTGCCGTCGCGGTCCTGGCACGACTTCGAGATGCACAGGGGGCCTTCGGGCAGCGGCTTGCGCGGCTCGAAGCCATGGTCGCTCAGGAACTTCGCGAGCGACACCACCTGCACGTCGACGCCCTTACGGGCAAGCACCTTGCCCATGTCGTTGGCACAGCCGGGACACACGCACACGAGCTGCTTGGCACCCGCCTGCACGATCTCGTCGGCATTGCGCTCGCAGAGCGCCTCGGCGCGGTCGAAGAAGCCCGCGCTCTTGAGCGACGACCCGCAGCAGCTGTCGATCATCGTCGCCCGCACGCCCAGTTCCTCGAACGCGTTGAAGATCTCGCGCGTGAGCTCGGGCCCGTAGGCGGCAAGCGAGCACCCGGGGAAGAACGCCACGTCGAAGTCGGTGCCGGCGTCGTGGTATTCGTTCTCGACGTGCCGCGTGAGGTCGGGATACCCGATGCCGTGGATGGCCCGGTACGCCGTGAAGATGTCCCATTCCTGGTCGACGAGCACGCTCGACCACGCCTCGCGCTCGATGAGCCCCAGGTCCTGGAAGTCGATGCGCGCATGGTATATGAGGTCGCACACGTCGTTGTGCGCGAAGCACGTGTTCTTGCACGACGTGCAGAAGAAGCAGCCGCGCACGGCCTGCACGAGCCGCGGGTTGGCGGCGATGCGCTGTGCCACTTCCTCGCGCGACGCGGCCCCGCGCTCCGCCTCGAGCATCGTGCGCGCGATGTCGCCGAGCGTCATGTCCGCCGACACGAGCGAGCTGCACGCCGGGGTGCAATGCCCGCATTGCGTGCATTGCCCCGAGAACTTCCTGTATACGTCAGAGCATTCGAGCAATCCCATGGGAGCTGTCCTTTCACACCGCCCCACCTTCGGGGCGCCTCGTCTCGTGCATAAGCATAGCATCTCCGATTCTTCGCAGGCCGGCCCGTTGGGCTGGGCGGTATAATCGCTTCATGCATTTAACAGGAGCCATACGTCGCGCGGACGCGCCGCGCGAATCCCGCCAGCCGGTGGACGTTCGTTTCTTCCACCTGGTCTGGCTCTTCTTGCTGCTCAGCTTCGTGGGGCTCGTAGGCGAGACCGTGGCGAGCTACGTGGTGGACGGGCGTTGGGAATCGCGCGCAGGCTTCGTCGTGGGCCCCTTCTCCCCGATCTACGGCGCAGGTGCCGTGCTGTTCACGGTGTTCCTCAACCCCCTCAGGGATAAACCCGTGCCGGTGCTCGTCGTGGCGGGCGCGCTCGTGGGCGGCCTGTTCGAGTACCTCGCGGGATGGTTCTTCGAATGGCGCTACGGCATCGTGGCCTGGAGCTACATCGACCAGCCCCTCAGTTTTCACGGTCACACGTGCGCGGCCATAGCGTTGGTATGGGGGATCATCGGGACCGTCTGGGTCGTCTGGGCGCTCCCGCGCGCGGTCGCGCTCGTGGAGCGCATCCCCAAGAACGTAAGGCGCCCGCTCACCGCGCTCGCGCTCGCGTTCATCGTGGCGGACACCGCATGCACGCTCCTGGCGTTCGATTGCTGGTTCCTGCGCACGTCGGGCCAGGAGCCGACGGGCATGGTGCAGCAGTTCTTCGCCACGTATTTCGGTGGCTCCTTCATGAGCGCGCGCTTCGAGACCATAAGCATGTGGCCCGTCCTGGCCTCACGATAAGATGAGCCGAAGGGGCCATGCCCCATCGGCTCATTAACGGGAAAAAGAAGAGGAGCGAAACGAGTTCGCTCCTCCCCTGTTTTTTACGGTATTACCGTGCGGTTCGAAAGCTCGCTTTACTGAGCGGAAGCAGACGAAGCGGAAGCGCTCGCGCTGGACCCGGTCTCCGCCATCGCGCTGACGCGCTCGAGCAGCTGCAGGAACGGCGTCATGTGCTCCATGAGGTAATTCTGGTCGGCCTCGGTGAACTTGGAGCTGTCCAGGTTCGCGTACTTGGTCTGGAACTCCTGGGCCTTGGCCTGGAACTCCTCAGCAGCCTTCGTGAGGGCGGCCTCGTCCTTATCCTTCTCGTACGCGTCGAGAGCGGCGTTCATATTGGCGACCATAGCGTCAATGTCGGCGGACATCTCAACGATTTCCTGAGAAATGGCGGCAGACGACGCGCTCGATGCGGCAGAGCTGGCAGCAGAGCTGGCAGCAGTGGAGCTCGCAGCGCTTGCGGACGCGCTCGAGGCCGATGCGCTCGACGACGCGGCGCTGCTCGAAGCGGAGCCGCCGCAGGCGGTCAGCACAACTGCCATGGCCATTGCCATTGCCAGAACCGCGATCTTACTAATGAACTTCATGTATCCTCCTTCTTCCGATGTCACCTATCGCGCCCCCAGTTGCACGATAAGCCTCCCGCGCCAAGTATAGCAACATGGAGCGTAAGTCAAACGGAAAATTATTCAGATAGGGAAAGTTGACCCGAACGGCTCGCAGCAAGAGGGGCGGATGCGCATTATCCCCCGCCCCCTTAGAGGGCTTGCTCATAAATTATTCCGATCGAGGCAGGCAGCACCCTTGCAGTGTCGCCCTCCGAACAGCAAGCCTAGACGTCCCTTGCCATCAGGTCGTCGTAGGTCTCGCGGCGCGTGACCACGCGGGCCTCGCCGTCGCGCACGAACACGATGGCGGGGCGCGGCTGGCCGTTGTAGGAGCTGCTCATGGTGTAGCAGTAGGCGCCCGTCCCGAACACGCACACGATGTCGTCGAGGTCGGCGCGCTGCAGCGAGCCGTCGAGCACGACCGCGTCGCCGCTCTCGCAGTGCTTGCCGCACAGCGTCACGATCTCGGTGCGCGGCTGGTCGGCCTTGTTCGCGATGGTTGCCTCGTAAGCGGCGTCGTAGAGCGCCGTGCGGATGTTGTCGGACATGCCGCCGTCAATAGCCACGTACTTGCGGATGTTGGGCAGCGTCTTCATCACGCCCACCTTGTAGAGCGTCACGCCCGCGTTGGCCACGAGGCTGCGTCCCGGCTCCACGAGCAGGCGCGGCAGGGGCAAGTTGTGCTCCGTGCACGCCTCCATCACGGCGTTGGCCGTGCACTCGGCGAAGTCGCGGATGCTCGAGGGCTGCTCGTCCACCGTGTAGGCGATGCCCAGGCCGCCGCCCATGTCCAAGTCCTCGATGACGAGGCCGTACTCGTCGCGCACGCGCGCGGCGAACTCCACCATCACCTGCACCGCCTCGGCGAACGAGTGCAGCGCGAATATCTGCGAGCCAATATGGCAGTGGAAGCCGACGAGCTCGACGTTGGACGCGCCCATGACGTCGCCCACGCACTTGAACGCGAAGTCCTCGAGCATCGTGAAACCGAACTTGCTGTCCTCGCAGCCGGTCTTGATGTACTCGTGGGTGTCGGCCTCCACGCCGGGCGTGATGCGCATGAGCACCTTCTGCGTCACCCCGAGCTCGCCTGCGATGCGCGAGACGCGCGCGAGCTCGAGGCGCGTGTCGAGCACGATGCGCGCCACGCCGGCCCCGATGGCCTCGCGCAGCTCGGCTTCGGTCTTGTTGTTGCCATGCACGAACACGCGCTCCATGGGAAACCCCACCGCGCGGGCGCATGCGAGCTCGCCGCCGCCCGACACGTCGAGGAACATGCCTTCCTCGTGCGCAATGCGCAGCACCTCCTTGTTGAGGAACGCCTTGCTCGCGTAGAGCGCCTCGGAGTTCGGGTAGCACTCGTGGAACGCCTCGCGGTACTGCTCCATGCGGTCGCGCAGGTCGGCCTCGTCGAACACGTAGAGCGCCGTGCCCTGCTCGCGCGCGAGCTGCACCATATCGACGCTGCCGATGAACAGATGCCCGCCGCGCACCTCGGCCGTCTTGGGCAGCACCGCGCCGAGCTCCATGGTCGTACGGCCATCGGCCTGCTTCGTGAGGTCAGATTTAGGAAGTGACATGGCGCATCGCTTTCGGTCGGAAACTAAGTTTCCCTATGATAACAGTACCGAGCGGCAATCCTCGCGCCCACGCGCCCCTTAATGCAACGGAAACGCGCACCGCCGATCACGCAGCCGGATCGGCCAGCTGCAGGCGCACGGCGTTGATGTCGTCGTACCGGCGCTTGAAGGCCTCGACGACCTGCGGATCGAACTGCGTGCCCGAGCAGCGCACGATCTCGTTGTACGCATCGCGGTCGTCCCATGCCTCCTTGTACGAGCGGCGGCTCGTCAGGGCGTCGTACACGTCGGCCACGGCGACGATGCGGCCCTCGAAGCTGATGTCCTCGCCGGCCTTCTCCTGCGCGTAGCCGTTGCCGTCCCAACGTTCATGATGGTCCAGAGCGATCGTGCGCGAGAGGTGCATCACGTCGCCGTCGACGTTCTCGAGCAGCCGCCCGCCGTCGGTCGTGTGCTGCTTGATCGTGGAGAACTCCTCGTCGGTCAGGCGCCCCGGCTTCTCGAGGATCTCGGTCGGCACGAGCAGCTTGCCGATATCGTGCATGGTCGAGGCGAGGCGTATGTTGTCAATCTGCTCTTCAGGGTAGCCAAGCTCGTCAGCCAGGATGCGCGTGTACTCGGCGACGCGGCGCACGTGCTGGCCGGTCTGGCCCGACTTGTTCTCGGTGATTTCGGCGAGCGACACGATGACCTGCTCTTGGATGCGCGTGGTCTCGTCGGCTTTCTCCTGCAAGTAAGCACCGTACTCGATGAGGTACGACAGCAGCAGCGCGATGAGCAAGATGATGATGCCCGCCAGGAAGTTCCAGAAGATCAGCAGGACGAGCCAGAACGTGTTGCGGCGCAGCTGCTTGGCGGTCTCCACGCGGAAGGGCTTCTCGTTTTCGGTGATGTCACGCGTGAGGCCGCTGAGCACGGAGATGAACGCGAGGAACACAAGCTGCGAGAGCGTGAACGCGAACAGGTTGATCATGCCCAGCTCGCGCGCAGGTATAGTCTCCTCGTCTATCGTGGCGTCCACGATCTGGACAAACGTCGAGTTGCCGGCAAGGGTGGATAGCGTGTCCCCGAACCCGATGCCAGCATAAAGCATCGCGATGCCCGCGAGCGACAAGACCACCAGCACGACGGCGAGGACGCGCACTACGGCGCAAACCACTTGGATGGCCTTGCCGATGCGCGTTATATGGACCTTCACATTCGC
>CACWWI010000037.1 GCA_902764575.1 uncultured Coriobacteriaceae bacterium
CTCGTTTTTCGTAGCCATTATGACATGTTGCGGGGCGCGTTCTTGCTGGCTGTAGAAAAACCGTTGAAGCTACAGGCGCCTGGCCCCCTGTCCGCCCCCGGTTGCGGACGGGAATCGGCCGGCGACGGGAGGGAGCGCGGCCGCCTCCGCGCGCACCATGCCCTCCGAGCAGCAGAGAGCAGCCTGCGGGACCGCGGGGACGGGTGTCAGCCGCTTCCGCAGGTGCAAAATTTATTTACATGAGCGAACCGAGGACGCCGTAGGCGGACGCCCGCCCCGCGGTCACGCAGGCGGGCAGGTGGAACGGGGGGCAAACGAAGCCGCAGGCCTAGCTCCCTCCCGGCGTCAGCCGCTTCCCGTCCGTGGTCGGGGGCGGACAGGGGGCCAGACGCCTGTAGCTTCAACGGTTTTTCTACAGCCAGCAAGAACGCGCCCCGCAACATGTCATAATGGCTACGAAAAACGAGAAGCGAATATGAGTGAGGAGGTTGGGCTATGAGCGAGAATGCGTTGCCCAACCGGGACGACGGTTTAAGCGGGCATCAAGCGAATTACCTGACCCGGGCTGCCGAGGCGTGCGCTGCGGGCGACCTGGTGCTCGGCATGCACCTGTACCTGGCGGCCTACGAGGAGTCGGCTGCCGACCCCAACGTGCCCGACGGCATGGCGCTCACGGGGCTGCGCGAGGCGTGGCACCTGGCGTGCGACCTGAAGGAGCGCTCGATGGCGGAGTACGTCTTCGAGAAGCTGGAGCCGTACCTGCTGCCCGAGGAGATCGCGGAATACGCCAGCCGGCTGCAGGACCTCGCGCTCGACCGCCTGGAGCAGATCGGGTTCTCGCGCGAGGAGCTGCAGGACGTCGCGCAGATGATCACGCAAGACCTGGCGAGCAACGGGGTGAACGCCTCGGTCGTGAAGGTGGAGAGCGTATCGATCCCGCATGCCGAGATGTTCGGCGTTCCGGGCGTGCAGGTGGAGGAGAGCGCGGGCGAGGAATCCCCCGAGCAGCCCGCCGCCGACGAGGCGCCTGCGGAGCATCCCCTGCAGGCAAAGCCGCCCGAGCAGCCCAAGAAGCGCGACAACAAGCTCGGCATGAACGTGGCCGATGTGAACGACTTCAATCCGTACGACCAGTACCGCGACTACTCGATTGGCAAGAGCTGGCATGCGGCGACGACCGAAGGGTCGGGCGCCGAGGTGTTCACGCTCGACGAGGAGCGCGCACAGGCGCACGAGGAGTTCGTGAAGGCGGGCGGCGCGGAGGCGCTGGCAGCCGATCTCGAGGCGAAGGCCAAGGCGGAGGCGGCGGAGAAGGCTGCGCGTGACATCGTTGCCAACGCGGGGGTCATCCCGAAGCCCCCGGCCGTTCCTGCGATCACGGCCGCTTCGATGGTGCCCGCCGAAACCACGGCCCCCGACCTGCCCTCCATGCCCGAAGACGCCGAGGTTGCGCCCCGTCCCAGCGGCTACAGCACCCTCGCTGGCTACGACGAGGCCATCTCGATCATGCGCGATTTGGGCGTCGGCATGCAGAACAACCGCGAGTACCTCGACTTCATCGCGCTGCTCAACGAGCGTCATGGCCTGGACCGCGCGCCGTCGCTCGACTCGCTGCTGCTGCGCGCGCCCGTCATCGAAGATGCTGCCCGGTTCGCCCAGGCGACCGTCGAGGAGCTGGGCCTTCCCGTCTTGCGCATGTCGATGGAGGAGAACGTCATGGGCGTGCCCGTGCTCTGCATTACGGCGCAGGGCAACAACCGCCCGCGCATGAACCATGCCCACAACCGCTTCGAGGCGCCAGCCATCCTGGTCCTCGACGATCTGGACCTGTGGACCACGCCCGAGGCGCCCGAGAACGTCGAGGGCGGCATGAACGCCTTCATCATGGCGAACATATCGCGCGGGGCGCGCGAGGCGATGAGCCTCATCCGCTCGTCGGTTGAGGATCCGGACGTGTGCGTTATCGCGACGGCGTCCACGTCTGGCGAGGTGGACCCGTTCTACTACGACATGCTCGAGCCCATGACGGTGATCGACATCGGCATGCCCAACGACAAGGAGAGGGCTGACATCTGGGCGGAGATCGCCCGGAACCACCCCTCTATCCGCGCGATCGACCGCAAGGCGCTCGTGCGCTACTCGGAGGGCGTGTCGCGCTACGACATCTACCTCGCGGCGCGCGAGGCGCTCGAGGAAGCGTACAAGATGGGCCTCGTCCAGCGCTCGTACGTGCCCGTGGTCCCGCAGAACATCTTCGAGAAGCTGGCGGCGTGCCAGCCGATCGATTCGGATGCCTATCGGGCGATTGAAGAAGAGGTCATCCGCCGTTTCAAGGACGACCTCGACCATCTCGACGACCTGCTCGACGGTCCGCGGGGCTAGCGCGTGGCCGACTGCTTGCTCCGGGAAATCACGCGAAGCGCCAAGGCGGTTGCGCCTGATTGGCAATCGCGCCCGCTTGCGCGCGATGCCTTCGTCTCGTTGGTGGAGCAGCGCGGCGCCGAGCTGTACCGCGACCTTCCCTGGCGCGGCATCGACGACCCCTACGGCGTGCTCGTTTCCGAAGTCATGCTCCAGCAGACGCAGGTGGCGCGCGTGAAGCGCTACTGGCAGCGGTGGATGGAGCTGTTCCCGACAGTAGATGCGCTCGCCGCAGCGGACGTGGCCACGGTGCTCGAGCAATGGCAGGGGCTCGGATACAACCGTCGGGCGCTGGCGCTCAAGCACGCGTGCGAAGCGTGCGCGGCCGGCCGCGGGGGCGCGTTGCCGCGTACGGTAAACGAGCTCGTGGAGCTGCCGGGCATCGGGCCAGCGACGGCGGGCGGGGTGGTGGCGTTCGCCTACGACGAGCCCTCCGTGTACATCGAGACGAACGTGCGCAGCGTGTTCCTGCATGAGCTCTTCCCCGACGAGGACGGGGTTTCCGATCGCGAGCTTGCCCCTTACGTGGCCGATGCATGCCCCGAACGGGGCGCGCGGGCGTGGTACTACGCGCTTCTGGACTACGGTGTGGACCTGAAGGCGCGCACCGCCAACCCGTCGCGCCGCTCGGCGCACTACGCGCGTCAAAGTTCGTTTGCGGGGTCGAGGCGCGAGAAGCGCAGCTTCGTCCTGAAGCAGGTGCTCGCCGCCGACGGGGGAGTGTCCATGGAGGAGGTCGCTGCCGACCTCGACGCCCACGAGGGCGAGGCCGGCCGCTCGGCGGTCGACCGCGATCTGCTCGAATCGGTCGTGGCCGATTTGGTGGCCGAGGGCTTCTTCCACCGCGAAGGCGATATACTGATGCGCTGATGCATTTTACTCGGACGGCGCGCGGTTCCTACGGGCGGTGTCCTCTTCAAAGAGCTGCCTAGATGGGAGTATCGATATGACGTTGGTGAGGGAACTGGATTACCGGCTTCGGTGGATGGACTTCGACCGGTACGGCCGCATCCAGCCGTTCGCGCTGTTCGACTTGTGCCAGGACATCGCGACCGTGCATGCCGAGGAGATGGGCATCAGCCGCGACGTGATGATAGCGAAGGGCGTGTTCTGGGCGGTCGTGCGGCAGAAGGTCGAGATCGTGAAGGATCCGGGCTATTTCCAGAACGTGAGGGTGCGCACCTGGCCCCATACGATGACGCGCTTCTCGTTCCTGCGCGATTTCTTTATCCGAGACGAAGCGGGCGACCTGCTCGCGAAGGCCACGTCGGAGTGGGTTCTCATGGATTTGGAAACGCGCAAGTTCGCGTCGGTGAAGGACTACCTGGAGGTGCCGGGCGCCTTCGACGAGGCGCGCGCGTTCGAGCGCAAGCCCCGCAAGCTGCCCGATTTCGAGGAGGGCAACTGCCCCGTGGTGGAAATCGTGCCGGGCTTCACCGACGTGGACCTGAACGGCCACGTGAACAATGCGAAGTACGCGGACTTCGTGGTGAACGCGCTGAACCCCGGCGACGAGGGCGCCATGAAGTCGATCCAGATCGACTACCGCCACGAGGCGCTTCCTGGCGTGCCCCTGGCCATGCATACGCTCGTAGAGGATGGCATGGTGCGCTCGAAGGGCCTGAAGGAAGACGGCACGATCGCCTTCGCCTGCGCCATCGAGCTGCGCTAGGCCTGGAGCCGGTCGTTCCGGCTGCTGACGTTAGAGAACCAGGATTCCCAGGTGCTCGAGGAGAATCTTGAGGCCGATGAGGATGAGGACTATGCCGCCGACGATCTGCGACGGCTTTTCCCAACGGCGCCCGAACTGATGGCCGATCGCGACCCCCGCGAAGGACAGCACGAACGTCACCACGCCGATGAACGCGACCGAGAACACGATGTTCACCTGAAGGAACGCGAGCGTGACCCCCACGGCGAGCGCGTCGATGCTCGTGGCGATGGCGAGCATGAACAGCTCGCGGAGGTCGAGCGTCTCGCTTTCGCCGCTTTCTTCCTCGTCGTCCTCGTGGAGCGCGTCCCATATCATCTTGCCGCCGATGAAGGCGAGCAGCGCGAAGGCTATCCAGTGGTCGATGGGTTCCACTATATGGGCGAGCTGCGACCCCAGAAGCCATCCGATAACGGGCATGAGCGCCTGGAAGCCGCCGAAGAACAGCGCGATGACGGCTCCCTGCTTCAGGTTCAGGCGCTTCATGCCCAAGCCCTTGCAGATAGAAACCGCAAACGCATCCATCGAAAGCCCGACGGCTATGAGGAAAAGCTCAACGAGTCCCACAACGCCCCTCTCAAAGCACGCAGGCAATCATACGCGAAGTGCGCTGGAAACGCTCGTCTGAAGATTTCCGCTACTGAACCTTCACGAGTGAGTGGAGTTGCTTGTCGGTGGCCGTGGCGAGGATGTCGCGCGGGTTGAAGAACTCGAGCTCCATGAGGCAGGCGATGCCGACGAGTTCGGCGCCGAGCTTCTCGATGAGTTTGATCATCGCGACCATGGTGCCGCCGGTGGCGACGAGGTCGTCGACGATGAGCACTTTGTCGCCAGGGCCGAACGCGTCGAGGTGCACCTGCAGGGTGGCGGTGCCGTATTCCAGGTCGTAGTCTTCGGCGGCCACTTCGCGTGGCAGCTTGCCCGGCTTGCGCGCGGGTACGAATCCAGCGTGCAGTTCGCGTGCGACCGGCGCCCCGACCATGAACCCGCGGGCTTCCGCGCCCACGACCTTGGTCACGCCCGCATCGCGGTACGGGTTGGCGAGCTCCTTGATTGTGGCGGCAAAACCGTCGGGATCGGCGAGAAGTGGCGTGATGTCCTTGAAAACGACGCCCGGTTTCGGGTAATCGGGAATGCTTTCGATCAGATTCTCGTATTCGAACGTGGCCATGCGCTCTCCTCCTCGCCGTTTTTCCCACGAAGAGCATTGTACTCCGAAAGCCCGAAAAGCAAAGGGCGGCAGCCAGGTGGCTGCCGCCCAGGGGAAAGGGAGCCGAGTTAGTTGCCGGGCTTCTCGGGAGGGGTGCCGCTAGACCCATGGGACCCACCGGAGCTAGGCGCTCCGCCGCTGGGCGGCTCTCCGCCAGGCCCGCCATGGGAGCTCTCGCTCACCACGACCTCGATTGCCGTGCCCGTGCTGGCGGTGCCTGCCTCGTAGGCCTTGCCGTCGACGTAGAGCGTGTGTCCGTTGAGGTCGATCGAGTCGGCGTCGCAAGTGAGGCTCTTGATGTGGGCGTCGCCGGTCAGGACCCACTTCGAACCGCCTGTGAGCTCGACGTACACGTCGCCTTCGTTGCCGTCGGGGTTGATCGTGCCGTTGAAGGTGGAGCCGTCGGCAAGGTACAGGTTGAGGTTCGACACGCTATCGACGAGCATGTTGCCGTCGATGGTCTGCGACGATGCCTTCAGCGTCACCTGACCGCCGTTGGAACCCTCGCTGCCCCAGCCGGCCGCGGCTGCGCGCAGGAACACGCCCGATGCGTCCTTGTTCGTGATGGCCACGTTCTTCAGGCTGATGGTGGCCACGGTGTTGTTCACGAAGAAGATGTCGCCGTTGGCGTTCTCGATGGACCCGCCGTCGGCCGTGAACGAGGCCTCGCCGTTAGCCGCATCGCCCGACATGGACTGATAGATCATGACGGCCTGGTAGTAGTCGGACTTGTCGCTGTTCTTGGAGGTGTTGCTGGCCACGAGGTCCACGTCGTTGAGCGTGACGGAGTTCTTGCCCTCCACGACCACGCCCTGGGCTGACGTCGAGGTGAGCAGCGCGTCGTTGACGGTGATGTCGGCCGTGGAGTAGATGGCGGGCGAGCCCTTGCCGTCGGTGGTGTAGCTGCCCTTCGTCACGTTGACCGTTCCGCCGCCACGGTCGGAGCGGATGGCTGCCGACGAGTTGCCCGTGGTGTGGATGGTCAGGTTGTTGGCGTTCATCGTGCCGCCGCCCGTGGTCATGAGGCCGCCCGAGCAGTTGCCGGTCGTCTCGATCACGGAGTCGGAGATGTTGACGGTAGTGCCCTCCCCGTACGAGAACACGCCGTTGGCATGGGTGCCGTTGGTGTCGACGACCATGTTCGACAGGTCGAGCGTGGCGCCGTTCGTCGCGAAGATCGCGGCGTTCTCGCCGTAGAAGTCCGCTTCGTCGCCGCTCGAGTCGCCCGTCTTGGTGACGAGGGTGTTCGCGTACGAGGAGTTCTGGCCATCTGCCGCGATGGCGTGCTCGCCATCGGCAGAGTTTTCGATGGTTTCCTTGATGGTGATGTCGCCCTTGCTGAGGTAGGTGCCGCTCGCGGAGGCCGAGACGATGTCGCTCGGGTTCACCGTGTTCGACGACACCGTAGCCGCCGTGGTTGCCGTTGAGGCCGATGTCGAGCTCGCGCTTTCCGCCGAGCTGCTCTGCGAGCTGCTCGCGCATCCCACGACGCCGAGCGAGCACACGAGCATCGCCGATGCCAGCAGGCTGCCCGATGCGCAGAGGATGCGGCTCCGCGGTTTGAGGGTAATTTGCTTGGTCATGTTCACCACGCCCTTTCATGCTCTGTGGTGAGGCAAGTATCGCTCGCAAACCTGAAAAGGCCCTGAAGCGTGCACCAGCGCTAGGCTTGCGACAGCTGGAAGGCGACGCGAGGCGAGCCGTCCTGGCAGTAGATGGTGCCGCAGCGGGTGAACCCCGCCTTCTCGAGCACGTGCTGCATGGGGGCGTTGTCCGCATGCGTGTCGATGCGCAGATTCGTCGCGCGGGCTTTCCCGAACTCGGCGGCGGATGCCATGACGCCATGCAGCTGCCCGTCGCTGGAAATGCGGTGGATCACGCCGTAGGGCTCGTCGTTGAGCCAGGCTCCGTCCTCTATTACCTGGTAGGTGGGGTCGTCGCAGAGCGCGAACATGAACACGCCGTGCGGCTTGCCGTCTGCTCCCTCCATGACGAAGCTCGTGCCCTGGCGGATGTCGTCTTCGACGAGCGCGCGCGAGGGGTACCCGTTGATCCACTGCGCCGTGTTGCCGCTGGCGCGCATCGCCTTGCGGCCGGCGTCGTAGATGCGCATGATGTCGTCGAGGTCGTCTGCCGTGGCCTGACGTATGAGAGCCGGTTGCTCTGCGTTCGTGCTTTCGCTCATTCCGTTTCCCCGCGCTTCGGTCGGTCCGTGTTTCTCGCGCTCCTTGGATGGGAGCGGAGCTGGCGCATGTGCGCCTTGCACATTATGGCGAAAGGGCTGCTGGAGTTATGCACCGAATGGCGCGACCTGACAAAAACCGCCGATGGACGGCTCGTTTGCAAGCAGGCCTTTTCGCTGGTGCTGCGCGGGGGAGGCACGTTTCAGGTATGATTCAGGCTGCGTCCGTATCATGTGGCCCAGCAAGCGAGAGAAAGGGCAAACATGAAACGCTTCGGAATGGCAATCGTTCTCTGCGCCGCGCTGTCGGCGGGAGTCTTTACGGGATGCGCCGCGACGACCACGAGTTCGGCGACATCTTCGAGCACATCGTTCGCATCGGCGCCGGCCGATGTGTCGGGCAGCATGCAATCGTCGGCCATGTCGGGCCCCGGCGGCATGTCCAGCGCCAGCACGCAGGCCGTGTCGGGGACCCAGGAGTGGTCGCTCGACACCGCGGGCCTGTTCACCGACCGCGACCTCGAGCAAACGGCGGACACTTCGAGCGCCAAGACCATAACCGTGAGCGACGGCCAGGACATCACGATCAGCGAAGAGGGCGTCTACGTTGTTAAGGGCACGGCCAAGGACGTCACGATCACGGTCGAAGCCGATGACTCCGCGAAGGTGCAGATCGTGCTCGACGGCGCGAACATCACGAACAGCGATGCGCCCGCCATCTACGTGAAGTCGGCCGACAAGGTGTTCGTCACCACGGCGTCGGGCTCGACCAACACGCTCGAGGTTACGGGCACCTTCGCCACCTCGGAAGATTCCGACAGCAACATCGACGGCGTCATCTTCGCCAAGGACGACATCGTGTTGAACGGCCAGGGCACGCTCACCGTCAATTCCACCGAAAACGGCATCGTGGGCAAGGACGACGTGAAGGTGACAGGCGGCACCTACAAGATCAACGCGTCCAACCACGGCATCCAGGGCAAGGACTCGGTGGCCATCGCCAACGGCACGTTCGACATCACGGCCGGCAAGGACGCCATCCATGCCGAGAACTCCGACGACCAATCGCTCGGGTACGTATATGTGGCTGACGGCTCGTTCACGATCAATGCGGACAGCGACGGCATCGCGGGCTATGCGGCCGTGCAGATCGACGGCGGTACCTTCGCAATAAACTCGGGCGAGGGCATCGAGGGCACGTTCGTGCGGATCAACGACGGCAAGATCGGCGTCACGGCAACCGATGACGGCATCAACTCCACGATGAAGTCGAGCGTCTACATCGCGCAGCTCGAGATCAACGGCGGCGAGGTGACCGTCGAGATGGGCCAGGGCGATACCGACGCGCTCGACGCGAACGGCAACCTGTACATCAACGGCGGCACCGTCACGATCAACGCCCAGTCGCCCTTCGACTACGACGGCCAGGGAGCCTTGAACGGCGGCACTGTCATCGTGAACGGCGAGCAGGTCACGCAGCTGACCAACTCCATGATGGGCGGCCCCCAGGGCGGTGGCCAGGGCGGCATGAGCGGTGGCCCGCAGGGCGGCATGAGCGGCGGTTCCCGCGGCATGCGCTAGGAGACGCGAGCTGCAAGGGTGACTCTGGAGCCCGAGCCCACTCCCATTATGTGCCCGAGGCAGATGTTGCCTCGGGCACGTTTGTGTTCGGGTTGTTCGCTGGTTACTTCGAGACGATGTTGACCGGCTCTTGCCCGTCCGCGACGCGCTCGATGTTATCCCAGATGGTGGTCCAGGCGCGACGGAAGGAGCCTTCGGTGACACCCCCGATGTGCGGCGAGAGCACGAGGCGGTTCGCCGCTTCCCCCGTGAGCACGGCGAGCGGGTGGTCGGCGGGAACAGGTTCGGGCGAGAGCGTGTCGAGGCCGGCAGCCCCGATGGTGCCGTTCTCGAGCGCTTCCGCCAGGGCCACCTGGTCCACGATCTCGCCGCGTGCCGTGTTCACGAGCACGCTGTCGGGCTTCATGCGCTGGAGGAACGAGGCGTCGACGAGGTTCTCGGTTTCGGGGGTGACGGGTACGTGGATGCTCACGATGTCGCAGGTTGCGATGATCTCGGTGAGCGGGAGGTAGCGCACTCCCAGCTCTTGCTCGCGCTCGGCTGGGCGCTGCGTGCGGTTCCAGTAGGCCACGTCGCAGCCGAACGCGCGCAGGCGCCGGGCGGTTTCCACGGCGATGGCGCCGAGGCCGATGAGCCCGACCGTGCAGTCGCCGAGGTCGCGTATGCCCTGCACCATGAGGCGCTCCTTCATCTGGATCTGATGGCCTGAGCGCACGGCGGCATCGCCCTCGACGGCGTGGCGCAGGCAGGCGAGCATGAGCAGGATGGCTTGCTCGGCGACGGCGGCGGCGTTCATGCCGGCGTTGTTGCACACGACGATGCCGCGCTCGCGCGCCGCGGCGACGTCGATCGCGTTGTAGGCTACCCCTTCGGAGTGAACGAGCTTGAGGCTGGGGAAGGCGTCCATGAGGCTTGCGCCCACCGGGCTTATGGCGTCGGCGACGATGAAGTCGGCGTCCCCGACCTGCGCGACGATTTCGCTATCGGGCGTTCCGCGCTCGATGACCACGGTATCGACCCGTTGAACGATGTCCCTCTCGGGGAGGAACTTGGCGAACCGGGCTTTATCGCCTATCACGAGGAGCTTCATGACCGTCCTTTCGTTCGGAGCAAGTTGTGCCGGCAACAGGTCAGGCCGCTTTCGCGAGCGCTTCGATGGCGTTAACCGCTTCCTCCTGCTGTTGCTCGCGGGATATCGTAGCAGTACCGTCGCCCTCTTGCTCCCCGTAATTTCCGAAATAGGCATGGTTGCCGCCCTCGACTACGATGCGTTCGGTGGTGTCGGGGAGAAGGGTCTCGGCGTCTTCCAGGCCCTTCCCGCTTTTTACCTCCATGGTCGAACCTTTCAGAGCAAATGGTGCAGCGCACATGCTACCACGACTCCCACGCGAATGGCGCCGCGTGGTATCGTGTTCTCAGAGAAGTACGGGTGTCGAACCGTAGGGAGGCATCATGGCTATCGTAGGCGCAATCGTAGTTCCGCATCCCCCGCTCATCGTTCCCGACGTGGGGCGAGGTGACGAGGAACGCATCCGAGCCACTATCGACGCGTACGGAACGGCGGCGCAGGAACTGCTCGAACGCGGTCCCGATTGCCTGGTGGTCACATCGCCCCATGCGCCGATGTTCCGCGACGGGTTCCACGTGACCACCGACGAGTCGCTCGACGGCAGCATGGCGCGCTTCCGCGCCCCGCAAGCGCACATCCACGCATCGTGCGATGTTGAGCTGGCGCGCGAGATCGTGCGCCGCGCGAATGAGGCGGGCATCCCCTGCGTGGGGAGCGAGCGCTACAGCGAGGACATGGACCACGGGACCTACGTGCCGCTCCACTTCGTGCGCGAGGCCTGGCGCGCTCTCGACCCCGCTGCGTCCGCGGGTGCGGACGTGCCGTGCCCGATCGTGCGCATAGGCCTCTCGGGGCTTTCTCCCCAAACCCATCGCGCGCTCGGGCGCGTGATCGCCGAGGCCGCCGACGCCCTTGGGCGCAAGGTGGGCTTCGTGGCGAGCGGGGACCTGTCGCACAAGCTGCTGCCCGAGGGCCCGTACGGCTTCGCGCCGGAAGGGCCGGTGTTCGACGAGCGCATCGGCGAGATCTTCGCAGCGGGCGACCTGGACGCGCTCTTCGATTTCGACGAGGACTTCTGCGAGGCCGCCGCCGAATGCGGATTGAAGTCGTTCCAGATTATGGCGGGTGCCATCGAGGGGCTCGAATGCGACATCGCGATGCTCTCGAACGAGGGGCCGTTCGGCGTGGGTTACGGCGTGGCCACGTGCATGCCGATCGGTGCCGCGCGAAGCGAGGAGCCCGCGCCCGATGATGTCGACCCGCATATCGCGCTTGCGCGCCTGTCGGTGGAGACGTACGTGCGCACAGGCCGTCCCGCCGCGCTGCCCGACGACGTGCCCGCAGAGCTGCTCGACCGGCGTGCCGGCGTGTTCGTGTCGCTGCACGAGCACGGCGACCTGCGCGGGTGCATCGGAACGATAAGCGCCACGACCGCGAGCGTGGCCGAGGAGATCCTGCGCAACGGCATCTGCTCCTGCAGCGAGGACCCGCGGTTCCCGCCCGTGCGCGAGGACGAGCTGGACTACCTGGATTACTCCGTCGACGTGCTCGGCGATGCGGAGCCCATCGGTTCGCCCGACGAGCTCGACCCACACCGCTACGGCGTGATCGTGACGAAGGGTTGGAAGCGCGGGCTGCTTCTTCCCAACCTCGACGGTGTTAACACGGTGGAAGACCAGCTTTCCATCGCGAAGCAGAAAGCCGGGCTCAGCCCCTATGACGATGACGTGCAGCTCGAGCGCTTCGAGGTCGTCCGCCACACCCGCGGTGGCAAGCCGAGGAAACGCTGATGGCCACGTGCGCGACATGCCCCCATGCATGCGATTTGAAGCCGGGCCAGCTCGGCCTCTGTCGCTCGCGCCGAGCATCCGATGACGGATCGCGCGTGCTTCCCGAGGGGTATGGGCGCGTCACGTCGCTCGCGCTCGACCCGATCGAGAAGAAGCCGATTTCCTGCTGGCGCGCCGGCACGACCGTGCTGTCGCTCGGCAGCTACGGGTGCAACATGCGCTGCCCGTTTTGCCAGAACGCCTCGATCGCGACGGCGGCGGCCGATGACATCGCTTGGCGCGAGGTGACGCCCGAGGAAATCGTTTCCACCGCCCTCGACCTGCGCGGGCGCGATTGCATCGGCATCGCCTACACCTACAACGAGCCGTTGGTGAACTGGGAGTTTCTGCGCGATACGGGGACGTTGGCGCGCGAAGCAGGCCTCGTGAACGTGCTCGTGTCGAACGGCATGGCCACCGAGGCCGTGCTCTCGGAGGTCGCGCCTCTCGTGGACGCTGCCAACATCGACCTGAAATGCTTCACGGACGAGGGCTACCGCAAGCTCGGCGGCGACCTGCATGCGGTGAAGCGCACGATCGAGGCCCTCGCGGCTTCGCCCGCCTGCCACCTGGAGGTGACCACGCTCGTCGTGCCGGGGTTGTCCGACGACGAAGAGCAGGTCGACGCGATGGCGCGCTATTTGAGCGAGCTCGACCCGCACATCGTCTACCACCTCACCCGCTTCTTCCCCCGCCATCGCATGAGCGCTGCCGACCCCACTCCCGTGCGAACGCTCCATCGGCTGCGGGAAGTCGCCTCCAACCACCTCGCCACCGTCCTCATCGGCAACGTGTGAGCAGGAAGCGGAGAAGGACGGCGCGATGGAGTTCCTCATTGTGTGCCCGCTTGCGTTCATCGCGGGGTTCATCGACTCGATAGCGGGTGGCGGCGGCCTCATTTCGCTGCCGGCATTCATATTGGCGGGCGTTCCCGTGCACAACGCCTTGGGTACCAACAAGCTCATGTCGACCATGGGCACCGCCATTGCCACGATCAAGTACGCCCTCAACGGCTACATGGCGAAAACGTTCGTGATTGCTGGCGTGGCCTGCGGACTTACCGGATCGTTCATAGGCAGTAACTTGGCGCTTGTTGCCGACGACACGTTCATCCGCGTGTTCATGCTCGTAGTGCTCGCGCCGACTGCATTCTTCGTCTTGCGCACGAAGGATCTCGATACGTTCGCGGAAAGCCCACTGCCACATGCCAGGGCGATCGCCATCACCGCCGTGGTCGCGTTGATCGTCGGGATGTACGACGGATTCTTCGGGCCGGGCACCGGCACGTTCCTCATGCTGTTGCTCACCGCGCTCGCGCACCAGGACGTGCGGACGGCGGCGGGCACCACGAAGGCCATAAACCTGTCGACGAACGCGGCAGCCCTCGTGGTGTTCCTGGTGAACGGTGTAGTGTTGCTGCCGCTCGGCTTGGTGGCCGGCGCCTTCAACATCGCAGGCAACTACCTGGGCGCAAGCAAGTTCACAAAGTCCGGATCGTCAATAGCCCGCCCCGTCATGCTCGTGGTGCTCGCCCTATTCGCCGTGAAGCTCATCCTCGACCTCGTCGCCCCCGGGAGCTTCGGCCCGAGAAGAAGGCGATCATCCAGAGCATCGGCCAGCTGATCCAGTCGGAGCAGCAGTATGCGGTGCAGGAGCACGCAGCGACAGAGATGGCGTTGTTGCTGCATCAGCACGGCATCCGGACGTATGTGCTGAAGGGAACGGTTGTGGCGGAGTGCTATCCGAGGCCTGAGCATCGAAAGAGTGTGGATATGGATTGCTTCCTTATGTCCGAAAAGGACGATTCTGACGTTTGGGAGAAAGCAAATTGCTTAATGGAGAGGCAAGGATTCGAGGTACGGCGCGATTATTACAAGAATAGTACGATCGTTATGCCTGGACTCTCTGTAGAGAATCATCGGTATTTTACTCCGTTCAGAGGAAATAGGATAATGAATCGTCTTGAACGATTTCTGC
>CACWWI010000038.1 GCA_902764575.1 uncultured Coriobacteriaceae bacterium
AGCTCATCGGGCGAAACGAGGTCGGTCTTGTTGAGCACGACCGTTGTGCAGAACTCGAGTTGCTCGACGATGAGGGCCTCGACGTCGTCCTGCTCGTAGCTGCCCGCCGCGATGCGGTTGCCGCCCTCGAACTCGTCGATCATGCGCGCGCAGTCGACGACAGCGATGATGTTGTCAAGGGAGAGGGGTCGCCCGAGGGCGCATTGACCAGACTCCCCGTCCGGTTTGGGCTCGCTGCTCGCCTTGCAGCATTCGGAAATCGTGTACGCGATGGGCATGGGCTCGCAGATCCCGGATGCCTCGATGACGATGTAGTCGTAATCGCCCGAGGCGACGAGGCCCTTCAGCTGCTCGGCCAGGTCGTCGGAAAGCGTGCAGCAGATGCACCCGTTCGTGAGGGGCACCACGCTCTCCGTGGCCGATCCGCTCGCGATCAGGTCCGCATCGATGTTCACCTCGCCGATGTCGTTCACGATGACGGCAGCGCGCAGCCCGCGGTCGTTCGACAGCATATGGTTGAGCAGCGTCGTCTTGCCGGCGCCAAGGTATCCCGTCACAAGCGCAATCCTGACGGGGCTCAGCTCGTTTCCCATGAGATCCTCCTTCAAACTTGTCCCCAAAGCGTAGCGCATTTTCCCTTCCCCGCGGGAAACCGATTTCCCGCGGGGAAGTTGCTAAGCGGGGAAGTTGCTAAGCAAGGTTGCTAAGCAATCGCGATAAAGCCGTCCTTCGCTATTCGACGGGGTAGCGCTCGAAGTAGTCGGCGTACGTCTCGGCCAGGTAGCGCTTCAGCACGTCGACGGCATGCCGCGCTCGCACGTTGGGCTTGGCGCCCTTGGCGTACACCAGCCCCACGTGGCAGAGCGACCGCGGCGTGGAGAAGGGCGTGAAGTTCAGCCCGTCGGTGGCGATCGAGGGGCTCTTCTCGGCAAGCATGAACCCGAACGAGTCGAACGTCGACGCGGCCTGGTTCGACTTGTTCGCGTACTCCAGGGTGGTGCGCGGCTCGGCCACGCCCAGGCGGATATTGTTGAGGGGGTAGTCCTCCATCACGACGTCCACGAGCCGCAGCATCTCGCGGTGCGAGTCCACGGCCAGCGGGAAATTCTCGAGCTGCTCGCGGTGGATCGCACGGTACCCCGCCAGGGGGAGCCGTCCTTCCACACCACGCCGAACTGGGAGGCGACGAGCGGTTCGAACACGAGGTCGTCGCCGAACGGCTCGCGGCGCTCGGCGTCGTACACGTCGACGATGTACAGCTCGCTGCCGTCGGCGACGGCCGCCTCCTCGACGATCTGCGAGAAGGGCTCCTCAACGATGCTCACGAGGTCGATGGCCCCGATGCCGTCGACGAACGGTCTCGATATCTGGGCGGGGTAGTACGTGAGGTGGAAGACGAGCCGCGCGTCGTCGGGCGCCGCGAAGCGGCTCTCGGCGTACAGGTCGCCGAGCATGTCGAAGTACTCGGATTGGATCGACTCGGCATGCTCGAGGAAGATCTCGCCGGCATTGGTCAGGCGCACCCCGCGCCTGCCGCGCTCCACGAGCTTCACGCCGAGCTCGGACTCCATCGCGCCGATGGCCTTGTTGAGCCCTTGCTGCGAGATGTAGAGCCGTTTCGCCGCAGCGTAGAACGAGCCGGCGCGCGAGAGTTCCACGAAGTACTTCAGCGATTCGATATTCATGCGCATCCTCCCGGAAGCGGGGCGCGTCCCGCGATAAACAACAATAGGTTGAATAATTACACAGGTAGGAGTTTATGGTTACACGCAGCCCGCAGCTCTACAATTTACCCAGAGATTTCTTGCGCGGACCGCGCGGGCTAGGGGTGGACGCCCCGCGCCCTCCGGGCAAGACGCCATGCCGCGCGGGTGGGGCCGTGCAGGCGAAATCGCAAGCGAGAGAGAGGGAGGAAAGCCTATGTCCGAAGAATCCTTCGTCTACACCTGTTGCCCAGGGTGGGGCGATCACGAGTTCTGCGCGCTCAAGACCATCGTGAAGGATGGCAAGATCGTGCGCACCGAGAAAGCCGACTACACGGGCGCCGAAGCCAACGAGGGCTACATCTGCCAGAAGGGCATCATGTCCTGTCGCCAGCCCTACAACCCCAAGCGCCTGACGCACCCGCTCAAGCGCGTCGGCGAGCGCGGCGAGGGCAAGTGGGAGAAGATCAGCTGGGACCAGGCGATGGACGAGATCGCCGCCAAGCTGCTCGACATCAAGGAGAAGTACGGCCCCGAGGCGCTTGCCATGTGGGACGTCGTGGCCTCCGTTCCGCCCTCCCAGGGCCTGGCCGCCGTGCTGAGCTCGCGCTTCATCGGCCTGTGGGGCGCCACCGACCCCGTGCAGGCGTACGGCCTCGACAACGGCCCGTTCTACGCGGCGTTCTTCGATTTCGGCAACTTCTACAAGTACATGACCACCGACCCGAAGAACTTCGACACGTCCGACTACATCATCGTGTGGGGCGCCAACCCCGTCGAGAACCAGCAGCGCATCGCCAAGCACCTGGTGGAAGCCAAGGCCAACGGCGCCAAGATCGTCGACATCGGCCTGCTGTTCGACGGTACGGCCGGTTTCGCCGACGAGTTCATCCCCGTCAAGCCCGGCAGCGACCCCGCGCTCTCGATGACGATGGCCAACCTCATCATCCAGCGCAAGCAGTACAAGGAAGACTTCCTGCTGGCATACACCGTCGCGCCGTTCCTCGTCCGCGATGACGACGACACGTTCCTGCGCGACGCCGAGGGCAACTACGTGGTGTGGGACCTCGACGCCGGCGCGCCGTGCTCGACGGTGCTCGGTCAGCAGGCGCTGCCCTGCGACAACCCCGAGCTCGACGGCGCCCACGTGGTGGACGGCGTGGCCTGCAAGACGGCCTTCGCGCGCCTGCGCGAGCACGCGGCGCAGTACACGCCCGAATGGCAGGAGCCCATCACCGGCGTGCCCGCCGAGGTGGCCATCCGCCTGACCGACGAGTACGTGGCCGCGCCCAACGCCTACATCTTCGGCGCGCTCGGCCTGCGCTACCAGAACCAGGGCGAGTCGTATCGCAGCTTCTACCTGCTCGGCGCGCTCACAGGCAACCTGGGCCGCCCCGGCGCGGGCGTCACGTCCGAGATGCTGCCTGCGGGCTTCCCGCTCATCTTCAACGACGCAGCCATCACCATGCCGAACGGCCGCGAGGGCTACAAGGGCAAGCTGCTGCGCCAGGCCGACTTCATCGAGCAGGTGAAATCGCAGGAGCCGTACCCGATCAAGGCGTTCTGGGTCATCGCGGGCAATCCCGTGCACAACTGCCCGAACCGCGGGCTGTGGCTCAACGAGATCTTCCCTCAGATGGAGCTTATCGTCGACATCGACATCTGGATGACCGACACGGGCGAGTACGCCGACTACGTGCTGCCCGACTGCATGCCCTTCGAGCGCTACGAGCTCGTGGCGTCGGCGGCGTACAACCACGTGGTGCTGCAGGAGCCGGCCATCGAGCCGATCGGAGAGGCCAAGGACCCGACGTTCATCTACTCCGAGCTGGCCAAGCGCGTGGGCCTCGGCGAGTACTTCGACAAGACGGCCGAGGAATGGATCGAGGTGCGCCTGCAGACGCAGTACCCGATGATCGCCGGCATCCAGCCGCCGCTCACGTACGAGCGCCTGAAAGAGGAGAAGATGGTGCGCGCCGCAACGCCTCCGGTGAACTGGGACCCGTTCATGGGTATGCAGTTCGACACGCCGCACAAGCGCATGGAGTTCTACTGCGAGCGGCTGGTGTGCGTGGACGACGCCCTGGCGAAGTACCTGCCGCCGCTCGAGGCGCCTACACCGGCGACGTTGGGCGATGGCACCGCGAAGGGCAAGTACCACTTCTTCAGCGGCCGCCAGCGCTTCTTCATGCAGTCTATGTTCACCGACGACCCGGTTATGGCCCAGCTCTCGGGCGGCAAGCCCACGGGGCGCATGAATCCGGTTGACGCTGCCGCAGAGGGGATCAAGGACGGCGACATGGTCGAGGTCTTCAACGGCCGCGGCCACGTGGTCATCGAGATGAAGCTCGACCAGGTGATCCCGCCCGGAACGGTGCAGGTGTGGTTCGGCTGGCGCCACGAGGCGTTCGACGAGGGCATGTACTCCGAGCTCATCGTGCCGCTGGGAAGCTACGAGACCATCGACGATCGCGCCGAGAACTGGGTGAAGTGCGTCGAGGCAATCGGCGGTTACCAGCCCGGTTTCGCGACGGGGGGCATCGGCGGCATGGCCGGCGCTTGGGACACGATTTGGGACTGCGCATGCGACGTGCGCAAGGTCGAGGCGTAAGGGGGTATGAAGATGACTGAGATGAACGAGAAGACCATCCTGGTCGACCTCCAGCGCTGCATCGGCTGCTGGACCTGCTCGCTCGCCTGCAAGGTGGGCAACAACCTGCCCGACGACGAGTTCTGGCTGACCGTGCGCACGCAGGGTTCGGGCGAGGGCATCGACCGCCCGGCCGGCACGTGGCCCAACCTGCACATGAGCTGGATTCCCATCTGGTCGCAGAGCTGCGTGAAGTGCCCGAGCCGCACCGCCAAGGGCGACAAGCCCTACTGCGTGAACTCCTGCCCGTGCGGCGCGCTGACGATCGGCGACGAGGCCGCGGCCAAGAAGGAGGAGCTGCGCGACAAGGGCTTCAGGTTCTTCGAGCTGCCTGCATGGGAGAAGTCGAAGGAAGACGTGCTCTACGCCGAGAAGAAGTAACCACTCCAAAGGCAAGCGCACAACAAGCGGGCCGAATCCCATCCGGGTTCGGCCCGCTTTCGTTCCCCCAGCCGCTCCACTCCTCCCCGCGGGATATCAGTTTCCCGCGGGGAAAATCCTCGGCTAACTTTTCGTGCGCAGATTCGTTCCCCGCGGGCAACCGATTTCCCGCGGGGAAGTCCAGGCACAATCAACTTCCCCTGGGGAAATCAGTTTCCCCTGGGGAAATCGGTTTCCCGCGGGGAAAGCTTTGAGAAAGCTATGCGCACTGCAATCATCGGCAGCATGCTTCTTAACCTATGTAGAATTATGCGGTATAAAGTAACCTATTGAAAATGAGCGAAGCATCTCACGCGAGGAGCGGAACCATATGAATGAAAGCACTTCAAAGTCGAGCCTGCGCGACGAGCTCTCCGTGCAACGTGACACCTCGGAGTTCATCATCGATTTCCTGCGCGTTATCACGCAGGAGGGCGATTATCAGACCGCCATGGAAAACGCCCTCGAGTTTCTCAGCCAGGCGATAATCGCCGACCGGATCTACATCCTCGAGCAGCAGCGCCGGCTCGACGGCAGGTTCTTCGAGCGCTGCGCCGAAGGCGTGGCCCCGCGCATCGCGAGAATCAAGGAGGTCAGCGACGGCGACCTGTCCCTCTTCGTCAACCACTTCCGCGGGATCAACCTCATCTTCGCCGAGACGCTCGAGCAGCTGGGTCTTAAAGACCCGCGATCGTATGCCTATTTCCAGGCGCTCGGTATCAACAGCCTGCTCGTCGTGGCCCTTCGGGAAAACGGGCGATTCGTTGGGACCCTCTGCGCCGATAACTACACCTTGAACAAAAACATCGACGTCAAACGACTGCTCGAGACAATTGCTCCCTTCTTGGCGACGGTCATCTCGAACAACCAGCTGCTCGAGGAACTCGAATGGTCCGTCACGCACGACCCACTCACCGGCCTCATGAATCGCCGCGGCATCGACGCAGCCATGAGCGCTTACTCCGAAAAGCAGGATGACGCCCCGTTTACGCTCGCCCTCATCGACATCGATGACTTCAAGGGGATTAACGACACGTACGGGCACGTCGTCGGCGACGAGGCCCTCATCGCGATCTCGAAGGCACTCTTCGAGGAGTTTCCGAAGAACGCACTGCTCGGTCGCCAGGGTGGCGACGAGCTGATCGCGATAACGCTGGGCGGCGCAACCCAGGAGGCTGTCGGGGCGATAGAACGCTTCTCGAAGAGGCTGCTATCGGTCGAGAGCGAAGGCGAAGAGGTGCGGCTTACGACCTCGATCGGCTACACGACCAGCCCGTCCCCGGCATTGACGGTCAAAGAGGCGTACCGGCAAGCCGACATCGCGCTCTATGCGGTCAAGGAAGCAGGGAAGGGCGCCGCGAAGCAGTACGACCCCTCCATGAGCGCCTAACCGAACAAGAACACGCATCGCCCAAGCATCCTGTTCCCCTGGGGAAATCATTTTCCCCAGGGGAAATCAGTTTCCCGCGGGGAAGAGAGTCGGGAGGAGGATCCCAATCATTTTCCCCTGGGGAAACCGATTTCCCGCGGGGAAGATTTCGTTCGCTACCTCACGCCACAATACACAACAAAGAGTTGAGCAATACGCAAACCAACAGTTCATGGTAATTACGATTCAAGCCACCTACAATTAGCCGTGTGCTTTCTTGCGTGGAATGCGTGGCAATTGGGGGATTCGCAAAACGCTTCCGACAAAAAGCGCAGGCCGGACGGGTGGGCCGCCGGCTGTCAAGACGAGCATTGCAAAGGAGGAAAGCGTATGTTGAAGGAAGGCGAGTCTTTCGTCTACACCGCATGTCCCGGATGGGGCGACCATGACTACTGCGCGTTGAAGACCATCGTCAAGGATGGCAAGATCGTGCGCATGGAGAAGGCCGACTACACCGGGCCCGAAGCTGCGGACGCGCACATTTGCCAGAAGGGGTGCCTGGCCGGCCGCCAGCCGTACGACCCCAAGCGCCTGAAGAAGCCCCTGAAGCGCGTCGGCGAGCGCGGCGAGGGCAAGTGGGAGGAAATCTCCTGGGACCAGGCCCTCGACGAGATCGGCGAGAAGATGAACAAGATCATCGCCGAGGACGGCCCGCAGGCCATCACCATGTGGAACCTGCGCGCGGGCGTGCCGCCCGCGTACAGCCTCGAGGCGCTCATGCCCGAGCGCTTCGGCAACGTGCTCGGCCTCACGTGTCCGATGGAGTCGATCGGCCTCGACAACGGACCGTTCTACACCGAGTTCTACAGCGTCGGCTCCACGGCGAGCCACGTGCTCATCGACCCGCGCGTCATGGATGAGACCGACATGGTGTACGTGTGGGGCTGCAATCCCATCGAGAACCAGATCCGCTTCGCGCAGCACCTCGTGAAGGCGCGCGAGAACGGCGCCAAGATCGTCGACATCGGCCTGATCTTCGACGGCACCGCCGGCTTCGCCGACGAGTTCTACGGCATCAAGCCCTCGACCGACGGCGACCTGGCCATGGGCATGATCAACTTCATCCTCGAGAACGACATGCAAGACACTCCGTACCTGATGAAGCGCTCGATTGCCGCGTATATGGTACGCGACGACAACGGCGACCTCGCGCGCGACGAGGAAGGCAACTTCATCGTCTTCGACAACGACTCCGGAGAGTTCGTGGCCATCGCCCCGAAGGGCGGCGCGCTGCCGAGCGAGAACCTGGCAATGACCGGACATTTCGAGTGGGAAGGCATCAAGCTCACCCCCGCCTTCCAGCTCCTGAAGGACAAGGCCGCCGAGTATCCGCTCGAAGCCGTGGCGGAGAAGACGGGCATCCCCGCATACCTCATCAAGAAGCTGGCCACCGACTGGGCGACCACCGACAAGGCGTTCATCGTCTCCGGCTACGGCCTGCGCTACCACAACACCAACGAGACGTACCGCCTGCAGCACCTGCTGGGCATCATCACCGGCAAGTTCGGCCGCCCCGGCGCGGGCGTCATCGAGGGCCTGCAGCTGCAGGGCTTCCCGCTGAACTTCAACGACACCGCCATCGTGTTCCCCGACGGCAAGAACCTGTCGTCGGTGAAGTCGAACCCCGTGCGCATGGCGTACTGGTTCGCCGAGGCCGAGGCGCCGAACAGCCCGTACCGCGCGCTGCTCGTCGCGGGCGGCAACCCCGTCCACCAGCAGCCCGACCGCCAGCGCTGGCTCGACATCGTCAACCAGATGGAGCTCGTCGTGGACTACGACATCTGGATGACCGACACCGGCGAGATCGCCGACTACGTGCTGCCCGACTGCATGCCGTTCGAGCGCGAGGACCTCATCACCGGCGCGTGCTACAACCACCTGGTGCTGCAGGAGCCGGCCATCGAGCCGCCCGAGGGCTGCGACCCGCGCGAGCCCGTGTGGTACTGGTCCGAGCTGGCCAAGCGCGTCGGCATCGGCGAGTACTTCGACAAGTCCATCGGCGAGTGGCTCGACGTGCGCCTCGACACCGATTTCCCGCTGGTCGCGAACATCGAGCCGAAGGTCACGTACGCGCGCCTGAAGGAAGAGAAGATGATCCGCGCGGCCGTTCCGCCCATCCCGTGGAACCCGTGGATGAACCCGGAGGAAGTGTTCCCGAACGAGACGGGCCGCTTCGAGATCTACGCCGAGCGCCTGAAGGAGTTCGACCTGGCGATCCCGCATCCGATCGAGCCCAACTACCTGGGCAAGGACCCGGACCATCCCTTCCAGCTGTTCACCGGCCGCCAGCGCTTCTTCATGCAGTCGAGCTTCACCGACGACCCCGTCACCGTCGAGCTGTCGGGCGGCACGCCGTCGACGCGCATCAACCCGAAGGACGCGCGCGAGCTCGGTCTGAAGTTCGGCGATAAGGTGGAGGTGTACAACAGCCGCGGCCACGTGGTCACGCGCCTCGAGATCGACGAGTGCGTGCCCGCCGGCACCGTCCACGTGTGGTTCGGCTGGCGCCGCCACCACTTCGAGGAGGGCACGTATTCGGAGATGGTGCACCAGTGCCCGAACCTCGACTCCACGTCGGCCGTCGAGGACAAGTGGTGGAACGACTGGATCGCCGGAGGCCATATCGGCAACTCGTGGGTCGAGTTCATGGCCACCGAGATCGGCAGCACCGACTGCTACTGGGATTCGGTTTGCAATATCCGCAAGTACGAGGAAGCGTAAGGGGGAAACGATGGCTAAGAAAATGTTGGTCGACCTCCAGCGCTGCATTGGGTGCTGGACCTGCTCCATGGCCTGCAAAGTGGGAAACGGTCTGGACGACGAGGACTACCGCATTACCGTGCGCACCAACGGCAGCGGCGCGGGCATCGACCGCCCGCAGGGCATCTACCCGAACCTGCGCATGAGCTGGCAGCCCATCTACCAGAAGAGCTGCACGTTCTGCGCTGAGAACGTGGCCGAGGGCAACGGCCAGTACTGCGTGATGGACTGCCCGACGGGAGCGTTGGCTTGGGGCGACGACGATGACCCCGAGTCCGCGTACTGCAAGGAAGTCGGGCGCTGCCTCGATTCGCACTACCACCTGTTCGAGCTGCCCGCCCGCGAGGGCACCCGCGCGAACGTGACTTACGCCGTCCGCGAATAGCGCCGCAAGCGAGCCGAGCGTAGGCACCGGGCGCCCCTGCCCAGCAGGGGCGCCCGCATTGTTTCCCCGCGGGAAATCGGTTTCCCGCGGGGAGGAATCGTTTTCCCCAGGGGAAATCAGTTACCCGCGGGGAAAGCCGACTCGCGCGCTCACCTGGGCAATCATTTTCCCCGCGGGAAACCGATTTCCCGCGGGGAAGAGGCGCGGTTGCAATTGTTGAGTGGATTGAGGGGGATTTTGACCCACGGCCCGATATACTGAAAGCGATACATGCGAAGAAAGGGAGGAACCGTGGAATACAGGCTGGACAAGAAGACCGGCAACAAGCTCTCCGTGCTCGGCATGGGGTGCATGCGCCTCCCGCGCGGCGTCGCCGGCATCGATATGCTGAAGACCGAGTACATGATCTTGACCGCGTTCGAGCGCGGCGTCAACTACTTCGACACCGCCTACGCCTACGGCGGTAGCGAGGAGGCCCTCGGCGAGATCGTCGAGCGCAACAACCTGCGCGAGCACATCTACATCGCCTCAAAGCTCCCGCATGGCAAGTGCAAGTCGATCGAGGACGTCGAGCGCCTCTTCAACACCTCGCTCGAGCGCTTGCGCACCGACTACCTCGACTATTATCTCATCCACAACGTCGTGACCTTCGACCAGTGGACGCGCCTTGTAGACTTGGGCATCGAGGAATGGATCGCCCAGAAAAAGGAGAGCGGGCAGATCCGCCGCATCGGTTTCTCGTTCCACGGCGGCATGGCGGAGTTCCGATCGCTCATGGAAAACTACGACTGGGACATCGTCCAGATCCAGTACAACTACGTGAACGAGCACTACCAGGCCGGCCGCGAGGGCATCGAGCTCGCCGCGTCGAAGGGCATCCCCGTCGTCATCATGGAGCCGCTCCTGGGCGGGCGCCTCGTCTCCAACCTCCCGAAGGCGACGATCGACGCCTTCGAGCGCACGGCGCCGGGCCGCACCCCCGCCGCATGGGGCCTGCGCTGGCTCTTCGACCAGCCCGACGTGACCGTCGTGCTCTCGGGCATGAACTCCAACGAGATGCTCGAGGAGAACTGCAAGGTGGCCAGCGAGACGGCTCCCAACTCGATGACCGACGAGGAGCGCGCCGCCATCCGCGAGGCAAAGGACGCGTTCGAGGAGAGCTTCCGCGTACCGTGCACGGGCTGCAACTACTGCATGCCGTGCCCCCAGGGCCTCAGCATCCCCTCCATATTCGCCGCGTACAACGAGAGCTACTCGCTGGGCTGGCGCACCGGCTTCTTCAACTACATGCTCAGCATCGGCGTGACGAGCGGCGAGCCGCGCCTGGCCAGCAACTGCATCGAATGCGGGGCCTGCGTGAAGAAGTGCCCCCAGCACATCGACATCCCGGCCCGCCTGGCCGACGCCCGCCGCCGCCTGCAGCCGCCGGGAGTGAAACCCGCCCTCAAGATAGCCCAACCGTTCCTCTCGTAACCCTATAATGAGGAGCGGGGCCATCCTGCTCCTCATCCAGGAAAACGCCCACGACGTGCGCAATCACTTTCCCCGCGGGAAACTGATTTCCCGCGGGGAAAGTGATTCGGGCCCGCTAGAAAGGAACTTGCCATGTTGCATTACCGCGGGAAGGTGTTCAGGCCTCCGTTCGAGGAGAACTCGCTCCTGATCGAGGCGACGGTCGGCTGCAGCCGCGACAAGTGCGCGTTCTGCTCCATCTACCACGACACGCCGTTCGCGCCATCGCCGATGGAGGACATCGAGAGCGACATCCGCTTCATCGGCCGCAACCGCACGCTGTTCAAGCGCGTGTTCCTGGTGGGCGCCGACCCGTTCTGCCTGCCCTTCAACCGGCTGCAGCGCATCGGCGAGCTCGTCGGCGAGCACCTGCCGCGCGTCGAGACGATCGGCTGCTACGCCTCGGTGCGCAACATCTTGGCGAAGACGCCCGAACAGCTCTCCGAGCTGGCGAAGCTGGGCTATGCCCGGTTGAACATCGGCCTCGAGACGGGGCTTGACGACGTGCTCGCGTTCATGGACAAGGGCAACACCGCCGACGAGGCGCGCGAGGCGCTCGCCCGCCTGAACGAGGCGGGCATATCCTTCACCCTCAACCTGGTCATGGGCCTGGCCGGCGCCGGCCGCGGCATCGAGAACGCGCTCGCCAACGCCGCCATCGTCAACGAGGCGCAGCCGCAGCTGATCATCGTCACCGCGCTCAACGTGTGGCCTAACGCGAAACTGCACGACTACGTCGAATCGGGCAAGTTCACGCCGCCGACGCTGCGCGAGGTCATCGAGGAGGAGGCCGCGTTCCTGCGTGCCACCGAGCTGCGCGACACGCTCTTCTTCGGCATGCACGAGCTCAACCCCGTGCGCGTGAACGGCACCCTGCCGCACGACCGCGACTTCCTGGCAGACGAGCTCGAGGCGGGCATCGCCCGCTTCCCCGATTACCAACTCGATGCGCCCATCCGCCAGATCGACCGGGCTGATGGTGGTTTGCGCCGCACGGGCAGGACGTCGTAGGGTGCAAGGCCGCGCGACCGCTGGGCCGCGGAGCCGCATCGACGGAGCCGCATCAAGCAACCTGCGCGAGGACTGCTCGCGTGGGCCGACAGCGAACCGAAGCGGCGACCCGCGGGTCGGTTAGTGTAATATGGCGCTACGGGAAGTCGGGTTTAGAGGGTGCTATGAACGGTCCGTCAAAGAGGCTGAAGTTGGCGCTGGCGAGCTGCGTGCTCCTTGCCGTCTTGGAGCCGGTGGCGTGGTGCGTGATGATGTTCTCGCCCAGCGAATTCGAGCTTGCCACAACGGGATTGACCAGCTTGAGGTTTTTCACGGTTCAATCGAACCTGTTACTCGGGTTGGCGTCCCTCATCTACGCCATCTACATCGTTCGCCTCATGCGCGGCGGTGCGGGTGTCCCTTCATGGGCTCACAAGCTCAAGTTCGTGGCGACCGTTTCCGTCACGGTCACGCTGGTGACGGTGCTGGTGTTCCTCGGGCCGATAATCGGGTACGACAAGATGTTCACCGGCGCGAATTTCTGCTTCCACCTCATCTTTCCCGTGCTCGCAATCGTGGAGTTCGTCTTTTGGGATACGACGAACCTGCTGCCATTCAAAGCGACCCCGCTCGGCGCGCTTCCTACGTTTGTATATGGGCTCGGGTACGGCATAAACATATTCGTGAACGGCGTGGGATCGGGTGCAAACACGAACGATTGGTACCACTTTACAATGTTTGGCATCGAGAACATCCCCATTTTGTTCCTGATGATGCTCTTGTTCTCGTGGCTGCTCGGCGTTGTCCTCAATGCTGCCAACACAAGGGTGCAGCGTCGCCTTGCTGAGTCGTTCCCCAGGGGAATTTGACTCAGTGAGTCGTTCCCCAGGGGAACTTGACTCAATCGATTTCCCGCGGGGAAGAATCCGGCGCATTGCTACACCTGCACTTTGCCGGCGAGGACGTTCTTGTAGTCCTCCCAGTTCTCGCGCAGGAGCTCGGGCGTGGGGAGCTCGTACGGGCAGCGCTCGGCGCACTGGCGGCAATCGATGCAGTTGTCGATCTTGGCCATCTCGGCCTGCCAGTGCTCGGTCAGCCAGTTGGCCGACGGCGCGCGCCGCAGCATGAGCGACATGCGCGCGCAATCCTTGATGGAGATGTCCATGGGGCAGGGCATGCAGTAGCCGCAGTTCCGGCAGAAGCCGCCGATCAGCTCGGCGCGGTCGGCTTCGATGAACGTGCGCAGCTCATCGTCCATGACGGGCGTGTCCTCCATGTAGGAGAGCCACTCGTCCAACTCGCTTTCGCGCTGGACGCCCCAGATGGGCAGCGCCGTGGGATGCTCGTTCATGAACGCCATGCACGCGCGGCTGTTCGAGAGCAGGCCGCCGGCGAGTCCCTTCATCACGACGAAGCCCACGTTGTGCTTGGCGCAAGACTCCACGAGCGCGAGCTCGCGCGGCGAGGAGAGGTAGCTGAACGGGAACTGCATCGTCTCGTACAGGCCCGACTCCACGGCCTGCTCGGCGACATGGATCTTGTGCGCGGTCGCGCCGATGTGGCGAATCATGCCGCGCTCCTTCGCCTCGAGCATGCACTCGTAGAGCCCGGTGCCGTCGCCCGGCTGGTAGAGCTGCTGGATGTTGTGCAGCTGGTACACGTCGATGTAGTCGGTGCGCAGGTTGGCCAGCGATGCCTCGAGGTCGCTCCAGAACGCATCGGGCGTGGTGGCCATGGTCTTGGTGGCGATGAACACCTTCTCGCGCATGTCCGAAAAGGCCGCGCCGAGCTTCTGCTCGCTGTCGCTGTAGGCGCGCGCCGTGTCGAAGTAGCGCATGCCCCCGTCGTAGGCCTTGCGGAGCAAGTGCACTGCCTCCGCTTCGGAGACGCGCTGAATCGGCAGCGCGCCGAATGCGTTCTGTGTGACGGTGTTCATGGGCAGCTCCTGACAGTAAGCCAAAGGTAACATTACTGTGTCGCGCGAACGCAACCTTACAGCAATAGGCTATCATGTTTTCAATTCATTACTAAAGGAACCAACGTTAGGAGAACCGATGGACCTCATCCAGGCAATCGAAGGCCGCATCTCGTGCCGCGCCTTCACCAAGCAGCCGATTGAGCAGGAGAAACTTGACGCGCTCGTCGAGAAAGCGGAGCAGATCAACGAGGAGACGGGCCTGCACTTCCAGGTGTACGGTCCGCGCGAAGACGGCACGGCCATCGACATGGCCGACAACATGTTCGCCTCCAACCCGCCATGCTATGCAGCGCTCGTGGCGCGCAAGGACCCGATCGAGGAGGAGAAGCTCGGCTACTACGGCGAGCAGTTCGTGCTGGCCGCGGAGATGATGGGGCTTTCCACCTGCTGGGTGGCGAGCACCTACAACCACGACACGGTGCGCGTCGAGCTCGCCGAGGGCGAGATCCTGCACGACGTGATCCCCATCGGCTACGCTCCCGAGAAGATCCCGTTCAAGCAGCGCACGATCCGCGCCGGCATCCGCAGGCGCTCGAAGGCGCTCGAGGACCTCTACCGCGGGCCCGTTGCGCTCGGCGATGCCCCCGACTGGATCCAGGCATGCGTCGACGCGGTGTGGAAGGGCCCCTCGGCCATCAACGAGCAGCCGGTCGTGTTCGTCCAAGACGATGTCGACGGCCCCGTGCGAGCCGAGCTCATCCGCGTGAAGACGGGCATGGAATACACCGACCTCGGCATCGCCAAGTACCATTTCGAGGTAGTGGCCGAAGCCTGCGGCGTCACCGGCGCCTGGGAATGGGGTGTCGGCGGCACCTTCGCCTAATCAATTTCTCCCCGGGGGAAACCGATTTCCCGCGGGGAAGCATCGACCCGAATCATTTTCCCCTGGGGAAACCGATTTCCCGCGGGGAAGAATCGCGCCGACCGTTTTCCCCTGGGGAAATCAGTTTCCCGCGGGGAAGAGTCGGAAAGAGTCGGCGGCAGGATGGTTGCGGGTGGGTTACTCGCAGATGTGGGTCATGCCTTGGGCGAGCATGGTGTACACGTGGTCGTCGGCAAGCGAGTACAGGACGTTCTTGCCGTCGCGCTGGAACTTCACGAGGCGCGCGGTCTTCAGGATGCGCAGCTGGTGCGACACGGCGCTCTGCGTGGCGCCGATGGTCTCGGCGATGTCGGCCACGCGCCGCTCGCCGTCCATGAGCGAGTACAGGATCTTGATGCGCGTGGTGTCGGAGAACACCTTGAACAGGTCGGCCAAGTCGTAGAGGATCTCCTCGTCGGGCATCCCGTCTTCAATCGCATGCGCGTGGTCGTCGTGTGTCATGTTCGCTCCCCGTTTCCGTTACGTTCATCGTAAATACTAGCGGAGTTGGGCCAATCTGGCGATGCGAAGGCGTATCCTTTCACCATGACAACCGAAAGCGGCCGCCGAAACGCAAGGAGGATCCCATGGCGAAGATGCTCTACCAAGGACACGGTTCCTACCGGTTCGTGCTCGACGACAACACGGTCGTGTACGTCGATCCGTTCGCAGGCGAAGGCTACGACCTGCCCGCCGACCTGATCTTCGTCACCCACGAGCACTTCGACCACAACCAGGTGCAGAAGATGCCGCACGCCGCGGGTTGCACGATCGTCCGCGCGGCCGACGTGCATCCGGGCGAGGGGGAGTACCTCACGGTGCAGAGCCACGGCGTGCGCGCGACCGCCGTGCAGGCCTACAACAAGAACCACGCAATCGACCAATGCGTGGGCTTCGTGCTCGAGTTCGACGGCATCACGTTCTACGCCTCGGGCGACACGAGCATGACCGACGACATGCGCTCGGGCAAGCTCGCCGCCCTCGGAATCGACTACGCCGCATTCCCCGGCGACGGCTTCTACAACATGGACGTGCCCGAGGCAAGCGAATGCGCCAAGCTCGTCGCCGCGCGCCACAGCATCCCGATGCACCTCGTCCCCATGAACGACCCGAGCGATCCCGCGCAGCTGTTCAGCCGCGAGCGCGCCGAGCAGTTCCAAGCCCCCGGCCGCATCATCTTGGAACTGGGCGAAGAGCTGGAGCTGAAGCCCCTCTAGGAAAGCGCCTCTAGGAACAGGCGAGCCTACAGCAGCGTCGACGTAATCACATCGCCCTGGCTGGGCATTCCCTCCGAGTCGTCACGCCGTTTGGCGCGGCGGTCGCGGTTGTGGCGCTTCATGGCCTCGACGTCCTGGATCTCGGAGTAGCGCGCGAAGCCCGCGAGCGCATACACCGTGCACGGGGCGCCGTCCACCTCGACGATGGCCATGAGCCTGCGCTCCACCTCGTCGCACAGCTCCTGCAGCTGCTCGTCGGTGGCGCTCTGCGCGAGGATGACGAACCGGTCGGCGTACACGTGGCCGATCGCGCAGCGCGAGCCCGCCGCGTTGCGCAGCTCCTCGCCGATGCGCGCGAGCACCTTGTCGCCGAACTCGTAGCCCAGCTCGTCGTTGATCTGCTGGAAGCTCTCGATGTTGATGCTGATCATGGCGAAGTCGATGCCGCTGCGCTTGTACGAGTCTACGAACCTCCACGTGGCCGATTCCAGGCCCGTGAAGTTCAGCAGGCCGGTAACGGGGTCGCGCAACGGCAGGCTGCCCATCTCGTTGTTGCCGAGCAGCTCGTTGTCGGCGTCCACGAAATAGCCCACCAGGCCCACGATGCGCCCGTTGCGGTACACCGGCCGCTTCGTCGCGAGGATGTCTCGCACCTCGCCCTTCACGATGCAGTGCCCGGGCACGTGGCTGATGGACTCTCCCTCGTTCAGGACGCGCAGCTCGTCTTCCAGGAAGGGCACCGGGTCGATGTGCCAGCCCATGTCCTCGTCGGTCTTCCCGGCGATGTCGGCCACCGAATCGAAACCGTAGTAGTCGAGGAACGCGCGGTTGGCGCCGATGAACTTGCGGTCGCGGTCCTTCCAGAACAGGCACATGCTCTCGTCGCGCGCGGCGCCGCTGCCGCAGTTCGGGCAGGCTTCCACATGGATGCCGGGCAGCGAGCAGTTGTCTTCGCTGCCGCAGTGATACGCGCAGGACTTGACGGTGCAGCCGATGTCCCTGTTGGGCGTTTTTCCGCTCATGATCTGTCGCCTCCTTTGAGATTGTCGTTGGGTTCCCGCGTCAGTTTGCCCCGCGCGGCGGCGCCGCATGCGA
>CACWWI010000039.1 GCA_902764575.1 uncultured Coriobacteriaceae bacterium
TTACGACGAGAAAGTCAACAAGATGGTCAAGTCGCTCAGCAGTATGGGCCAAAAGCTGACCGTCGAGTTCAAGTCCGACGGCTCGATGGAATCCGAGGCGTTCGGCAACGGCACGTGGGAGCTCACGAGCGCGAACGAGGGCACGATCAAGCAGAGCGACGGCAACCTGAAGCTCTCGATGAAGGACGGCAAGCTCGTCATCACGGGATCCGATGGAAACATGACGTTCACAAAGGCGCAATAGCGTTCGTGGCCGCGCATGCTATTGAGCGGGCCGTGCCTCCGGGCGCGGCCTTTCTTGTGTAGGCCAATTTGAGAAGGCGTGCCGCGCACGATGCGTTCGCCGTCGTATGACAGGCGCTCGCCATAGCTGTGGAGCAGGTAACCGCTTGGGGACAACCCTCACGTAGCCGTTCGAAATGCTATAGTGAAACGAGTTGAAGACACACGCGAGGTTCACGCAGAAGGGAGAACTGCCATGGCATTCGATCTGGCCATACCCGATCCTGAGGAAACCAAGGAAGCTGTCGAGGAAGAACTGGCCGTGCCCGAGGCGCACGCCGAGGTCATCGACAACACGGCGGCCGAGAAGGGCGCCCAGATCATGGCGGTCGACCTCGACTCCATCGTCGAGCGCCGCGAGATCACCAAGGCCATCGAGGAGATGGGCTCCGACATCGTGCGCAAGTCCTCGGTGAAAAACGAGATGCTCTCGAACAGCATGAGCCAGCTCTCCAAGAGCGGCGGCGAGACCGGCGAGGTGGCCAAGGGTCTCGAAGACCTGGCCATCCAGATGCGCGACCTCGACCCGTCCGGCATCGACTTCGCCAAGAGCGGCCCCCTGGGCAAGCTGTTCAACCCCATCCGCCGCTACTTCGAGCGCTACAAGAACGCCGACGCGCACATTGCGAGCATCGTTAAGTCGCTCGAGAAGGGCCGCACGTCTCTCAAGAACGACAACACGACGCTCGAGCTCGAAGAGAACACGATGCGCGATCTGACCAAGCAGCTCAACCAGCAGATCGCCATGGCAACCGACCTGGACAACTACCTGACGAACGCCATCGAACAGGCACGCGTGAACCCCGACACCGACCCCGAGAAGATCAAGTTCGTGGAAGAGGAGATCCTGTTCCCGCTGCGCCAGAAGATCATGGACTTCCAGCAGCTGCTCGTGGTTAACCAGCAGGGCATCGTGGCGATGAACGTCATCCGCCGCAACAACCTCGAGCTCATCCGTGCCGTCGACCGCGCCGAGAACGTCACCGTGTCGGCGCTGCGCGTTGCCGTGACGGTGGCAGGTGCGCTGTACAACCAGAAGATCGTGCTCGACAAGGTGACGGCGCTCAACGAGACCACCAACAACATGATCTCCGCCACGTCGCGCATGCTGAAGGAGCAGGGCGCCGACATTCAGCAGAAGGCGGCCGAGGCCAACATCTCCGCCGACACGCTGAAGCAGTCCTTCGCCGACACGATCCAGGCGCTCGAGGACATCAGCACGTACAAGCAGGAGGCCCTACCCCGCATCCGCCAGACCATCAACGAGTTCCAGGAGATGGCCAATGCTGGCGAGGCATACCTGCAGAAGGTCGAGAAGGCAGGCATGTTGTAGGCGTCTGACCTGCTGTCCGCCCTCGGTCGAGCTGGCGCCCGGTTGGGCCGGGAGGGGGCTAGGCCTACGGCGTCCTCGGTTCGTTTAAGTAGTTCAATTTAGTACCTGCGGAAGCGGCTACGCCCCCTCCCGGCCCAACCGGGCGCCAGCTCGACCGAGGGCTACGCTCTTCCGCTAGAAGGAAGAAGGCGGCGTGGTTGATTTTGATTGCGTGATTTCTTCTTCTGGTTGCTGGTCTTCGATGATTTGGGGCTTGAAGGCTTTTGTATGACTATGCTGTTTGAGCAGATGACAATTGGGGGGCTTGTTGGACGTAGCCGGGTGGTTCGGGCGGCTACGGCGGAGTCGTTGGCTGGGGTTGATGGGCGGCCTACTGATCGGTTGCGGGCTTTGTACGAGGAGCTTGCTGCTGGTGGAGTGGGGGCGATCGTTACGGGGTATGCGTATGTGAGGCCCGACGGCAAGCCCTCGGAAGGCGCGCTTGGCATGTACGACGATTCTTTCCTCGACGATTACCGAGCGCTCGTCGATGCCGTGCATGCGCGCGGGGCGTCCATTGTGCTGCAGCTGGTGTATGGCGGATCGAAGAGCAAACTGGGCCCCGACGATCCGCGCAGGCAGCTTCCCCATGCGGGCATCCTGGGGGCATCGCCTGTCGAGCATCCCAAGACGCATCTGGTTCCGCGCGAGGCCTCGCCGCACGAGCTCGTCGAGTTGGCGCGGGCGTTCGGCGCTGCGGCGGCGCGCGCGAAGGCATGCGGGTTCGACGGCGTGGAAGTGCACGTGGCACATGGGTACCTGCTCTCGCAGTTCCTCAGCCCGCTCTTCAACGAACGCTCCGACGAATATGGGGGCGACTTGCGCAACCGCGCGCGGCTGGCCGTTGAATGCATCCGCGCCGTGCGCGCTGCGGTGGGGGAGGAATATCCCGTTCTCGCGAAGGTGAACAGTTGCGATGACGCTGGCGATCCGACCGGTGCGAAAGGTGGCCTGGGCGAAGAAGAGAGCGCGCAGGTGTGCGGCTGGCTCGTGGAGGCGGGCGCGAGCTGCATCGAGGTGACCGGGGATTGGCATGCGGCGTCATCGCGCGCGCAAGACGGCGAACCCTATTTCGCGCGTTTCGGGGCGCGGGTCGCGCGCAGGCTGGACGTTCCCGTTATCGTGACCGGCGGTTGGCGCGACTACGACGTTATCGAAGCGCACCTCGCAAACGACGGCATAGCCGCCGTGGGCATGAGCCGCCCGTTGATCTGCGAACCCGACCTGCTCGCTCGATGGAAGTCGGGAGACATGCGTCCGAGCATCTGCATCGCTTGCGGCGCCTGCCAGAAATCCCCGGGCATCCCCTGCCCGCTCCGCAACGCATAACACGCGGGCCGCGATTCTGCGCGCGGTGTGGGTTGCTATTCCCCTAGGCGCTTGCTTGCTATGTCGGCTATGCGGCGGTCGCATTGGGCGCGGAACGCGTCGAAGCGGTCGTTGAGGCCTTCGGCGTTTGCGAGCGCTTCCATGTCTGTCAGCAGTTCTTCCACGCGGTAGATGCAGCCGGCGTCGATGAGGTCGAGCACCGCTTGCTGCAGGAAGCGCAGCCGCACCTCGTTGTCGTGCGGGCCCTGCTTCCACATGGCGTATTCCTCGAAGAACGCTTTCTCGTTGTGGTTAGCGGCGAAGCGGTCGAGGATCGGCTGGTACGTTTCGTCGTCGCTGTACTTCTGGCGGTACTCCTCTTCGGCTTCGGCTTGGTAGTAGGCCTTGATCTGCGGATGGATGCGCCAGATGTAGAAGATTAGGAACAGTACGAAGCCGCCCGGGATGAACAGCGGCTGCTTGAGCAGCGCAGCAGCCGTTGCCGTGACCGCAGCAACCATAAGCGCGACGGCGATGGCTTCTCTTACCGGTTGCGGAACGTTTTTCATGGCGGTCTCCTCGAAAGGGCTGCTGGCAATGGTCGCCGACCATTATAGGCCATGTGGCTGGCGGCTCACTCTTCGGGGGAGCTGCCTGCGCCCGCGACGGCTTTCTGGGCGATGACGATCACGTTGTCGGGAGCGGTGAGCGCGTCGGAGGAGCAGGGGAGCACCTCGACGTTGGCGAAGAGCCGTTCGAGCATTGCGACTTGCTCTCGGATGAATGCGGTGTGAGGCCCCTCGACGGCGGAGACGATGTTGGTGAGGTAGAGCCCGCCAGGGTTCAGGCGATCGCTCACGGCGCGCGCGAACCGCTCAGTTGTCAGGTGCGCGGGCGGGGTTCCTACGTCGAAGGCGTCGTTAACGATGGCGTCGTAGCTGCATTCGATAGATTCCAGGTGGGCGAGCGCGTCGGAGCATATGAGGTTAAGGCGGCCGCTCGCCTCCGTCTCGTATTCTTCGATTACGCGGTCGAGGAAGAAATACCTGCGGGCGATGGAGGTTATGGCAGGGTCTATTTCCACGGCGTCGACGACGACGGGATCGTGGTGTGCGATGAGGTGTTCCGGGTAGTCGTAGCCCCCGCAGCCGAGCACGCAGACGCGGCGGATGGGAATGCCGCGGTCGAACATCGCGTCGTAGGCCTTGAGGTATTCGAACACGAGCTCGGTGTAGCGGTCGTCGGTATAGGTTCCCGATTGCACGATGCCGCCGACTTCCAACAAACGCACGGGGCAGCCCGCGTCGTCGGCTACTTCGTAGATGCGAGCGCGGCCGAACATCGTGCGTTCGCGCACGTACGTCGCTGGCCCGTAGCGATGCCAAGCCCATGCCGCAATCGCCGCGGCGGATGCGGCGGCGATGCCGACGGCGATTGCCCGGCGTTTATTCGTCATGCGATTTCGGTGCTGCATGCCGACCATGGTAAGCGTGGTCGTCGAGGTCGTCTTCGGGTTCGGAGTCGTCCTCATCCTCAGGCTCAGCTTCCGGCTCGGGCTCGGGCTCAGGCTCAGGCTCAGGCTCAGGCTCAGGCTCAGGCTCAGGCTCAGGCTCAGGCTCCTGTTCCTCCTCAGCGTCCAGTTCATCGTCCGTGCTGGAATCGGGATCATCCGACTCTTCCGGTTCGGAGTCGGTTTCTACTTCCTCAGCTTCTTCGAGCTCCTCTTCGTTTTCCTCTTCGACGTTCTCGTCGTCCTCGTCTTCGTCCTCGCCCTCGGGCTCCTCTTCGGGCTCGTCTTCTTCTTCGGGCTCGGCTTCGTCGTCGGGTTCCTCTTCGGCATCGGATTCGCTCTCGGAGTCCTCATCGGTTTCGGGTTCTTCGGACTCTTCGGTGTCCTCCTCGGCTTCGGCGTCGTCCTCGTCTTCGTCGACGGGTTCTTCGTCGGATTTGTCCGCCGTTTCCTCTTCAGCTTCCACTTCGGTGTTTTCCTCGGGCTCGTCTTCCTCTTCGACCTCGACGAAGACCTGATCATCGGAGCTTTCGAGCGGCACGACGTCGACCTCGCCCCACTCGCTTGCCCAGGCGTTCGTCCACTCGTCGGTGCTCACGTCCGTGAACGAGTCCGCTGCGCCCTTGTTGCTCAGCCGAACCTCGGGTTCGGCCTCGGTCTCAGCTTCCTGTTCGTCGTCGCCCCGCACGGCTGCCAGCTGGTTCTTGGGATCCCAGGGGCCCGACCCCTCGAACACCTGGGAGTGTATTGCGGACGACGACAGGAAGAACCCTCCTGGGCGCTCGGTGTCCACGTCAATCTTGATATCTCCGCGCAGCTGGTAGAGCTGTCCGTTCACCTGCGTCTTCACAGCCGTCGTCTGCTCGTCGCTCGACTTCATGAACTCCGACAACTCCTGCAGGAACTCGCCGACCGTGCATGCGCCGTCGCGACTCTTCTCGGCGTTGAATAGCATCTCCGGCGATTCGAGGCGCCGCCAGAACGAGGTTGCCCTCAGGGACACCTCTCCGCTCTCGGGCGAGATGAGAACGCCGATTGGGCAGGAGAGGATGAGCGGCGCGTCAAGCGAGGACTCTTCGCTCAAGAACGCGAACAGTCTGCCCAGATGAACGGCGTCCCTCCCAATCCACATACGTGTCCTCCATCGATTGCTGAAGCGGTAGGTATCTATCTTAAACCCACGCCCGCTGTTTCCCGATAACAAAATGAAGCCAATCAAATGGGGGCGGGGCTTTTGCGCGCCCCCGCGTCTGCTACACTTCTGCGCAAGCAAAGAGAAGGGACCGATTATGACCAAGAACGCTGAGTACACGCAGGAGTACCTCGACATCATGGCATCGCTCGACGGCGACGTGCCGGGGCGTGAGAACGCATTCGCCTACATGGAGAATTCGACGGCGCTCGTGCACTACATCCAGGCCGAGTCGTCGTTCGTGCCGCGCCTGTTCGACCAGGAAACTTACGACACCATGAAATGGCTCGCCGAGACATCGCACAGCATCTGCGAGAAGGTAATGCGCCGCTACCTGGACGACCCCTCGTACCGCGAGCTCTTCGACTACGACGAGCGCCTGCGCGAGCTCATCCTCATCCCGCAGCGCTACGACGCGTTGCTGCCGTTCGCGCGCTTCGACGTGTTCCTGAACGAGGACACGCTGGCCGGTGGCTTCTGCGAGTGGAACGCCGACGGTTCGTCGGGCATGAACGAGGACCGCGAGCTCAACATCTCGCTGGCGCCGAGCGCCACGATGCGCGAGTTCGCGAGCCGTCACAACCTGCAGACGTCCGACCTGTTCAACCCCTGGGTCGAGGAGTTCATCCGCATCTACGACACGTTCGAGAACAAGGTGGAGCACCCCACGTTCGCCATCGCGGACTTCATGGAGAACGCCGTCGTCGACGAGTTCCGCGTGTACGCGCGTTACTTCGGCGAGCACGGCTACCCGTGCCTGGTGGAAGACGTGCGCGACCTCGTATACGACGCCGCCAAGCGCGAGCTGCGCGACAAGAAGGGCCGCAAGATCGACGCCATCTGGCGCCGCTCGGTCACCAACGACATCCTGAACAACTGGGATGCCAGCCAAGACATGATCTCGGCCGTGCGCGACGGTGCGGTGGCGCTCATCGGCAGCTTCGCCGGCCACATCGTGCACGACAAGCAGATCTTCGACGCCGTGTTCTGGCCCGAGACGCGCGAGATGCTCACCGAAGACGAGCTGCGCCTGGTCGACGAATACGTGCCGCAGACGAAGTTCCTCGACGATGCGCACATCGACCTGGACGCGGTGCGCGCCAACAAGGACGCGTGGATTATCAAGCCCACCGACCAGTACGGCGCTCACGACGTGTACGCCGGCCAGATGTGGTCGCAGGAGGAGTGGGAAGACATTGTCGACCGCTTCAGCAACGGCAAGGCGGGCGCGCCGTTCCTCGTGCAGACCTACCTCACGCCGTTCCGCACCGAGCTGCTGCCCATCTGCAACGACTTGCTCATCGCAGACGATGCCGACATCCCGCGCGAGACCGCGTTCTACAACAACATGCCGGGCCTCTACACGTTCAACGGCAAGTTCGGCGGCGTGTTCGCGCGCTTGGGCCCCAAGCCCATCATCAGCCAGCCCATGGGCGACCTCACGAGCGCCGTGCTGTGGGTGGATTGCGATCCTATTCGGTGACGGTTTCGCCGTAGAAGTTCACGCCGCCGGTGAGCTCCGCACAATCCGAAGCGTCGAAGCCTGCCTGCGCGAAGCGGGGCAGGCTGTCGAGCGCCTTCGCGAGCGCGGCCGCGTAGAGCTCGTCAAAGCTCGCGTCCATGACGGCGCCCGGGACAAAGGGATGCTCCCAGGGAACGTGGTCCAAGTTGGCAAACGATGCCTGCTCCTTCAATGCGGCGGAATGGGTGAGCGCCTTGATGTGCAGGTAGGCATCGCCTGTCAGCTGCGCAACATCGGGGGAAAGGGTCGGGTAGTTCCGCCTTGCATCTATCATATGCTGCCCCGTGCGGTACGCGTGCACGCCGCCTGCGAAGGCGAGCGCGGGAAGCGCGAGGCCGTACGTGTCCTTCGTCACGGAGCTGAGGCTGCCCGATATCGCCCAAAGCTCGGGCTCTCCGCACCTCAGCGCTTCCCGGTGCGGCTGGAACGACTCGACGGTCGTTTCGCGCTTCGCGTTGAGCATGTACTCGTCCAGCTCCGTCTCGATGAGGGCGTGCACGATGCGGCCGGATCGATTGGGCGGCAAGCCCCGGACGCCCGTTTTGCAAATCGCGTTCTGCTGTGCGTAGACGAGCGGATGCGCCATCGAGTCGAGCAGGTAATGGCAAACGAACCCGAGCGCATAGGCCCTCAGGAAGCTGTTGGCCTGCCGGGCTTTCGCTTCCACCATGCGCCGGTGCACTTCTTCGAGCAGCTTTGTCGGGCTGGTGGTGTGCATGACCGAGCCGACCTGCCGGTAGTCGACGGAGGAGGGGAGGGCTTTCAGGCACAGGAAGGGGTCGGGGCCCTGGTTGCCCAGCAAGAACGCGTCCTTCGCCTTCGCGCCGGTTCCGATGACGTGCTCGAGTTCGTCGTATACATCGATGCCGAACAGGTGGTGTGTCAGTATTGCGGGCACGTTCGTCCTTTCGCGGCTGCTTCGTTAAGCGCGATTGTACCAGGCATGGTCTCCGCGCATGGCCGGCAAGTCGAACGAGCAGATCGGCTCGCCTTGCCGCATCGCTGCGTTCAGCTTGTATACTTTGCTCGCGAAGCGATTGGATGGAGAGGACGTGACGATGGCGGAAGGTAACTCGAAGGCGACCGCGACGCTTTTGGTGGCCGTGCTCGGGGCTGTTTTGATGGCCTGCGCGCTTGGAGGGTGCGCAGGATCGTCGAGTGGTAGCTCGGTAGCTTCCGGATCGGGAAGCGCGACTACGTCCTCGGCGGGTGCGGCAAGCGCTCCAGCCACGTCGGGTTCCTCGGTCGCGGCGCCTTCCACGGGCGGCGCGCTGCACGTAGAGGGCACACGGCTCGTGGGCAAGGACGGCCGCGCGGTGCAGCTGAGGGGCGCGAGCACGCACGGGCTCGCGTGGTTCCCGACCTACGTGAACGACGCGCTTTTCGGCGAGCTGCGCACCGATTGGGGCGCCAACGTCGTGCGGTTGGCGCTGTACACGGCGGAGTCGGGCGGCTACTGCACCGACGGCGACAAGGCGCAGCTGCGCAAGCTCGTCGACGACGGGGTGCGCTATGCCACCGACAATGGCCTGTACGTCATCGTCGACTGGCACATCCTGTCGGACAACGACCCGAACATGCACGCCGACGAGGCAGAGGCGTTCTTCCGTGACGTGTCGGCGGCTTATGCCGACCACGGCAACGTGCTCTACGAGATTTGCAACGAGCCGAACGGGGGTACGAGCTGGGCGGACGTCAAGGCGTATGCCGAGCGCATCATCCCCGTCATCCGCGAGAACAGCCCCGATGCGGTCGTGATCGTGGGCACGCCCACGTGGTCGCAGGATGTCGACGCCGCAGCGGCCAACCCGCTCGCCTTCGACAACATCATGTATGCGCTGCACTTCTATGCGGCCACGCACAAGGACGACCTGCGGGCGAAGGCTGCCGCTGCGCTCGACGCCGGGCTGCCGCTTTTCGTGACCGAGTTTGGCATCTGCGATGCGAGCGGCAACGGCGCCATCGACGAGGAGCAGGCCGATGCCTGGATCGCGTTCCTCGACGAGCGCGGTGTGAGCTACGTCATGTGGAACCTGTCGAACAAAGCCGAGTCGAGCGCCGCGTTCAAGCCCACCTGCAGCAAGGCGTCGGGTTTCGAGGATGCCGACCTGAGCCAATCGGGCGCCTGGCTGAAACGGACGCTGTCACAACGTTTCGGGACATCGGGCGCATGAGGTATTATTGCGCGGTATGGATGCCTTCAGGAAAATCGTCGCGGTTGTCACGGCCATCGCCCTGGCTTTCACGTTCGTCGGGCTCGGGTTCGTGGCGTGCACGTTGCCGCCGGTCACCCATGCGCTCTCGAGCGCGTTCTCGCGTGACGACATCTCGCCGTTCGACCGCAACCAGCTCGTGAAGGTGGCCGACGCCACGCGCGACTACTCGTTCGGCGCGCACAACGAGCTCGCGCTCTACCGAACGGTCTACGAGGTGGACGAGGAGTACGCGAAGGCGCTCGCCGACAAGGGCGGCATCGTGCCCGCTGAGTTCCCGGCCATGGGCGCGGTGCGCGACGGCTCCGACGTGTCCCAGTACAAGGCGGCGTTCAACGGCGCCTCGGAGATGTACTGCTACTCGCAGCAGACCATATCGCACCTCGACGATTGCTATGCCATCGCCGCGGCCGCTTACCCCGCGCTCATCGCCATCGGGCTCATCGCGCTCGCCGGCCTCGTGTTCACGCACGTCACGGGAAGCGCGCGGCGCACGGGCGTCGTTCTGTTCGGTGCCGGAACGGGCGTGGTGGTTGTTCTGGCGCTGCTCGCCGTGTGGGCGATCATCGACTTCAACGGGCTGTTCACAGTGTTCCACCAGCTGTTCTTCGCCCAACAGGGCAACTGGACGTTCCCCTACGACTCGCTGCTCATCTGCTCGTTGCCCGAGGCGTTCTGGATGGGCATGGGCGTGGTATGGGTCGTGTCGTCCCTCGTGCTGTCGGGCCTTTCGGCCGTCATCGGGGGCAGGCTCAAATCGCGATAGCCCTGCGGCTGCTACAATGGTGCAGTGAGTTTTCGGGCAACCGCGCAGGGGCGGTTTCCAGGCGGGTTTGCCCAGGTGATCTGCGGAGGGGATATCATGAGCGACGATAACGCCGTTTCCAACCACGGCCAATCGAATCGGCGCGCGGATGAGCCCAAAAAGAGCGGCAACCTCACCACGTGGATCCTCATCTCGCTGGCGGCAGGGCTTATCGTGGGCATCGTGTGCTCGATATGCGTGCCGAACGACTCGCCCGTATACGAGCACCTCATCAACGGCGTGCTCTACGTGCTCGGCCAGTGGTTCATCCGCCTGATGCAGATGCTCGTCGTGCCGCTCGTGTTCTGCTCCATCGTGTGCGGCGCGGCCTCGATGAGCGACCCGAAGATGCTGGGCAAAGTGGGCGTGGGCACCATCCTCATGTACCTGTGCACCACCGCGATCGCCGTGACCATCGCCATCGTCCTGGCGCAGATTACCAGCCCAGGCGTTGGCTTGGACATGAGCTCGATCGTGAGCGTTGAGCCTAAGGCGACCACGACGGATCAGACCATGGCCGATACGCTCATCAACATCATACCGACCAACGTCATCGCCGCCATGAACGACGGCGCCATGCTCCAGATCATCTTCTTCGCCCTCATCCTCGGGTTCATCTTGGGGCGCCTGGGCAAGAAGGTGGCGACGGTGAACCGCTTCTTCACCCAGTTCAACGCCGTGATGATGCACATGATCGGCCTCGTTTTGAAAGTAGCCCCCATCGGCATCTTCTGCCTTATCGTTCGCGCGTTCGCGAGCTTGGGCATCGACGGAATCGTGGCCATGGGCAAGTTCATCGGCACGGTGTACCTGGGCCTGGCCGCGCAGCTGCTCGTGGTGTACATGTTGTTTTTGGTGCTGTTCACGCGGCTCAACCCGCTGCAGTTTCTGCGCAAGATGCTGCCGGTCATGCTGTTCGCGTTCTCGACAAGCTCGTCTAACGCGACCATCCCGCTGAACATGGAAACCTTGGAGAAGAAGATCGGCGTCGACCCGAAGGTCGCGTCGTTCACCATCCCGCTCGGCGCCACCATCAACATGGATGGCACGGCAATCATGCAAGGCGCAGCCGTCATTTTCGTTTCGCAGGCGTTCGGCATCGAGCTGTCGCTTGCGGCGCTCGTCACCGTTGTGGTCACTGCCGTGACCGCCTCGATCGGCACGGCGGGCGTTCCCGGCGTGGGCACGATCATGCTCGCGATGGTGTTCGAGTCGGTGGGCCTTCCCGTCGAGGGCGTTGCCATGATCATGGGCATCGACCGTTTGCTGGACATGGGCCGCACAGCCATCAACGTGACGGGCGACGCTATGGTGACCACCTGCATGGCGAAGCTCACGGGCATGCTCGACACGAGCGTGTTCAACAACCACGACTACAGCGCGGTGGACGAGAACGACCTCGCCGCGTTCGAGGCCATCGAAGAGCCGGCGGGCTACGACGATTTTACCGCCCACGGTGAACCCACCGAGATCGGCGAAGCAGGCGACCCCGACAAGTTCGCCGAAATAGAAGAGCCAACGGTCCAGTAGCAAGCCGCGCCCGGCGGCACGTATCATCAGTTTCGACTGAAAGGAGCACTGACATCATGCAAGTTCGCACCAAGTCAATCCTCGCCCTAGCGATGGTCGCCATTGCGGCCCTGGCCCTTGCCGCTTGCGCATCGGCCTCGTCTTCCTCAGCCAGCTCGGCGAGCGGGTCGTCAGGGTCTTCAAGCGCATCGAGCTCCGCTGCATCCTCCGATACCGCGTCCCAATCCTCGTCAGACGTTGACGTGCTCGATGCGAGCGACACCGTGTACATCTCGCTCGACTACAGCGCGGGAACCGGATACCAATGGGAGTGCACGGCCGACCAAGAAGGGGTGTTGGAGCAGGTTGACAAGACCACCGAGAACCGCGCCGAGGAGGGTGTGGCAGGCGGCACCTTGCGCGACACGTTCACGTTCCGCGCGCAATCGCCCGGCGAGGTGGTGCTGACGTTCAACCTCGTGCGCCCGTGGGAGAAGGACGCGCAGCCTGCCGAAACGCAAGTGTACGCGTTCACGGTTACGAAGTTCTCGGAGGTCAACCTGGACCGCGACAAGTCCGACTTCAAGCTCGAGCCAGAATGGATTACGTATTCGTAGGTAGTAGTAGCGTGAAGCCCATGGGCAAGTAATCCCCTTGTTGATTACTCGGCTCGTGATGCTGATATTTGGTTGATAAGGGCAACTCTCCGTTGCGGGGGAGTTGCCCGCGCTTATACTATCTGCCGTTGTACATTCGCAAGGAACGGAATTGCTTATGAGTGAGAAAGTACGCGTGCGCTTCGCACCTTCCCCGACGGGCCGCCTACACATCGGCGGTGCCCGCACGGCTATCTTCAACTGGGCGTTCGCCCGCGCGATGGGCGGTACATTCATCCTGCGCATCGAGGACACCGATCCCGAGCGCTCCACGCAGGAGAACGTCGACGTCATCCTGAACGCCATGAAATGGCTCGGGCTCGACTGGGACGAGGGCCCCGAGGTGGGCGGCGAAGCCGGCCCGTATTTCCAGATGCAGCGCATGGGCACGTACGCCGAGGCGCTCGAGAAGCTTAAGCAGCGCGGCGCGGTGTACCCCTGCTTCTGCACCAAGGAGCAGCTCGATGCCAAGCGCGAGGCGGCGGGGGAGAGCTACGCCGGCTACGACCGCACGTGCCGCGACCTGGACCCCGCCGAGGCGCAGCGCCGCATCGACGCGGGCGAGCCGCATGTGTGGCGCCTGAAGGTGCCGCTCGACCACGGCCCCATCCAGTTCGACGATGCCGTGTACGGCCCCACGAGCTTCCCGGCCGAGGTGATGGACGACATGATCCTCGTGCGCACCGACGGCAGCCCCACGTACAACTTCGCCGTGGTCTGCGACGACGCGAACATGGGCATCACGCATGTCATCCGCGGCGACGACCACCTGTCCAACACGCCGCGCCAGATCCTGATCTACGAGGCGCTCGGCCTGCCCGTGCCCACGTTCGCGCACCTGTCGATGATCCTGGGCCCCGACGGCAAGAAGCTCAGCAAGCGCCACGGCGCGACGAGCGTGGAGGAGTACCGCGACCGCGGCTTCCTGCCCGACGCGATGGTGAACTTCCTGGCGCTTCTGGGCTGGTCGCTCGACGGCGAGACCACGATCATGAGCCGTGACGTGATCTGCAGCGAGTTCTCGCTCGACCGCATCACCAAGAAGGACGCCATCTTCGACGAGACCAAGCTCAGCTGGATGAA
>CACWWI010000040.1 GCA_902764575.1 uncultured Coriobacteriaceae bacterium
GCAGGCGTGTTCAAGTGGGATGCCGAGGGCCGCGCAGCTTTCGGGCGCTTCATCGCCCAGCTGAACGGCTAGCGCGTCCTGCCTTCGCGGGGGCGCCGCTGGCGCCGTGCGTCCTCGTCCGGAACGGCGGCTTCCTCGCCCCATGCGGCGTCTTCTTCCCGTTCCGGCTCTTCTCGGCGCGGGCTCTTCCTGCGCTTGCGCTGCCGCGGCGCGCCTTCGTCCGATGCGCCCAGGAGGAGCGTGGGGATGGGAAGGGCTGCCCCGACGATGGCGGCGAGCCCGCACCAGATGACGCTCTCGAGAGGGAAGCACAGCAGCAGGATGGCGATGGTGAGCACCGGCTTGCGCACCACGCCCGCCAGGAAGGCGGTGACGACGACGGTCACCATGAGGGCGGGGTCGGACGACGACGGTCACCATGAGGGCGGGGTCGGCGCCCGTCACCATGGCGATGCCGTACCCGCAGGCTGCGCCGGCGAAGATGCTCGGGCAGAAGTTGCCGCCGACCCAGCCCCAGTTGATGCAGAGCGGGGTGGCGAACGCCTTCAGCATGCCGGTCGCGATGAGGGCGATGGCGGTCCAGGTGCCCCAGCTCTCCATGAGCATGTGCGACTGGGTTTCGCCGGGGAACAGCACGTAGGGAAACGCGATGGCCAGCAGGCCGATGATGAAACCAGCCGCGAGCGGCCTGCCGATGACGCCCAGCGCGGAGTCGCCGGTGCGCGCCGCGATGTTTCGCGCGAGATACTGCGTGCCGTGGTAGACGAGCGTCATGACGTACGCCACGGCGATGGCCACGAAAACCCAGAGCAGCTGCGTTCCCCCCGCGGTAACCGCGTCGAAGCGCGGGAAGCCAGCCGATGCGTCGAACACCGCCGAGCACACGCGGATGCCGGCGAACGCCCCGAAGGCGGCGGAAGTGTACAGCACGATCTTGGCGGGCCTGCGCATGTTGTAGGCGTTGACGTCAGGCGCTTCCATCAGCTCGGCCTCGCCGTCGTCCGGCGAGCTTTCCGCGCCCGCGACGATGCCGACGAGGGGCGTTCCGAATATGGCCGACAGGCAGGCCGAGATGGTAACGTCGGCCACGGCCGCCGCGCGCAGCCCCGCCGCCTTCAGGCGGTCGCGAATCCAGCAGCAGGCGGCGGTGATGATGCCGGTGAGCCCCGCCTCGAAGCCGATGGAGCCGCCGAACACGAGCGGCAGGAGGAAGCTCACGGTGCCCTTCACCGGGTCGATTCCGTAGGTGCCGGTTTGCTTGAACTCGCCCATGACCTTCTCGAGCGGCTCCACCTGGTTGTCGGTGAAGAAGGTCCAGAGGCCGATGACCAGGCCGCCTGCGGTGCACACGATGAGGGGGAACAGGCTGATTTCCACCGTCCCCTTCAGGTAGCCGCCCCACACCAGATCGGTCAGCCACGTCGACAGGTTCATCACGAGGAACACGAGGAAGCCCACCACGAAGCCCACGGCGAGCGCCAGGAGCATCATGCCGCCGGCCACCGTGACGATTTCGACGGGCCCGTTGAGCGCGCGGCCCTCGTCCATGATGTAGGGGCGCTCGTCAACCCGTTCGGGGGACTTCTCCTTGCGCCTGCGCTCCACGTTCGTGGCCTCCTATATCGCGGTTTGCCCCAAAGCCTTGATGAACCGGGCGTTGTCCTCGGAAGTCCGGATAGACACGCGGAACCAGGTGGCGTCGAGCCCGCGGTAGTCGCCGCACGGGCACACGCGCACGCCGTTTTCGAGCAGGTCCTCGTAGAGGCTGGCTGGCCCCTGGAAGAGCACGAAGTTCGCATCCGAGGGCACGACGAGCATGCCGGCCTTGCGCAGGGCCTGCTGCATCTTCTCGCGCTCCGCGTCCACGTAGTCGCGCGTGAGGTCCAGGTAGCCGGGCACGTCGAGGGCGGCGAGGGCCGCCGCCTGCGCCGGGGCCGATACGGCCCAGGGCATGCCGGCGTCGCGAATGCGGTCGGCGACGTCGCTCGCGCCGCACAGGCACCAGCCCACGCGCAGCCCCGCCATGGCGTAGGAGGCCGTGAACGACTTCACGACGATCAGCTGCGGATGCCGGTCGAGCAACGATGCTGCCGAGTGCTCGCGGGTGAACTCGATGAAGCTCTCGTCGACGACCACCCACGTGCCCCAGCGGGCGGCGGCGCGCAGCACCTTGCACAGCAGCTCGCGCGGCACCACGCGGCCCGTGGGGTTGTTGGGGGAGCAGAGGAACACCATGTCGATGTCCGGCTCGATGTAGTCGAGGATCCTCTCGGTTACGCTGAAGTCCTCGCGCGCCACCAGGCTATGGTGCACGATGCGCGTGTGGACCTGGCGGATGGCGCGCTCGTAGCCGTCGAAGCACGGCGTGCAAAGCAGCGCCTTGTGCGGGCGGAGCGCCGAGGCTATGCGCATGAACGCATCGGTCGCGCCCGCCGTGACGACGATCTGCTCGGCCGCGACGTCTTCCCGCGACGCCAGCGCCTCCACGACGGCCGAGCACGACGGGTCGGGGTAGTCCGAGAAGTCCGCGGCGGCCACCTTCACCGCGCGGACGATCTGCACGGGGGTGCCCAGGGGGTTGAGGCTCACCGAGAAGTCGAGTTCGGCGTTCGGTCGGCGCGCCACCGCGTTCGTGTTGAACCGCTTGCTCATCGGGACTTACCCGCCTTCGTGAACAGGCCGATGAACGCGGCGGCGCCGAGGCCCAGGATGGCCGTGGCGTACATGAGCTTGTTGGCGCGGACGATGTCTTCCGCCTCGACCGGCCTGGTGGCGTCGCCGATCGTCGGCTTCTCCACGTATTCGCCGAAATAGTAGTTGCCACCGCCCAGCTGCACGCCCAGCGCGCCGGCGCACGCGGCCTCGGTTTGCGCGGCGTTGGGCGAGCTGTGCTTGTCGCGGTCGCGCAGGAACGTCTGCCATGCACGGCGCGGGTCGAGGTTCGTCAGGCGCGCGGCCGCGCACATGAGTGCCCCAGTGATGCGGGATGGGACGATGTTGAGCAGGTCGTCCAGCTTGGCGCTGGCCCAGCCCAGGTTCAGGTATGCGTCGTTCTTGTAGCCGACCATCGAGTCGAGCGTGTTCACGGCCTTGTAGAGCATCGCTGCCGGTGCACCGCTCCAGCCCATGAACAGCAGTGGGGCAACCACTCCGTCGGAGCAGTTCTCGGCGACGGTCTCCACGGCTGCGCGGGCCACACCCTCCTCGTCGAGCTGGTCGGTGTCGCGCCCGACGATCATCCCCACCGCCTTGCGGGCGCCCTGCAGGTCGCCCGCCGCGAGCCTGTCGTGCACTGCCATGCTCTCGTCGCGGAGCGAGCGCGCGGCGATGAGCTGGTAGCAGATGAAGCTCTCGGCGGCGAGGCCCACCATGGGGTGCACCTTGTCGCAGACCTTCAGCAGCAGCCAGGTGACGGCGGGTGCCGTGAGCGCCACGTCGGCCGTGAGCGCCGCCCCGGCCAGCTTCTCGGCCTGGGCGCCGTCGAGCGGCAGCGCATCGCCCGCCTGCTCCATCTCGGGGAGCAGGTAGGAGCGCACGAGCCCTTCTTCGAAATCGATCTGCTTGCCGATGAGCTTTACCGGATGCGGCCAGTTCCTCGGGTCGCCCAGCAGGGTGTCGAGGCCGAATCCGATGAACATTGCCAGTACGTTGCGGTGCTTCATATGCCCTCCGCGTCTTCACGTAACCTGTTTTGCTCCATTGTACGCTAGAACGGGCCGATAGGCCCCGAGTCCGTTTGCCCGGAGCGCCTGTGCGGCCATCGCCGCAATCTGAGGATGCCAGATACCAGGCCCTGACAATCTAGGTTATGGCTGTCGGAGAGCGTTGCGAGGGTGGGTGCATTTGTCACAACCGGTGCCCTTGCTCAAAATATTGGCAATTTTTCCGAATTTCCGACGATTCGGGGATTTCTGGGAGCCCTTGTGGCAAAAAATTCGCTTTTCCGACGATTTTCAGAGCACTCTCTAAATATGACTGTTTTACATAGCGCTATGACCAGGCACTTTTCGACAGCATTTGCCCGTCATTTGAACTCACGCCTCGAAAAACGTCGGAAAAGCCAAAAAATTGCCATTTGCATGCCGGAAATCGCCGTAACCGCCGGAAATTCGAAGAAAGCGGCGCCTGCTCCCGCAATCGCGCACCGCGAGGCAACCATAACCTGCTTCTCCAAGCTTCGAAGCCCTATAATGGCGGCATGGGTGAGGATGCAAAGAAGCTAGCGATAGTGGGCGGCGGCGCTGCCGGGCTGGCGGCGGCGATTGCCGCTGGCGAGCGGGCGCGTGCCATCGGCGTGCCGCTCGACGTTGTGGTGTTCGAGCGCGACGACCGGGTTGGCCGCTCGATCCTGGCAACGGGGAACGGCCGCTGCAACTTCTCGAACGAGTACCCTCATGCCGATGACTACCATAGCGGCGATTTCGTCGGGGGCGCTTTCGGGGCGCTTCTCGCCTCGGTGAGCGAAACGGCTTCCGACAGGGACCTCAAGATCATCCGCGACAACGGGCACGTGGTGAACGCGTTCTTCTACAAGCACGGGCTCATGTGGCGCGTGGAGGACGACGGCAGGCAGTACCCGCGCACGAACAAGGCGTCGACCGTGGTCGACGTGCTGCGCCGGGCGGCACGCAACGTGGGCGTGCGCGAGGCGTGCGAGCGCGAGGTGGCGGCGATCGACCCGCCGCGCGGGCACGGCGGGCAGTTCACCCTGCGCATGGCCGACGGCACGCTCGAGCGCGCCGATGCCGTGATCGTGGCATGCGGCGGCAGGGCGCTCGCGGCTTTGGGCGCATGCGGGTTGCCCGTCGTTGCGCAGCGGCCCATGCTCGGCCCCCTGCGCTGCGCCGAAACCGCCGAGACGCGCGAGCTAGACAACATCCGCGTGCGCTGCGACGTGTCGCTCGTGCGCAAGGGGGAGCGCGTTGCGGGCGAGCGCGGCGAGCTCATGTTCCGCAAGTACGGCGTGTCGGGCATCTGCGTGTTCAATCTGTCGCGGTTCGCGCAAGCGGGCGATACGCTGCGCATCGACTTCTTGCAGAGCGGCTCGATCGACGACGCCGTGCACTACCTGTACGCCCGCCGGAAGCTGCTCGCGGGAACGTTCGGCGACGGCGTGACATGCGAGGACATGACCCGCGGCCTGCTGCTGCCGCGCGTGGCCGATGTGGTGCTGAAACGCGTGGGAATGGCCGCGGGCGACCGGTTCGAGAAGGCCGACGTGGAAAAGCTCGCGCGCGTTTTGACCGCCTTCGACCTGACGGTTGAGGGCATGGGTGACGAGACCATCTGCCAGGTGCGGCGCGGTGGCCTGGACGTGGGCGCGTTTGACTGTGCGACCATGGAGGCAAAGGAGCTGCCCGGCCTGTACGCGACAGGGGAGGCTCTCGACGTCGACGGTCCCTGCGGCGGCTACAACCTGCACTGGGCGTGGTCGAGCGGCATGCTGGCCGGTAGATCGGCCGCAGAGCGTCTGCTCCAACCGCTCGAGAGTGGCCTCCGTGTGGCAACGCCGGCGCGGTGCGGGGAGGACGTGCGATGATCGAGGTGTCCAACGTCCGCCTGCCCCTCGACGCGGGGCTGCCCGGCAACGAGAAGACCGTGCGCTCGTGCGTCGCGAACGCTCTGGGGTTGAAAGCCTCCGACGTGCGGGAATGCCAACTGCTCAGGCGGAGCGTGGACGCGCGCAAGGGCGACGTTAGGTTCGTGGCCACGCTCGCTGTGGACGTGGGCGATTGCGAGCCGCGCCCCGCGAAGGGCGTTTCGACGAGGCCCCACACGCCCTACGAGCCCCTGGACGTTCCGCGGGTGGAGCTGCCCGAAGGCAGGCGGCGCCCCATCGTAGTGGGAACGGGGCCTGCGGGCCTGTTCGCGGCGCTGTACCTGGCACGGGCGGGCCTGCGCCCGATCGTGCTGGAACGCGGCGGCAACGTGGAGGAGCGCCAGCGCGCCGTCGACGCCTTCAACGCCGGCGAGGTGCTGGACGTGCAGACCAACGTGCAGTTCGGGGAAGGCGGTGCCGGGACGTTCTCGGACGGCAAGCTGACCACGGGCACGAAGAGCCCGCTCGCGCGCCACGTGCTGCAGTGGTTCGTGGACGCGGGCGCCCCCGACGAGATACTCTGGCAGGCGAAGCCCCACATCGGCACCGACAAGCTCGTCGGCGTCGTGAGCGAGATGCGCCGCCAGATCGAAGCGGCCGGTGGCGAGGTGCGCTTCCACGCGAAGCTCGACGATATCGTGCTGGGCGAAGACGGCCGGCTGCGCGAGGTGGTCATCGTTGGCCCCGATGGCGAGCGCGATCGGATTCCGGCGGAGAGCCTCGTGCTGGCGTGCGGCCATTCCGCGCGCGACACGTTCCGCATGCTGCAGCGCGCCGGTATCGTCATGGAGCCCAAGGCGTTCTCGGTGGGCGTGCGCATCGAGCACCTGCAGCGCGCTATCGACAAGGCGCAGTACGGCAAGGCGGCGGGGCATCCCGCGCTGGGGGCAGCCGACTACAAGCTGGTCGTGCACTTGCCGGGCGGGCGCAGCGTCTACACGTTCTGCATGTGCCCGGGCGGCGAGGTGGTGGCAGCCGCGAGCGAGGAGTTCGGCGTGGTGGTGAACGGCATGAGCCGCTTCGCCCGCGACGGCGAGAACGCGAACGCCGCGCTGCTCGTGGGCGTGAACCCCGACGACTTCAAGAGCAAGGACCCGCTCGCGGGCACGGTGTTCCAGCGGCGCATCGAGCAGGCCGCGTACGGGGAGGCCGTCGAGACGGGCGGCCAGCCGTGGCAGGCGCCGGCGCAGACGGTGGGCGACCTGCTCGCCGAGAAGGCGGGCAACCCCTCCAAGACCGTAAAGCCGAGCTACGCGCGCGGCGTTGTGTGGTGCGACCTGCGCGAGATACTGCCCGAGTTCATCATCGACGCGCTGGTGGAGGCCATCCCGCTGCTCGACCGCAAGCTGCGCGGCTTCGCCGACCCCGACGCCGTGATGACGGGCGTGGAAACGCGCAGCTCGAGCCCCGTGCGCATCGTGCGCGACGAGGAGGCGCTGCAGGCCTTCCGCGAAACGGCCCCGCGCCGCAAGGTGCGTGCCCGCGACATAGCCCGCGGCCACGGCCGTCCGGAAGACCTGGAAACGAAGCGCCAGCTCACCGGCATCTTCCCCGCAGGCGAGGGCCCCGGCTACGCCGGCGGCATCATGAGCGCCGCCGTGGACGGCCTCCGCATAGCCCAGGCGGTGGCAGAGGGGTATAGATGAGCGAATCGATCGAGCAGGCCATAGCCGCCCTGAGGGCCGGGCAGCCCGTCGTTTTTCCCACCGACACCGTGTACGGTGTGGGGGTCGCGGTGCGCTATGCCGAATCGCCCCAGGCGCTCTACGACATCAAGCGGCGCGATGCCGGCAAGCCCGTCGCATGGCTGGTCGGCAGCCCGGAGGCGCTCGACAAGTACGGCGCGGACGTGCCGATCGAGGCCAGGGCGCTCGCGGCGTCGCACTGGCCGGGCGCGCTCACCATCATCGTGAAGGCGTCGGAGGCGGCGCCCGCCGCGTTCATCCCGCCATCGGGGACCCTCGGCTGAAGCGCTCAAGCTCATCCGGGCGGTGGGGCCCATCGCCACCTCGTCGGCCAACGTGTCGGGAGGCGACGACCCGAAGACGCTCGAGGACGTGGACGCGCAGCTGCTCGACCAGGTGGGGGCATCGGTTCGCAGCGCCCACGTGGGAAGCGGCACCGCTTCTACCGTGATAGACTGCACACAGGGAATTGTTGAGGTAATTCGTCAAGGAGGAATCATGCCAGACTCCGTTTTCACCGTGCCTATCGACTACACATCTCACGACGGCAAAACGCGCATCAACGCCAAGATCTGGACGAGCGCCAAGTTCGGCGACGGCAAGCAGGCCGGCGCCGAGAAACCGAAGGGCGTTGTGCAGCTCATTCACGGCATGGCCGAGTACATCGATCGCTACGACGACTTCGCGTCGTACCTGGTGGAGCGCGGGTTCGTCGTGTGCGCCGAGGACCACATCGGGCATGGCAAGTCGGCTGCCGACCCCAGCGAGTTCGGCCACATGCCCGCGCACGGCGGCAAGGACATCCTCATCGGCGACGTGCACACGCTGCGCCGCATCGTGAGCGAGCTGTTCCCCGAGGTGCCCTACGTCGTGTACGGCCATTCCATGGGCAGCTTCATCGCGCGCTCGTACATCGCGCGGTACGGCGAGGGGCTCGCAGCATGCGTGCTTTCGGGCACGGGCAACGTGCCCGCCGCGCTCTCGGGGTTCGGCCGCACGCTCGCGCGCACGCTTGCCTCGATGCGCGGGGAGACCTACCGCAGCGCGCTCATCGACGGCATGGGCGCCGGCGGCTACGGCAAGAAGATCCCCAACGCGCGCACGCCGCTCGACTGGCTGTCGACCGACCCTGCGGTGGTCGACGCCTACATCGCCGACGAGCTCTGCGGGTTCATGTTCACCGTGGGCGGCTACGCCACGCTGCTCGACCTCACCGCCGAGGTGGTTACGCCCGAATGCGCGGCCAAGGTGCCCAAGGACCTTCCCATACTGCTCGTCGCGGGCGACGGCGACCCCGTCGGCGACATGGGCAAGGGCGTGGAGGCCGCTGCCCAGCTCCTGCGCGATGCGGGCGTGAAGGAAGTCGACTGCAAGCTCTACGAGGGCATGCGCCACGAGATCCACAACGAAATCGGCCACGAGCAAGTGTATGATGATATCGCACAATGGATAGAGTCACATACTAACTAGGCCGAGAGGAGCACAGCATGAAGAAGTACGTGATCGCGCTCGATGAGGGAACCACCTCGGCGAGAACGGTGCTGATCGACCGCGAGGGAAAGATCGCGGGCGTTGCGCAGCGCGAGTTCGAACAGCACTACCCGCACCCCGGTTGGGTTGAGCACGATCCCAACGAGATCCTGTCGGCCCAGCTCGGCACCATGACCGAAGTGCTCGTCGCCAACAACGTCGACGCGAGCGAGATCGACAGCATCGGCATCACCAATCAGCGCGAGACCACCGTCGTGTGGAACCGCGAGACGGGCGAGCCGGTGTTCAACGCCATCGTGTGGCAGTGCCGCCGCACGGCCAGCATCGTGGACGCGATATGCGGCGACCCCGAAGTGGCCCAGGCCATCACGGCCAAGACGGGCCTCATCCCCGACGCGTACTTCTCGGCGAGCAAGATCAAGTGGATCCTCGACAACGTGGAGGGTGCCCGCGACCTCGCCGAAGCCGGCAAGCTCGCGTTTGGCACCATCGACACGTGGCTCATCTGGGCGCTCACCGACGGCAGGGTGCATGCGACCGACCCCACCAACGCGAGCCGCACCATGCTCTTCGACATCCACACCATGCAATGGGACGAATGGCTGTGCAACCTGTTTGACGTCCCGATGAGCATGCTTCCCGAGGTGCGTCCCTCGTCGGGCGACTTCGGCGAAACGGCGCGCGACGGCATCGTTGACGGCATTCCCATCCGCGGCGTGGCCGGCGACCAGCAGAGCGCGCTGTTCGGCCAGTGCTGCTTCGAGCCCGGCCAGGCGAAGAACACGTACGGCACCGGCTGCTTCCTGCTGCTTAACACGGGAAACAAGGCGCCCCTATCCAAGAGCGGCCTCGTGACCACCGTGGCGGCAAGCGCTCCGGGTGCCGGCCCCGAATATGCCATCGAGGGCAGCGTGTTCATGGGTGGCGCGCTTATCCAGTGGATCCGCGACGGCCTGGGCCTCATCCAGAACGCGGCCGAATCCGAGGAGATCGCCCTGAGCGTCGACAGCTGCGACGGCGTGTACATCGTGCCCGCCTTCACGGGCCTCGGCGCGCCTTACTGGGATTCCGACGCGCGCGGCGCCATCTACGGCCTCACGCGCGGCACGACGACGGCCCACATCGTGCGCGCGGCGCTGGAGGCTCTGGCCTACCAGGTGTACGACCTGGTGAAGGCCATAGAAACCGATGCCGACCTGCCGCTCAAGGTGCTCAATGTGGACGGCGGCGCCTCCGCGAACAACTTCCTCATGCAGTTCCAGAGCGACATCCTGTGCAAGCCGATCCGCCGGCCCGAGAACGTCGAGACGACGGCGCTCGGCGCTGCGTACCTCGCCGGCTTGGCCACGGGGTTCTGGGGCGGGCTCGACGACCTGCGCGCCCTGCGCGAAGGCGACACCACCTACCTGCCCGACGAGAACAACGAGCGCCTCGCCGCCCGCATCGCCGGCTGGAAGGAAGCAGTATCCCGCACGCAAACAACGAGGTAGCTCTAGGCCGCTCGAGCTCAGCGCCGCACACAGGACGTGATTTCCAGCACGGTGTTGAAAACAACGCCTCGTGTGCGCGCACGGGGAGCGATTTCGAACAGCGCTTCGGAAAACCCCAGGTCGCGAATGTGGCGAATGCGCCGCCAATGCGCACGGGGCGCGATTCCTAACACGTTGTTGAAAACAACGCCTCGTGTGCGCCCGCACCGGGGGCGCGAAGCGCGGCGTGCACTTTTGCTGGCGTATCGTCCCGGACCCTGTGCAATGAGTCAAAGGCCCCTGGGGCCTTTGACTCATTCGGCTTACAGGTGCGGGTAGAGGGGGTACTTCGCGCAGAGCTCCTTGACCTCGTTCTTGATGCGGCCGGTGGCTTCCTCGCCGCCCTCGAGGATCTCGAGGATCCACTTGCCGATCTGCTCGGTCTCGGCCTCCTTCATGCCGCGCGACGTGATGGCGGGCGTGCCGAAGCGCACGCCGCTGGTTTCGCCGCGGGGCAGCGGGTCGAACGGGATGGCGTTCTTGTTGGCCGTGATGTTCGCGCTGTCGAGCAGCTGCTGCACCTCGAGGCCCGTGCGGTTCTTGGACGCGACGTCGGCCAGCATCAGGTGGTTGTCGGTGCCGCCCGTGGTCAGGCGCACGCCGCCTTCCTGCAGCGTCTTGGCCAGCACGGCCGCGTTCTTCACGATCTGCGCCTGGTACTCCTTGAAGCCCGGCAGCATCGCTTCGCGCAGGCAGATGGCCTTCGCCGCGATGACGTGCATGAGCGGGCCGCCCTGCGTGCCGGGGAACACGGCGTGGTCGATGCGCTTGCCCAGCTCTTCCTTGCACAGGATGATGGCGCCGCGCGGGCCGCGCAGCGTCTTGTGCGTCGTGGAGGTAACCGCGTCGGCGTACGGCACGGGGGAGGGATGCACGCCGGCCGCCACCAGGCCGCCGATGTGCGCGATGTCCACCATGAAGTAGGCGCCCACCTCGTCGGCGATCTCGCGGAACTTCGCCCAGTCGATGAAGCGCGGGTAGGCGCTCGCGCCGGCGACGATGATCTGCGGCTGGCATTCCTTCGCCTTGCTCAGCACGTCGTCGTAGTCGATCATCTCGGTTTCGGCGTTCACGCCGTAGGTCACCGCGTTCCAGTAACGGCCGGTGATCGAGGCGCGTGCGCCGTGCGTCAGGTGGCCGCCCGCGTCGAGGCTCATGCCCAGGATGGTGTCGCCGGGCTGCAGCAGCGCCGCGTACACGGCCACGTTGGCCTGCGAGCCCGCATGCGGCTGCACGTTGGCGTACTCGGCCTTGTACAGCGTCTTCGCGCGGCGAATGGCGATCTTCTCGATGTGGTCGACGTTCTCGCAACCGCCGTAGAAGCGCGCGCCCGGGTAGCCCTCGGCGTACTTGTTCGTCAGGTGGCTCCCCATGGCCTCCATGACGGCCTCGCTCGTGAAGTTCTCCGAAGCGATGAGCTCGATATGGTCGCGCTGGCGCTCGAGCTCGTCCTCCATGATGTAATAGATATCCGGGTCTGATTCGCGTATGAAATCGTAGTTCATGCGTGCTCCTTGCGCCGTTGCTTGCGTTAGTGCTGTACTTTACCACCTGCATGCGCGGTATCGTTGCGCGCAGGTTATAATACGCGCGAATGGCGACGAAAAGGAGAGGCACGTGATTGTTAGCATCGCAGCGGACCATGCCGGGTTCGAGGAAAAGCAGCGGCTCGTCGGTTATCTTGCCGAGCTCGGGCACGAGGTGATCGACCGCGGTCCAAACAGCGACGATCGGGTGGACTACCCCGACTTCGCAGCGCTCGTAGCGCGCGATGTTGCATCGGGCGAGGCCGAACGGGGCGTGCTCGTGTGCGGCACCGGCATCGGCATGGCGGTTGCCGCGAACAAGGTGCACGGCATCCGGGCGGCCAACGTCACTTCCCCCGAGTTCGCCGCGCTCGCGCGCGAGCATAACGATGCGAACATCGTGACGGTGTCGGGGCGCTTCGTCACCGACGAGGTGAACCGCGCCATCGTCAAGACGTTCCTCGAAACCGAGTTCGGCGGCGGCCGCCACGCGGGCCGCGTCGAGAAGATCATGGCCCTGGAACAGTAATACAGAAGCACGCGGGAGCGCCCCGCATGCTCTTCGGGACGGAGGGTGAGCCATGCCAGCAGATAGGCCTTCATGGGACGAGTACTTCGCCACGTTGGCGAAGCAGGTCTCGACGCGCACGACGTGCCTGCGCAGGGCGGTCGGGGCGGTCATCGTCAAGGAGAACCGCATTCTCGCGACGGGTTACAACGGCGTGCCGCGCGGCATGTCGCACTGCGCGAACGTGGGGTGCCTGCGCGACCAGCTGGGCGTGCCCTCGGGCCAGCGCCAGGAAATCTGCCGCGGCTTGCATGCCGAGCAGAATGCGATAATCCAGGCGGCGCGCTACGGCATCGACATACGCGATTCCAAGATCTACATCACCACGCAGCCGTGCATCACCTGCGCCAAGATGTGCATCAACGCTGGAATCAACGAGATCATCTATGCCAATCCCTATCCCGACGAGCTCTCGTTGGGGATGCTCGACGAGGCGGGCGTTCCCTACCGTGTGTACGAGCTGCCGCAAGAATAATTCAGCGCCATTACCGCTCGCGGTAAGTTAGGGCATTTCACCAACTGGGTGGGGTTAATTCGTTTCGGCTCCGTTATCATGACGTTGGTTTGTCATGCGCAAACAATGCGCGAAGAAGGATGAAAGCAGGGTATGTTTGTAGCGATTCTCGTTGGTCTCGTGGTGGGCGTGGGGAGCTTCATGCCGCTCATCTTCGGGATGAACAAGGCTCGTGTTGCTACGCCGACCAGCAATCTTGGACATGCTGGGTCGTTGCTCTTGGGTGTTCTGCTCTCGTTCGTCATTCTCGGAGGGGCCATGGCCATATGCGCCTTCTTCTTCCGGGACGTGGCGATTCCCTTCGTGCTTTCGGAAGCGGCCGGGCTCGTGGCCGCGGCCGTTGCGTTTGGCATATCGAAGAATGTGCGTAAGTAAGCAATGAAGGGATAAAGAGATGTCAAGTCTTGAAGGTACCGATCCTTTAGCGATGCTCGCCGCCGCGGTGCCCGAGCTCAAGGAGTCGTTCAATTCGGGGTTCGTCATCCCGTTCGGCGATACGGGGTTCGGCATCACGCAGTACATGCTGTATGCCATCCTGGTGTGGATCATCGTGTTCGCCGTCGTCATGTTGGTGGGCAAGCGCCTGACGCTCGTCCCGAACAACAAGTTCGTGAACATGGTCGAATACGGCTACCAAATGGTGCGAAACAACATCGCCGAGGGAACGATCGGCCACGGCTACAAGAAGCATATCCCGGTTCTGGCCACGCTGTTCTTCTTCATCCTCGTCTCCAACTTCATCGGGCTGATCCCCGGTTCGAAGGCTGCGACGGGCTCGCTGCAGATCAACTGGGCGCTGTCGATCGTCGCGTTCGTCTACTTCAATTACTGGGGCGTGAAAGCGCACGGCGGCTGGGGCTACATCAAGTCCATCGCCCCGTCGGGCCTGCCCAAGGTGATGGTGCCCATCATCTGGGTGTTCGAGTTCGTTTCGCTCGTCATCCGCGTGCTCACGCTGGCAGTCCGACTCTACGGCAACATGTTCGCCGGCCATATGGCCCTCGGCGTGTTCGCGCTGTTCGCCTCCTCGTTCATCATGGCGGGGATCAACGGCGCGGGCGCCATCGGCGGCCTGTCGGTGCTCTGGCTCGCATTCGAGATCTTCATGTACGCGCTCGAGACGCTGGTCGCGTTCCTGCAGGCGTACGTGTTCACCATCCTGACGGCGGTCTACATCAACTTGGCCACGTCGTCTCACTAGGGCAAGGCCCGGGTTTGCGCCTCACCCCGAACGGCGCCTGACATTTGGTTGCATCGGTAAAGCCATGGCCGATGGGACATAGTAAAACCGGTGTCTCTGAGCGGGAACTCAGGGACGGCAAAGGAGGAAAACATGGGTTCGCTTACACTTAATGCACTGCTTTTGGTCGGTTATGGCCTCGGCGCCATCGGCCCTGGCATCGGCATCGGCATCGCCTGCTATGGCGCCTGCGTCGGTACCGCTCGCCAGCCCGAGCTCGCCGGCCGCCTGTTCACCAACTTCATCATTGGTGCCGCTCTGGCAGAGGCCCTCGCACTGCTGGGCTTCGTTCTGGTGTTCATTCTTCAGGGTTAACGTCCTTTCCGGAACATTTCATCCGTTAAGGTACAAGGAGGTTACCTAGTGAACAACAGAGCGAACAAAGCAAAGGCATGGCTCGCCCTCACGGGCGCTGCCACCGGTGCCTCGCTTGCTTTCCCTGCGCTCGCGTTTGCGTCGGAGGAGAAGACCGGGGTCGCGCTCATCTTGCCCGACCTGGTCGAAACCGTCCCGATGCTCATCGCCTTCATCGTTCTCATCATCGTGCTTTGGAAGTTCGGCTGGCCCATGTTCGAGGCCATGCTCGAGAAGCGCGAGAGGACGATCGCCGAGGCGCTGCAGAAGTCCGAGGAGGCGCGCATCGAGTCCGAGCGCGTGCTCGCGGAGTACCAGAAGCAACTCGCAGACGCGAAGTCCCAGGCTTCCGAGCTCATCGCCGAAGCCAAGGAGACGAGCGAAGCCATGCGCGTGGACATCACGAAGAAGGCCCAGGAGGAAGCTGCGAACATGATCGAGAAGGCCCGCGCCGCCATCGAGGCGGAGAAGCAGGCCGCTATGGTCGATCTGCAGAACTCCGTCGCCGACCTTTCGGTCGATGTCGCTTCGCGCCTGGTGGCCAGCGATCTGAGCGACGCAGAGCATCGCGCGATCATCGAGCGCTACATCAACGAGGCGGGCAGTTTCCATGCCAACTAATCGACTTCTCGTAAAAGAGCAAATCGCCACGTACACGCAGCTGCTTTTCGAGGCGGCCAAGAACGATGGCGGCGCAGAGGGCGTGCTCGAGGCGTGCGTCAACGCCAAGAGCATGGTCAAGGCCCTGCGCGGCAACGCCGACTTGGAAGGCGCGCTGAAGGACCCGGGCTATTCTGCCGAGCAGAAGGCCCAGATCGTCCGCGGCGTGTTCGCCGGTGCATCCGGGGCGCTTCTCGGCGCCGTAGCCGTTATGGCCGAGCGCGGGGAACTCGATTTGCTGCCCCGTGTGGCCGAGCAGTTGGAAGAGCGCATGGGCGACGAGCTGAACCTCGTCATCGTCAACGTGGAGACTGCGGTCGAGCTCGACGACAACCTGCGCGAACAAATTAAGAAGAAGGCCGAATCCGAGCTGGGCAAAAGCGTCGTTCTGCGCGAGCGCGTGGACAAGTCCATCATCGGCGGCATCATCATGAGCACGAAGGACGAGCGCATCGACGCCAGCCTTCTAACGCGGGTCGAGCGTACTCGCGAAGCGCTCAAGCAGTAACGAAATGGAGGTGAATGCTAGTGACTGAAATCACCGCACAGTCCATTGACGAGGCTCTGCGAGCACAACTCGCAAGTTTGGAAATGGGCGTTGACTCGCGTGAGGTCGGAACGGTCATCCAGGTTGGCGACGGTATCGCCCGTGTTGACGGTCTGAAGAGCGCGATGGCTGGCGAGCTGCTGGAATTCATCGGTGAGGGCGGCAAGATCGTGTACGGTCTGGTCCAGAACCTCGAGGAAGATGAGATCGGCGCCGTTCTCCTCGGCGATGTCACCGCAATCAAGGAAAATGACCAGGTTCACACCACTGGTCGCATCATGGACGTCCCGTCCGGCAAGGGCTTGCTCGGGCGCGTCGTCAACCCGCTGGGCATACCCATCGACGGCAAGGGCGCCATCGAGGCCGAAGGCCATCGCCCCGTCGAGTTCAAGGCACCCGGCGTCATCAGCCGTAAGCCCGTGCATGAGCCCATGCAGACGGGCATCCTGGCTATCGACTCGATGGTTCCCATCGGGCGCGGCCAGCGCGAGCTGATCATCGGCGACCGCCAGACCGGCAAGTCGGCTATCGCCATCGACGCTATCATCAACCAAAAGGGCCAGGACATGATCTGCATCTACGTTGCGATCGGTCAGAAGGCCTCGACGGTTGCAGGCGTTGCCGAGACGCTCGAGCGCCACGGCGCCATGGACTACACGATCATCGTGTCGGCCACCGCATCCGATTCCGCCCCGCTGCAGTACATCGCGCCGATGGCCGGTGCTGCGATGGGCGAGTACTTCGTCTACACGGGCGAGGACGGACAGCCGGCTGGCCCCGAGAACCCGGGCCGCCACGTGCTCATCATCTACGATGACCTGTCCAAGCAGGCTGTCGCCTACCGTCAGATGTCGCTGACGCTGCGCCGCCCGCCCGGACGCGAAGCCTACCCGGGCGACATCTTCTACCTGCACTCCCGCTTGCTCGAGCGTGCTGTGAAGATGTCCGACGAGTACGGTCGCGGCTCCATGACGGCTCTGCCGATCATCGAGACCCAGGCCGGCGACGTTTCGGCGTACATTCCGACGAACGTCATCTCGATTACCGACGGTCAGATCTTCCTGTCCACCGACCTGTTCTTCCAGGGCCAGCGCCCGGCCGTCAACGTCGGCCTGTCGGTGTCCCGCGTCGGCGGCTCCGCTCAGACGAAGGCCGTCAAGTCCGTCGCCGGTACGCTGCGCCTCGACCTGGCCGCCTACCGCGAGCTGCAGGCGTTCACGCAGTTCGGTTCGGACCTGGACAAGGCCACGCAGGATCAGCTGAACCGCGGTGCCCACATGACCGAGCTCCTGAAGCAGGGCCGCTACGTGCCCATGCCCTTCGAGGAGGAGGCCGTGTCGGTGTTCGCAGGTTCGAAGGGCTATCTGGACGACATCGACGTTGCGGAAACGGTCAACTTCCGCGACGGTCTGCGCGAGTACCTGCGCGTTCAGAAGCCGGAGATTCTGAAGAGCATCCGCGACGAGAAGAAGTTCACCGACGAGACCACGGACGCGCTCGTTCAGGCCATCGAGGCCTTCAAGCAGCAGTTCGCACCGTCGGCGTAAGGTAGGGAACCATGCCTAACCTTCACGACATAGAAAGGCGCATTAACTCCGTCACGTCGACGAAGCAGATCACGCGCACCATGGAAATGGTCGCGGCGGCGAAGATCCGCAAGGCGTCGGCCCGCATGGAGGATTCGCTGCCCTGGGCTGCGGCTTTGTCCGATATGCTCGTTTCGACGGCAGCGTATTCCCGTGTTAAGGACGACCCGCTGATCAATCCTCATGACGAAGTTAAGCACAGCGTCATCGTCGTCGTGTCGTCCGACCGCGGTTTGGCCGGAGGCTTCAACAGCAATGCGTTGCGCGCGGCTGAGAAGCTGATGAGGGAGAAGGAAGCGCAGGGTATCAAGGTCAGCATCATCGCCTGCGGCAAGAAGGCGTGCGGGTACTTCGAGTACCGCGGCATCAAGCCCCTTGTCGAAGTTCGCGATCGTTCCGCCGACCCCACGTATGCCGAGGCTTCCGAGATTGCCGAGTATGTTCGCAAGGGCTACCTCGCCAACGAGATCGACGAGGTGCTCATCGTGTTCAACCACATGGTGAACGCCGGTGAGCAGCGGCTGGTCACCAAGACCACGCTGCCGATTCCGCGCGAGAGCTTCGTCTCGCAGATGGAGCTGCAGAAGTTCGAGAAGGACCTGTACTTCGACTTCCGCGAGCACATCGACGACAAGCACGAGGGCGCAATCGAGTTCGAGCCCGACACGAGGCACTGCCTCATCTACTTGGAGGCGGCATATCTGCGCACCGACGTGTACTTCGCGTTGGTCGACTCTGCCGCAGCCGAGCAGGGCGCGCGCCGTACGGCCATGAAGTCAGCTACGGACAACGCGACCGAGATGATTTCGACGCTTACCAGAATTTACAACCGTGAACGTCAAGGCGCCATTACGACCGAGATCTCCGAGATCGTCGGCGGCGCAGCGGCTTTGGAGGAATAAATGAGTCAGACACTATTTTCAAGAGAGGAGCTCGAGGCCAGCAAGGGCGCGGTCGGACGCATTGTCCGCATCGTCGGCCCCGTCGTGGACGTTGAATTCCCGGCAGAGCAGATCCCCGCGATCTACAACGCCCTGACCGTGGACGCCAAGACGGTGGCCGGCGACATCCACCTCGTTCTCGAGGTGGAGACGCACCTGCCCGGCAACCTCGTACGCTCCGTTTCCATGAGCTCCACCGACGGCCTCGTCCGCGGCTTGGATGTTCAGGACACGGGCCATCCCATCATGATGCCCGTCGGCCCCACCACGCTGGGCCGCATTTGGAACGTCGTCGGCGAGGCCGTCGACGAGAAGCCGATTCCCGACGACCTGGAGGGCTTCATGCCCATCCACCGTCCGGCACCGGAATACGACGAGCTCACCACGACCACCGAGATCTTCGAGACCGGCATCAAGGCCATCGACCTCATCGAGCCGTTCGTCCGCGGCGGCAAGACGGGCCTGTTCGGCGGCGCCGGCGTCGGCAAGACGGTTATCATCCAGGAGCTCATCAACAACCTGGCCCAGGAGCACGGCGGCACGTCGGTGTTCACGGGCGTGGGCGAGCGCACCCGCGAGGGTACCGACCTCTTCCTGGAGATGAGCGAGTCCGGCGTTATCGAGAAGACCTGCCTCGTGTACGGTCAGATGAACGAGCCTCCCGGAGCGCGTCTGCGCGTCGGCCTGGCTGGCCTGACCGAGGCGGAGTACTTCCGCGATCAGGGTCAGGACGTTCTGCTGTTCATCGACAACGTCTTCCGCTTCACCCAGGCGGGTTCCGAGGTATCGGCTCTGCTGGGCCGTATGCCCTCCGCCGTAGGCTACCAGCCCACGCTGGCAACCGAGATGGGCGACATGCAGGAGCGCATTACGTCCACCGCCACGGGCTCCATTACGTCCGTGCAGGCCGTCTACGTTCCCGCTGACGACCTGACCGACCCCGCGCCGGCCACGACGTTCACCCACCTGGACGCTCGTACCGTTCTTTCCCGTTCGATCGCCGAGCTGGGCATCTACCCGGCCGTCGACCCGCTGGAGTCTTCCTCCCGCGCGCTCGACCCGCAGATCGTCGGCGAGGAGCATTACCGCGTGGCCGTCGGTATCCAGGAGCTTCTGCAGAACTACAAGGACCTGCAGGACATCATCGCCATTCTGGGTATGGACGAGCTCTCCGAGGATCAAAGGCTCACCGTCAACCGCGCACGCAAGGCGCAGCAGTTCTTCGGCCAGTGCTTCCACGTAGCCGAGCAGTTTACCGGTCTGCCCGGCAAGTACGTGAAGCTCGAAGACACGATTCGCTCCTTTGCTGCCATCCTCGACGGTAGATGCGACGATATCCCCGAGCAGTGCTTCCGCATGAAGGGGTCCATCGACGAAGTGTACGCTGCTTACAACGAATTGCAGGGTGAATAACAATGGCATATGAAGGAGCATACCGCTGCGCGGTTCTCACGCCGACGAAAGAGCTGTTCGCTGGTGACATCCATTACGCCGACGTTCCCGGCTTTGCAGGCCACTATGGAGTCATCAAGGGTCATGAGAGCCTCGTGGCCACGAACCATCAGGGCGGAAAGCTGACGCTCTGGCTCGATCCCGAGGGCAAGGAGAAGAAGGTCTTCCTGATCCACCGCGGCTGCAGCCAGATGCTCCACAACCATCTTGCCATCCTCGGTCGTTTCGGCTGCGTGGCAGACGAGATCGACGTCGAGGAGGTCCGCAAGAAGCAGGAGAAGCTTGCTGCTGAAATCGAGATGGCGAAGAAAGACATGGAGTCCATCGAAGATGAGGACAAGCTGGCTGCCGCAAAGGCCTGGATCGCCACCGAGGAGATCCACCTCAGCTGGTACGAGGCGCAGATTGATTTCGCCGAAACCGGCAGGGAGAGCACCAAGCAATAGTTGCTCGTACACACCGCACGAGACACCTGGGGCCGCGCGCGAGCGCGGCCCCTTTGCGTCTACGGCATTCTTGAGTGGCTACGCGAGGGGGTGGAACACGAAGAGCGTTCCCGCTTCGACCGATACCGCGGCCGGCTTGCCGATGAGCTCGTTGGAGAGGCCCAGGGTCGTGCGGTTCGTGAGCGTCGCGTTGTCCAAGGGGTATTCCATGCCGCGCTCGGAAACGCCACACGACTCGTCGACCGCCGAGAACACCGACACCGTGCCATGCTTCTGTGCGGGCAGTTCCAGCATGCCCGGGCCAACGAGGATGCTCACCAGGCAATCAGCGCCTACGAGCTGCACCTGCGCTCCCTGCTCGGCAAAGCGTGCGCACATCTGCAGGTTCGCGACGGCGTGGTCGAGCCTGCCGCCCAAGGCGCCGTACAGGAAGAGGCTCGAGAAACCGTGTTCCGCCGCATAGTCGAGCGCCAGTTCCAAATCGGACTTGTCCTT
>CACWWI010000041.1 GCA_902764575.1 uncultured Coriobacteriaceae bacterium
TACAGCTCCATGAGGTCTTCCATGGTGCAGTGGAGGGCTCGGGAAAGGCGCAGGAGGGTCTCGGCGGAGGCGTGGTTGATGTTCTTGTTTCGCTGCTCGTACATCTGGATGGAGCGCAGTCCGACGCCCGATCGTTTCGAAAGCTCGGCTTGGGACAGGCGGGCGATCTTGCGTTGCACTGCCAATCGGGCGGAGTTGCGGGCGTCTCTGATGCGCGGCTCGAACACCTCGACGAACTTCGACTCGGGAGCTTCGTGCAGCGGGTGGTAGGACGACGCGAATTCCTCGTAGGGTACGGCTTCAAATATACGCCGGAAAGGCGTGCCCGTTTCGTGCTGGTAGTAGGCAACAGCCCATCCAACCCAGTAGTCGACGAGCGGCTCTGCGACTACGGTTTGGGGGAGCGCGATCTCCATATCGAGAAATGGAGCGAGCTGTTCGAGCAGCTCGCTGGCTGACTTGCCAGCGATATAGGCAGGGTTCAAGTGCTCGAATTCCCTGTCGAGCCCCGATGCGAGAAACGCGGCCACGAGGTCTGCGCCATCGATGCCGCACTCGTTGACGCCGATGTCGAACAACTCCGCCAGGGTTTCCTGGGCGCGGGGAAACAGCGTGTCGTCCGGGAATTGAATGAATGCGTACGTTATCGTTGCCATGAAGCGTCTCCCCTCATGATGTCGAGTATGTACGTGCCGTCGCGGTTCGTTGCGGCGCTTTGTGTGAGCTGCGCGGCAATTGCGCGAGCTTCCGCGTCACGTGTGATTCGGCGAGGGTTCCACGTCGTTCCGGAAGCTGGTTCTGCGGCGATCCAGGTTAATTGGGAGAAAGCCCGCTCGGACATGATAGCGACCTGATATCCGAGGCCGCCAAGAAAGAGCGCCTGCTCCAGGACCTCAACGGGAATCGTATTGTTCAGGAACGAGCGCGCGATATGGAAATAGGAATCGTCTGCACGGTATCCGTGCACGAGGTCTGCTCCCGTCAAATCGACTGCGTATTCCTTGACGATGAAATCGCGCGCTTCGCGCGCGATGCCGGCGCTCATGCTGACTTTTCGATGCTCGAGGAGCACGGCCATCCAGTTGAGCGCTGTATAGCAGTCGGCGTTCAGGTCGACGATCGATAACCCTCGCGTGTCGAGGAGGTACTCGTTGGCCCACCCATCATTGGCGCGCGGGCACGCCCACTCGAAAGCGAGCTCTTTCAGCTCCGTGGTGTAGAACCCCAGGCCGTAGTCGTTATTGGGGTTGCCTATCCCATACGCGGGATGCTTAACCTTGCGGGCCGATCCGTGGAACAAGGTTACCTGATTGCGGCCGTAAAACGATCTCGCCTCCGCCATGCCCTCTCCTTACACTATCACTATGGTGATAGTGTAAGGGTGGAAAGGTATAAGGGGCAAGTAACAATTGGCCATTCGCCAGTTTTCGTTTCAGAAGAGACAAATTTGTCAAAATATGCTCGCTGTGCATGTTCGTGCGGTGAGTTTCTGCTCGGTTGAATACTTGCGACCTGGCCTTTTGCGTTTGATGGGGCTTGACGCGCGTGCAAATCACGTGAAAAGCAGCCCGCAGGACATGCACAGCGGGCATTTTTTGACAAAACGAGCGCGTATCGCAACGCGGATATAACTGGAAGGGGGTTTGGGCGGAGCGCATGGTACCATTACGTCATCCGAGCAAGGGAAGGGGTTTGCCATGAAATCAAAGCATGTACTGAAATCGATCGTGGCGGTGTCGGCGTGCGCGGCTGCGCTGGTGATCGCTGTAGGATGCTCTTCGGGTGCATCGTCGAGTGCGAGCAGCGCATCGGCTTCGAGCGCCTCGTCGGCTGCTTCGTCGGCGGCTACGTCGAGCACTGCGGCGTCGAGTACCGCAGCGTCGAGCACCGCTGCCTCGACGAGCGCCGCCGCGTCGAGCGCCGCATCTTCTGCAGCCACCCAGTCGGCATCCGCCTCCAGCGCAGCGGGCGGTATGACGGAGCAAGAGGCCCTTGCCCAGGGCTACCAGGTGTTCAAGGGCACGATGCGCGTGCTTTCCGCTGAAGAGCTCATCGATTTGCAAGGTCAAGACCAGCAGGCAGCTGCCGGCCAGGAGGGCACCTACGCCGTCGTCGTGTTCGACTCGCCGACCGATGTCTCCGGCATGCAGGCTGACGGTTCGGGCCAGACCACCAGGTCCGCCAAGCTGATCGGCGTTGCCACTGCCAACAAGTACACCAACTTTGGCGATGTCGATGCTTGCAAGGCTCTCGACGGGCAGCAGGTTGGCGATGTCGATGCTTGCAAGGCTCTCGACGGGCAGCAGGTTATTATGGCGGCGAAGGCCGATGTCGTCGGCTTCCCCTCCGACGTCAGGCTTCCCATAGGCGAGCCGACCGCGAGCGAGAGCATCATTCTGAAGTAGCTGCATTCCATTCCACAGCAGCGCAGAGTGGGGTTTGACCGATTGGGGCATGGGCTGGAGTTCGCTTCCGGCGCATGCCCCAACGTGTATGAGGGAGGTCCCGTATGAACGTGCTCGTCGTCCCGATGTTCGCGCTTTCCCGGATGGGAGGGCCGTGGAGCCGCGCCCAGGCCATTGCGGCCGCCTTCGGGCTTCCCCTGGCTGTTTCCTCGCGCACGTTCCCCTTGGCCGAGAAGCTGGGCATCTCGGGACGTAAGCCCGTCCGCAGCTTCGAGGAGGTGCTCTGGCTTACCGGGGCGCTTGCCTACGCGTACGAGCGGGAGAGCGTAAGCGCCCTCTGCGACGTCATCGAGGAGAACAACATCGATGCGGTTTACTCGGAATACAGCTTGCCGGCGATCATCGCGGCGCGGGCGCTCGGCGTGCCCGTCTACGGGTCGTTCTCGTTCACGACCCAGGCGTCGTATGCGTGCGATCCCGCTAAGGCCGGGGGCGTGCGGGCGTTGCTGGAAGAGCTCGGCCTTCCCAGGGTCGATTCGGCGCTCGAGCTTTTCGAATGGCTCGACAGGCGTTTCGTTCCCAGCTGTCGGGAACTCGAGCCCATCGCGGGTGATGGTGTGGAGTTCGTCGGCTTCCTGCGCGAGCCGCCTCAGGTTGAGGGCGGGGAGCGCGATTGCGTCGTCGTCTACCTCGGCGCGGGGTCGGTTCCGCAGCGGCAGGTCGAGCGCACCGTCACGTCTGCGTTAGGAGCATTCGAGGGCGATGTGTATGTGGCGGGCTGCCAAGCCGAGCGCCAGGAGGGCAGGGTTCATTTCGCGTCGCGCTTCGATTTCTCCGAGCTGCTGCCGCGTGCGCGGTGCTTCGTGCACCACGGTGGCCAGAACTCGACGATGGACGCGCTAGCCCATGCGGTGCCCCAAGTGGTTGTGCCGGGCCGCGTGTTCGAGCGCCTCTACAACGCCGAGAGCGTCGCGCGGGTCGGTGCCGGCGTGCAGTTGGAATCGTTCACCCCCGATGCGCTTCGCGATGCCTGCAGCCGCGTAACCGAAAACCCGTCGTTCACCGAGGCGTCTCGGGCTATCCGGCAAACGCTCGCCGAAGCCGGTGGAGCCGGCCGCATCGTCTCGGTGGTCGCGCGCTAGAACTGGTAGATCGCGTATTCGAGGTCGGAGTACGCGTGGTTGAGGAAGTCGCGCATGCGGAAGCGGATGCACGTCTCCCATACCGTGACCTCCCATCCGAGCGAGCCGTACTCGCTGATGTCGGCGGCGCCGCTCGTGTCGTCAGTGACGTCGTCGACGCAGTACGCGGTGGAACCCGTCCCCACGTAGAGCGGTTCCTCGTCCGCGATTTGCACGGTGTCGGGTAGGGCGTGCGTGTGGCCCGTGAAGAAGATCACGTTCGGGTGTTTCTTGATGCAATCGTGCAAGTTGTCGTTGTCCTCGTCCGAAAGCGACCAGGCGTGGCCCCAGTCGCCAGGCTCGGTGTTGCGCACGGTTTTGTAGAGCGGTTCGTGCATGAACACGAACGAGAGTTGCCCCTTGTCCATGTCTGTGTCGATGAGGTTGTCGAGCCACTCCACCTCCTCGTCCGAGATGCCGAACTTCACCCAGCTGTCGTCTGGGAAGCGGTCGGGGCCCATGAGAATGAGGTGCACGCCGTTGATGGTGCGGTCGTAGTACGGATGAGGCTGGTTGGTGAGGCCCACCTGCTCGCGGAAGTTGTCGGAGGTGTTGACGACCTCCTGCGTGCCCCCGCTCGAATCGTACTGGTCGTGGTTGCCGATGACGAGCACGAAGTCGTCGGGGTACTTGAACCCCGCGGCCTCGGCGAGTTCTGCGAACTTAGCGAACTCCTCCTTCGACCCGCTGTTGGTGATGTCGCCGTTGACGATGATGGCGTCGTTGTTGGGGCAGAACGCGGCGATGTCCTCGAACATGTTCTGCACGCGGTCGACATAGGGCTGGTAGTCCAGCGACAGGTGCGAGTCGCTCACGACGACGAAGGTGGCCAGCGCCTCGCTCTCGTCGGGCGCGGTGTCGATCTTCTGGGCCTTGTTCATGGCGTTGAGGTATTTAGGGGAGCCGTTCGCAATATGCCCCGGCGTCGTGTTGGCGGCAGTCGTGCTGGCGCTCGAGGAGGGCGAGCAAGCGCCCAAGAGGGCAGTGCCGACCGTTAGGCCTGCTGCCGCTGATGTGGCTTTCACGAATCCTCTGCGGGTGATCTCCGAGCTCATATTGTCCTCCTGTTCGGGTAGGGCCTATGGGCGTTAGTCGTGCGCCGCTTCCTGTTCCGCGATGAGCCTCGCCATGGTCTCGTACAGCCGCTCGGGCTCGACAGGCTTGGACAGGTGGGCGTTCATGCCGGCTTGCAGCGAGCGCTCGACGTCCTCGTCGAACACGTTCGCCGTCATGGCGATGATGGGAACGGTCTTCGCATCCGGTCGGTCGAGGGCGCGTATGGCGCGCGTGGCCGCCAGGCCGTCCAGCACCGGCATGCGAACGTCCATCAGGATGGCGTCGTAGCGGCCCTCGGGGCTCTGCGAGAACATGTCGACAGCCACCTGCCCGTTGATGGCGTGTTCCGACTCGATGTCCTCCAGGTCGAGGAGGTCCTCGAGGATCTCGGCGTTCTGTTCGACGTCCTCGGCCATGAGCACCCTGCGCCCGGCAAGGATGGCCTCGAGGCGTTCCTCGCCGTTTTCGTCCTCTGGTTCGGCTTCGGGCTCGGGAAGCTCCATGACGCCCTTGTTCAGGAGGCCTGTATGGAGGGTGTGCAGCAGGCTGTCGGAGAAGAGCGGCTTGGCGATGATGTCGTCGACGTCGGCCTTGGCCTCGTTCTCGATGATGTCCCAGTTGTAGCCCGTCAGCAACACGATGAGGGTCTTGTCCTCGTCGAAGCCGCGCACGGCGCGCGCAAGGGCGAGCCCGTTCATCTCGGGCATCTTGTAGTCCGTGAGCACGATGTCGTAGGCCTCGCCGCGCGTGTGGGCGCCCTCGATGGCACGCAGCGCCGCAACGGGGTCGGTGGACGTGTCGGCTTCCACGCCGAGCGCTCGCAGGACCACCTGCGCGTGCTCGCAGGCGATCTCGTCGTCGTCGACGACCATGGCGCGTAGGTTCTCGGGCAAGGTGGCCTTGTGCTCCAGGCGGGCAGTGCGGCTGGAAGCCTTCAGGGTGACGGTGACGGTGAACACCGAGCCGACGCCCTTCTCGCTTTGCACGTCGATGTCGCCGTTCATCATCTCGACGAAGTTCTTCGTGATGGCCATGCCCAGGCCGCTGCCGCCGTACATGTTGGACGACGTCGCGTCTTCCTGGGAGAACGCCTCGAAGATCGTCGGGATGTACTCGGCATCCATGCCGATGCCCGTGTCCTCCATGGCGAAGCGGAGGGTGCACATGCCCTCGAACTCGGCTATCTGCTCCACCGTGAGGGACACCTTCCCGGGCGGCTCGGTGAACTTGACCGAGTTGCCGAGGATGTTGATGAGCACCTGCTTGAGCTTCATGTCGTCGCCGTAATAGTAATCGCTCACGTGCCCGACGATGCTGCAGTGGTACTTCAGCCCCTTGTCCGCGCACTGGCCGTTGATCATGATGTTGATCTGGTCGAGGAACTCACGGAACGAGAACTCCTCGTTCTTCAGGACCATGCGGCCCGACTCGATGCGGCTCATGTCGAGGATGTCGTTGATCAGGCCCAGGAGGTGTTTTGCGCTCGCCCCGATCTTCTCCAGGTGCTCGCGGGTCTTCGGCGTGAGGTCGGGGTCGCGCAACGCGATGTTGTCAAGACCGATGATGGCGTTCATGGGAGTGCGGATCTCGTGGCTCATGTTCGACAGGAAGCTCGTCTTGGCCCGGCTCGACTCCTCGGCCACGATCTTCTCCACCTCGATCTGGCGCTCGCGCTTCTGTATCTGCGCGTAGATGTCGAACAGGATCACCAGCGCTATGACCACGAGCGCGATCTGGATCACGCTGCTGACGGCGAGGGAGTCATCGATGGCGCTGAGCCTCTCGTGGAGGAACGCATCGGCCTCATCGTGCGTTCTCGAGGTGTTCTCGTCGCTGGCCTCGTCGTAGTACGTCTCGATTTGCGTGATGGATCCCTCGATGGCGGCATCAGTGGACTGCCTCATCCACACGCTGGACGTGAAGATGATCAGGCCCAGTAGGATGACCCAGGCGACGATGGAGCGACCGTACCGGCGATGCGTGTCGCGCTTCAGAATCTGGCGGAAGTAGATGAAGCCCAGGATGCTCCACGCCGCTAGGATGAGGTACGACTCGGTGGAAAGCGTCTTGACGGAAAGGATGCTCGGGATGAGGAACACCACCGCGAACAAGACCGACACGGCGAACCCGATGGCGCCTATGACGAGGGCGCGCCGGTTGCCCTCGTCTCGAGCGGTTTTCCATGCCGAAGCCGAGGCGAAGGCGTAGGCGATGGTCGCGCCGACGGTCGTGACGTCGACGATCCAGCTGATGGCGGCGCGGCCGAAGAACGGAAGGACGACGGAAATGCCCATGATGCACAGGATGGCGCGGCGCGGGACGTCGTTCTTGTCGAGCTGGCTGAACCAATCGGGCAGCATGCCGTCTTGGGCGAGCACGCGCAGCAGGCGGCTGAGCGCTACGTAGTTGCCGATGAGGCCCGTGAAGATGCCGCACAGGGCGGCGACGCCCAAGAGTGAGGAGCCCACATCGCCCAACGCGGCCTGGGCTGCGAAGAACGTCGGCTGCGAGGCGACGCCCGAATAGTCGCCGAGGTTCGCGACGTAGTCTTCCCACGAGGTGCAGCCCGCGGGCAGGGCGGTCGTCGCCAGGAGCGCCAGCAGGGCGTACGCTAGCCCTGCGGCGACGAGTGCGGCGGTCATAATCGCGAACACGCGCTTCAGGGAGTACTTGCTCTCCGCGGCGGAATGGGAGATCGACTCGAACCCCACAAAGGCCCATGGCGCCAGTGCGAGGATCGTGATCGTACCGACGACCGCGCCGTGGTCGGACGAGAAGGGCGGGTCGAACGCAGGCGTCGTGCCGGAATGGCCCCCCATGGCTGCCATGAACACGACCACGATGCCGCCGAACAGCAGGATCGCCATGACGATTTGCGTCCATTCCGCAGCCTTCCGGCGCAGGCACACCACGCCTGCGATGACGAGCGAGCCTATGGCGAGCAGTATCTCGCCGAAGTAGATGTGGAAGCCCGCGATGGTGTAGTCGAAGCCGAACTGGAAAGTGCTCCCCAGGAGCGTCCGGCCGATGAGTGGCAGCGCGGTGGCGTTGGCCCAGATGATGGCGATGTAGGTGAGGAACAGGAACCAGGCGCTCACGAAGCCGTGGTCGTAGCCGAAGCAGAGCTTCGTGTAGGTGTACGTGCCCCCGTTGTCGGGGAAACGGTTCATCAGGTAGTGGTAGTTCGCGCCCAGGATGAGCATGATGAGGGCGCCCAGGCCCAGGCCGAGCGCAGTGCCCACGGGGCCTGCGATGGGCAGGAACGTGCCGCCGGGCATGACGAACGAGCCCCAGCCGACGGCGCAGCCGAATGCGAGCGCCCATGCGCCAAGCGCGCCCAGATAGGGGGTAGCCTGGTGTTCGTCACCGTACTTGGGGGTAGGGCTCATGGGGTGGTGCCTGCTTTCCTGCTTATCCCGCCGCGTACTGCTCGATGCCGGCCTTCGTCGTCTCGTACATCGTTGCAATGTCTTGCAGCTTGGCCTTCACCTCGTCATCGGACATCGTGCGCGCGTTCCCGGGGCGGTACTCCTCGGCGATGCACGATGCGGCATCGGCGATGCCCGTCAGGCCCAGGTTGGCGCATACGCCCTTCACCGCATGGGCGGTCTCGAACAGCTGCGTGGGGTCCATGGTGTCGCCGGCCGCGAGAAGGTTGTCGACGACCCCGTTCTTCGTGAGCTTGCGGATGTGCTTGTCGACGAGCTTTTCCACGCGCAGCACGCGCAGGGCCTGCTCGTAGTCGCCACCAATGCTTGCGTACAGTTCCTCTAACGTCATATCTCGCTCCGTCCTCTGGGTCGAAGGGGCTGACCACCCCTGATTCTACTCTTTTGTGGCTTCCCGGTCGCGTTTGATTAGCTGCTCGAATTCGTCGGGCGGCAACGGGCGCGAGAAATAGAAGCCCTGCACCAGGTCGCATCCCGCGTTTTGCAGGAGCGCCAGCTGGCCTTCCGTCTCCACGCCCTCGGCAACCACCTTCAGGTGCAGGTATCGGGCGATATCGAGGATTAGCTCCACCAGGCGCAGGTCGGTTTCGTTCTCCTCGATGCGCCGGACGAACTTCATGTCCATCTTCAGCACGTCGATGGGCATTTCGGAGAGCATGTTCAACGACGAGTAGCCCGACCCGAAGTCGTCCATCTCGATCTCGAAGCCGAGATCGCGCAGGTCTCCGATGACCCTCAGCACCTTCTTCGCGTTGTCGGTGTAGGCCGATTCGGTGACCTCGAGCTTCACGTCCCCGCATTCCAGCCCATTGCTCTCCACCAGCCGGTTGAGCCGGACGAAGAGCGTTGGGTCGAACAGGTCGGTGCGCGAGAGGTTTACGGAAACGGGAAGCGTGAAGCCGTAGGCTTCCCTCCATTGCGCCACCTGCCGCGCCGCTTCCTGCCACACGAAGTTGTCCACAACACCGATGAGGCCGTTCTCCTCGAACAGGGGGACGAAGTCGGTCGGCGATAGGAGCCCGAGTTCCGGGTGATCCCAGCGGATGAGCGCCTCTGCGCTCACGAGCTTGGGCCGGCCCTGCTGGATGTCGTATTTTGGTTGGTAGTACACCTTGAATTGCTGCTTTTCAACTGCAATGCGCAGGTCGTTGATCAGGCGCTGGTTCAGTTGCTCACGCTTGTGCATCTCTTCGTCGTATACGACCAGCGAGTTCTGGTAGTTGCCGCGCGCCTGCTTGCAAGCGGCTTTGGCATGGTCGAACAGCAGCATGGGGTTGACGTCTGGCTGCCAGGGCTTCACGCCCATGCGCAGGTGGACGGTCATGTTGGGCGAGAACTCGTCCACCCGTTTCTGGAAGCGACTCAGCAGGGCCTTGTAATCCTGCCCGTGGAGGCAGTAGATCTCGAAGCAGTCGGCCTCGAAGCGGCAGGCGATGCCCTCCGTCGTTCGCAGGAAGGCCTTGATCTCGTCTGCGACGAACCGAAGCACCTCGTTGCCGACCGCGCGGCTATGGAGGTCGTTGATCGAACGGAACTGCTCGATGTCGATCACGATGGCGTCCATGCGCAGCTCCGGGTGGTAGCGGAACAGGCGCCGTGCGTATTCGGGGAAGAAGCTGCGGCTGTACAGCCCGGTCAGCCGGTCGTGCTCTGCGGCGGAGATGAGCTGGCGTCCCTCGCTGAGCTCGATGATCCTGCCCAACCGGGCGAGGATGATCTCGGGCATGTCGAAGGGCTTGGTGATGAAGTCGGCGGCGCCCATCTGCAGTGCTTGGAGCTCGGCGCTCTTCTCGGCCGTTAGCACGATGATGGGGATGCTCTTGAGCTGCTCGTCGCCCTGCACGTGCTCGAGCACCTCGAAGCCGTTCATCACGGGCATCATGAGGTCGAGCAGCACGATGGACAGGTCGGCCTCGTGCGCGTGTATCTGCTCAAGGGCCTCCTTGCCGTTGCACGCGAAGATCACGTCGTAATCGTCTTCCAGGGTAATTCCGAGCGCGTCGCGGTTGATTTCCTGGTCGTCGACGACCAGCACGAGCTGCCGGCGTTGGATACGTGCGGACTCGATCATGCTCTTTCACCCTGCTTTGACGCGTTGGACTTTCTGATTAACCTCGCCAACGTGCTGCTGAGCATGTCGGAGTCGGCCGGCTTGGCAAGGTGCGCGTCCATGCCGACCTCGAGCGAGCGCTTCACGTCTTCCTCGAACGCGTTGGCCGTGAGCGCGATGATGGGGATTGTCTTGGCGTCGGCCCGCTCCATCGCTCGGATGTTGCGCGTCGCCTCTAGCCCGTCCATGACCGGCATGCGAAGGTCCATGAGGATGGCGTCGTAGTACCACTCGGGAGCCTGGCCGATCATGTCGAGCGCCACCTGCCCGTTCTCGGCGTGCTCGCTTTCGGCTCCCTCGAGTTCCAGGAGGTCGGCGACGATCTCGGCGTTATCGGGGATGTCCTCCACGATGAGGATGCGGGCCCCGTCGAGGACGTCCGCGGGTTCGGGCCCGGGCTGCTCGGCCGCGGGCTCTTGCCGCGCCACGCACTCCAGCGGCACGGTGACGGTGAACGTGCTGCCCGCCCCCTTCTCGCTTTTCACCTCGATGGTGCCGCCCATGAGCTCCACGAGGTTCTTCGCCACGGCCAAGCTGAGGCCGGTTCCGCCATGGCGGCTGGTTGAGCCGCCGTCTTCTTGAGTAAACGCCTCGAAGATCTTCGGCAGGAAGTCGGCGTCCATGCCCTCGCCGGTATCGGTTACCGCGAACCGCACCGTCCAGGGCGCATCATCGTTCGGGGCGCATTCCGCGGTGAGGGTCACTGTGCCAGGGGCATCGGTGAACTTGATCGCATTGTCCACAATGCTCAATAACACGCGCTCGAGGTTCATCTCGTCGCCCACGAAGCAGCAGCCTTTCTCTTGCGGGGCATTGAGCTCGTAGGAGAGGCCCTTCTCGACGCAGCGCGCATGCGCGATGGCATCGACCTGGTTCAGCATGTCCGACAGCGAGAACTCCGCGTTTCTCACGGTGAGCGTACCTGCTTCGAGGCGGTTCATGTCGAGCGCGTTGTCGATGAGCCCCAGCAGGTACTTCGCGCTGAGGTCGATCTTTTCCAGCTGCCCCCGCACTTCAGGGGGAAGGTCGGGGTTCTTGAGGGCGAGCGCGTCCATGCCCATGATCACGTTGAGGGGCGTGTGCATTTCGTGGCTCATGCTGGCGAGGAAGCTCGCCTTCGCCTTGTTCGACTTCTCCACGGCTTTCAGCTCGGCCTCGAGCTGCTCGTTTTTCATGATGCGCTGGGTGATGCTGTTCAGGTACTTGTGCATGAACAGCACGAAGATGCTGCCGCCGAACAGGATTCCAGCAATGACCAGGTCGGGCTCGCCGAAGAGCGCCACTGCGATATACCCGATGAGGAACAGGACAACCAATACGATGGGGATGTAGAGGATGGCATTGTTCTCGCCCCACGTCTGCTGGCCCTTGATGTAGCGGGCATAGCGAATGAAGCCATAGACGTTGTAGATCATGACCGCGATGCCCATGTACACCAGGGCGTAGTTTATTAAGCTGGGCACGGAACCCCCCTGTCCTCCACCGCGTGGGGGCGTTGGTGGAAACGACGCGCGGCAATCGGGCCGCGCGCGCTTATCTGCCAGGTACTATAGTAATGCAAGTCAGCTTCGTTTTGCGCGGCAGAGGCCAGAGGTGGGGTACCACTCCTTGCGCGCTTCGATGACTTCGCGCAGCTCGCGTTTCTGCTCGGGCGTGAAGTCGGCGCGCGCGTCAACCTCGCCCGCCAGGCGATCGAGCATACCTATTGCGCCTTCAAGGTCGGGCGCGGGGCAGCAGGGGCGCACGAAGAACCTGATCCAGTACAGGTCGCCTTTCCAGGCCTCGATCAGCTCGTCGAAGCCTGCGCCTTCCGTTTGGCCGTCGATCCTGCATTCGTCCACGGTCGTCCTCCAACCACGTTCTGCGTCTTGCGGGGCCGGTTTCCTACGCGATCTTGTCGCCGGCCATGGGGCCGGGGGCAGACGTGAAGACGGCGTCGACGTGCACGAAGCAGCCGCCCTTGGCCTTGATGGGCTTTCCCATCTGCTCGAAGGCGGCGTCGACCCATGCCTTCTGGGCCTCGAACTCGGGTCCCTCGTTTACATAACGGGCGGTGCCGTGCAGCTCGAAGGCATTGATGCCCTCCCAGAACACTATGGCGACCTTGGGGTTGGCCTGCACGTTGGCGAGCGTCTTCTTGAAGAACTGGTCCGACAGGTACACCGTCTCGTCGTCGATGACGGCCTTCATGCCCACGATGCAGCTGTTGGGCTGCCCGTCTGCGCTGGCAGTTGTGAACACGACGTCGCTCACCTTCTTGAAAAGATCTTGCACTTCAGCGGGCATGACGGCCATGGTTGCCTCCTCGGTTCGAATGACTTGTATGCACATTGTACGGCATCCTCGGACGGCGGTTGCGCTTCTTGGCCCGAACGATATAATAACGCCTGAACAATATACCCCTGGGGAGTATCTAGGAGGAACGAAATGGCAACAGAAGCATGCGAGTGCCGGCATAAGGACACACCGCGCGACGACGCGTTCCAGGACAACATCCAGAAGCGTCTGAACCGCGCCATCGGGCAGCTCGGCGGCGTGAAGGCCATGATCGACGACAACCGTTACTGCGGCGACGTGCTGCTGCAGCTGGCCGCCGCCGAGAAGGCCGTCCACCGCGTGAGCGAGCTCATCTTGGAGAACCACCTGCACACGTGCGTCGTCGAGAAGGTGCGCAGCGGCGACGAGGCGGTTATCGACGAGGCCATGGACCTCATCCGCAAGTTCGGGAGCCGATGATGGCTACGCAGAGGTTCGATGTGACGGGCATGACGTGCGCCGCCTGTTCGACGCGCGTCGAGAAAGCGACATCTGGGGTCCCCGGCGTGCAGAAGGCAGTCGTGAACCTTCTGAAGAACTCTATGGACGTGGACTACGACGGCAACCCCGCAACGCTCGACGCCATCAGCAGCGCCGTGGACAAGGCGGGCTATGGCGCAACGCCCCGCATGAAACAGGCCGAGGGCGCATCGGCGAACGCGCCGGCTGCCGCAACGCGCACCGCACCGGAGAATGCGGCGGCGAAGGAGGCCAAATCGGTGCGCCTGCGCCTGATCGTCAGCTTCATCTTCGCCATCCCGCTGTTCTACCTCGACATGGGGTATATGTGGGGATGGCCGCTGCCGGCGTGCTTCCTGGGCCCCGCCAACGCCATGACGTTCGGGCTCACGCAGCTGCTGCTCGTCATCCCCATCACGGCCGTCAACTTCAAGTTCTTCCGCAACGGGTTCAAGGGCCTTGCCCACGGCGCGCCCAACATGGACACGCTCGTGGCGCTCGGCGCAACCGCATCGCTCGTATACAGCGTAGCCGAGCTGTACCATGCCGGCATAGCGCTCGGGGCAGGCGACCTGCATGCGGCGCACGCCGCGGTCATGGACCTCTATTTCGAGGGCGCGGGCATGATCTTGACGCTCATCACCTTGGGCAAGTACTTCGAGGCGCGCTCGAAGGGCCGCACGACTGAGGCCATCACGGCGCTCATGGACCTCGCGCCCAAGACGGCAACGCTCGTAGGCGACGGCGGCACCGAGACCGAGGTACCCGTCGAGCGCGTGCAGCCGGGGGACGTCCTGGCGGTGCGCGCCGGGCAGGGTGTTCCGGTGGACGGCGTGGTGGTAGAAGGGTCCGGCACCGTAGACGAGTCGGCGCTCACCGGCGAGAGCATCCCCGTGGACAAGCCCGTCGGCAGCGAGGTGACCGGCGCCACGGTGAACACCGCCGGCTATTTCAAGATGCGTGCGGTGCGCGTGGGCGACGATACGGCGCTCGCGCACATCATCCGTCTCGTCGACGACGCCACCAGCTCCAAGGCGCCCATCCAGAAGCTCGCCGACCGCATCAGCTCGGTGTTCGTGCCCGTCGTCATCGCCATCGCCGTGGTCGTGTTCGTCGTCTGGCTCGTGATCTCGGGAATGGATGTCTCGAAGGCCGTCGTGCACGGCATCGCGGTGCTCGTCATCAGCTGCCCGTGCGCGCTTGGCCTGGCCACGCCCACGGCCATCATGGTGGGCACGGGCCGCGGCGCCAAGCAGGGCATCCTCATCAAGAGCGCCGAGGCGCTGGAGAACGCCCACGACGTCGCCACCGTGGTGCTCGACAAGACGGGCACCATCACGAAGGGCGAGCCCGAGGTGACCGATGTCATCCCGGCCGAGGGCATCGAGGAGGGCGACCTGCTCATGCTGGCGTACGGCTTGGAGAAGCCGAGCGAGCACCCCCTGGCCCGCGCCGTGTGCGCGCATGCCGAGGCCGTTGGTTCCGACCAGCTGCCCATCAAGGGCTTCCGCCAGATCGCGGGCCGCGGCCTTGCAGGCGAGACGGAAGGCGCCGAGGCGCTCGGCGGCAACGCGGAGCTCATGCGCGACGAGGGCATCGACTTGGGCGCGTTGGAAGAACGCGCGCAGCAGCTCGCGCTGGAGGGGAAGACGCCGCTATTCTTTGCGTGGGGAGGCCAGATGCTCGGGATAATCGCCATTGCCGACCAGGTGAAGCCCACGAGCGCGGCGGCCATCCGCGAGCTCGAGGCGCTCGGCGTGGGCACCGTCATGCTCACGGGCGACAACGAGCGCACGGCCCAGGCCATCCAGAAGCAGGTGGGCGTCGACCAGGTGGTCGCAGGCGTGCTGCCCGACGGTAAGGACGCGCAGGTGCAGCTGCTCGCGCGCGATGGCAAGGTGGCCATGGTGGGCGATGGCGTGAACGACGCGCCGGCGCTCGCGCGCGCCGACGTGGGCATCGCCATCGGGGCGGGCACCGACGTGGCCATCGAGAGCGCCGACATGGTGCTCGTGCGCAACGACCTGATGGACGTGGCCGCCGGCATCCAGTTGTCGCGTGCCACCATGCGCAACATCAAGCAGAACCTGTTCTGGGCGCTGTTCTACAACGTCATCTGCATTCCGGTGGCGGCGGGCGTGCTCAGCCCGTTCGGCATCACGCTCACGCCCGACATCGCCGCCGCGGCCATGAGCCTGAGCAGCATCTGCGTGGTGGCCAACGCCCTGCGCCTACGCGCCTGGAAACCAAAATGGGAGGGAGTGTGATTCGGCGTTGCCTCGCGCTGCCGCGCCGCCTGGAGGCGGGGCTACGCTCGACGCGTCGTCGTCGCGAGCTAACTTTTTCGCCAAGTACGGGCGAAAAAGTGGATCTCGCTCCTCCTTTGGCTTGACCTCGCTACGCCCCGCCTCCAGACGGCGCGGCAGCGCGAGGCAACGCCGAATCATGTTGGAGAAGAAGGAAAGGAGAAACGATGAGTTTGTTCAGCAAGAAGGAGACGGTAAAGCTCGATGTTAAGGGCATGCACTGCGAGAAGTGCGTAGCCAAGGTCACGGAGGCGCTCGAGGGCGTCGAGGGCGTGACCGGTGCACAGGTGAGCTTGGAGGAGGAAGCCGCCACGGTGGAAGGGCATGGCTTCGATTCTTCGGCCCTGGTCGCCGCCGTTGCGGAAGCGGGTTTCGAGGCGAGCCTCTA